>CAZWJM010000042.1:0-11549 GCA_964634435.1 uncultured Oscillospiraceae bacterium | reverse complement strand
TTCAAGGGCGAATTGACGCGGTCGGGCAAGCGCAAACATTGCATCGCACTTACGTCACGCGACAGATTTCCGGTTTCCTGCGTACCCTCGAACCGGGCTACCGCAATAAATGTATAAGTACGGCGCTAAAGCGCCACCGAAAAAAACCTCCGTTCTGTTGTAGTACGGAGGTTTTGCTTTGTGCTAAATTGGAGCGTTGTAGGGAACAGGTTTACCTGTTCCGCTTGTAATAACTTCGTTGGTATTCGTTGGATGCGGAATGGGTAAACCCGTTCCCTACACGGCTTGCCTGTGGTCTCCGGTCGGGCGACAGAGATTACCCATTATGCGTGCTGCCAATTGCCGCGTTGACGGCGGCGTGGGCGAGGACGAGGGTGGGGTCGAGGTGCGGGTAGGGCAGGGCGTAGTGCTCGAAGGCCGGGGGAAGCTCCGTGCAGCCGAGGATGAGTGTTTCAGCCCCGCGGTCGAGCAGCTCCTCGCAGGCACGGCAAAATTCGCCCGGGTCAAAGTTGAGCCGCCCGGACTTCACACCGTCGTACGCCATCGCCATCACAGCGGCCTGGCCGGACTTCGACGGGGTGAGAAGCTCAATGCCGCTGTCGGCAAGGGCCTCGTCGTACAGCCCTGCCTCGACCGTGCCGTCGGTGGCCAAAAGCCCCGCGCGCTTAATGCCCTGTTTGTTCAGCTCCTGCGCCGTGAGCCGTATCATGTGCAGCACCGGCACGCCCGCCGCCTCGCTAACCTCGTCATAAAACCCGTGCGCCGTATTGCAGGCCATGACGATTAGCTCCGCGCCCGCCGCAACGAGCCTGCGCGCGCTGGCCGCCAGCTCCGGCACGGGACTTTCGCCGCCGTGCAGCAGCGCCTCGGTGCGATCGGGGATGCCGGTGTTTGAATCGATGATGACGTGCAGATGCTCCTGATCGCTCGCGGCCACGGTCGCGGCCGTTATCTTGCTGAAAAGATCCGCCGTCGCGGCAGGCCCCATGCCGCCGATTATTCCGATTACCTTCCTGCTCATAAAATCAATCCCCTTACTGCTGAGCGTTGTTCGATATTCAAGTATAGCACCATGGCGCGGAAAATCAATTAATTGCCTGAATTCTTCACAATTTTTTATATATGCTTGACACGGGCGGGAAAGAGTATATAATATAGTTAATCTATATGAACTATTTTGCCGTGAGGTGCATGATGGACAGATTTTTCGCCGCCAATGCCGAGCTTTCAAAATTCAGCAGGAACTATATGACCCTGAAAAAGGGGCTTCCCATCCGCCCGAGCGAGATGGGTGTGCTGAACATACTCGCGGCGACCGACGGGCCGCACACGCCCGTCATGCTCTCGGAGCTTTTGGGCGTATCCAAGCCGATGGTCACGGCATATCTGACCGCGCTCTCGGACAAGGGCTACATCACGAAGGTGCAGTCGCAGGAGGACAGGCGCGTATACCACGTCCTGCCGACGGCAAAGGCGATGCAGCTTGTAGAGTCTGCGCGTGAGGACACTAACGACAATCTTTCCTACCTTGCCTCGGCGCTGGGGCAGGAGGAATTTGACCATTTGGTGGAGCTTGCACAGAGGGCAAACATGGCGCTCGAGGCGCGGCAAAATAAATGAGGCTTTGAGGAGGAAAACGCAATGGATCTCAACGATAAGATATGGAACCCGTGGCACGGCTGCCACAAGTGCAGCGAGGGCTGCCAGAACTGCTACGCATATTTTCTTGATAAGCGCTATGGCAGGGACACGAGCGAGGTCGTCAAGAACAAGTCCGACTTCACGCTCCCCATCAAAAAGGACCGCGCGGGCAAGTGGAAGCTGCCGGGCGGCTCATTCGTCCGCGTGTGCATGGCAAGCGACTTCTTCCTCGAGGAGGCGGATGCCTGGCGCGATGAGGCGTGGGAGATGATCCGCCGCAGACCCGACGTGACCTTCTCGCTGCTGACAAAGCGCGCAGAGCGCATAAAAGACTGCCTGCCCAGCGACTGGGGCGAGGGCTGGGACAACGTGACCTTCTCCGTCTCCTGCGAAAATCAGGCGCGGCTGGAGCAGCGCATGCCGCATCTGCTCGCGCTTCCGGCAAAGCACCGCTGGGTGAGCCTCAAGCCCTTCATCGGCGAGATAGACATTGCGCCGTACCTCGCTTCGGGCAAGATCGAGACCGTCCTTGCCGGCGGCGAGAACTACCTCGGATCGCGCCCGCTGCATTATGAGTGGGTCAAAAAGGTCTACGATGCCTGCGTGGAAAACGACGTGCAGCTCATTTTCGGCCAGACCGGAAACGTGTTCATAAAAGACGGCAAGGAGTACAAGATCCGCAACCGCACCGAGCAGATGGTGCAGGCGCTCAGAAGCGGCCTGAACCACCCGCCCAAGGATATCGAAGCGGAGGTCGCCGCGATTTACGAGCGCAAGGCCGCGATGAAGGCCGCCATGGAAGCAAAGCGCAAGCCCAAAACAAACTGCTGAAAGATAGAAAAGCCCGCACACAAAGTGTGCGGGCAATTTTTTTATCATTTGCCGACAGAAACAAGCTCGCTGAATTTCATGACCGTTCCGAAGTGGTTGCTCATGACAAGATAATTTGCGCGAACCGTCACGGTGTCGCCGACCTTTACTTTTCTGTAGTGCTCATCTGTTGGGAAAATGGTGAGGGCAAAGGTCTGCCCGTCTGCGCTGTCGGACAGCTCGATAGAGGGCTTGTTGTGGATGTCGGGGCCGATCTTTTTCGCAATGCCGGTAACTTCGAAGCGCTTGTCGGTGTATTTTGCGAAAAAGCTGTCCGCGTCTGCATTAAACTCGGCAAAAAGCGCCTTCACTTCAAACGGAGAGGCCTGCTCCATGACGGGCATGGCTCGGGTCTCTATCTTATGCGTTTTGAGGGTTGAGGGGTGGCGGGGGTAGAAAATAAGGTTTTCGTTATTCATGCTGCCTCCTTGCAGTCTGCCGTTATGATGCCTGCTCGAACTGGCTGTTGTACAGCTCGGCGTAGAAGCCGCCCTTGGCAAGAAGCTCCTCGTGAGTGCCGCTTTCGATGATGTCGCCGTTATTCATGACAAGGATGAGGTCTGCGTTTTTGATGGTGGAAAGCCTGTGGGCGATGACAAACGAGGTGCGGCCATGCATAAGCTTATCCATGGCGTCCTGTATCTGAAGCTCGGTGCGCGTATCAACGGACGAGGTTGCCTCGTCGAGTATCAGCATGGGCTTATCGGCTATCATGGCGCGGGCGATGGTAAGCTGCTGCTTTTGTCCCTGCGAGAGATTCACCTGATCGCTCAGCACGGTGTCATAGCCGTGCGGCAGTGTGCGGATAAAGTGGTCAAGCCCGACAGCCTTGCAGGCCTGACGCATTTTTTCGTCGGAAACGCCCTCGGTGTTGTAGACGAGGTTTTCGCGTATCGTGCCCTCGAACAGCCACGTATCCTGCAGGACCATGCAGAACTGCTCGTGCACGGCCTCGCGGGTCATGTCGCTTGTGGGTATGCCGTCTATGCGGATCTGACCGCTTTGCAGCTCGTGAAAGCGCATCAGGAGGTTTACCATGGTGGTCTTGCCGGCGCCGGTCGGGCCGACGATGGCTATCTTCTGTCCGGGCTTTGCCTCGGCGGAGAAATCGTGGATGACCGTTTTGTCCGTGTCCTCGTATCCGAAGCGGACGTGGTCAAATTCCACCTGGCCCTTTGCCGTGCCGATGCCGGCCGTTTTGCCGCTCTCGTCCTCCATTTCCTCGGCTTCGAGGAATTCAAAGACTCGCTCGCCGGCGGCAGCCGCCGACTGCATCGTCTGCATGGCCTGGGATATCTGATTGAGCGGCTGGGTGAAATAGCGCACATACATAACAAAGGCGACGATGATGGAAAACTCGATGCTGCCGTTCATGGCGAGCGCGCCGCCGACTATGCAGACGGCCACATATGCGAAGTTTCCGATGAAATTCATAAGGGGCATCATCATGCCGCTAAGGCAGTGGGCTCTGAAAGCGCTGCTGCGGAGCTGACCGTTGAGCCGGTCGAACTCGTCGGCCGCCTGCTTTTCGCCGTTATATGCGCGCATGACGGTGTGGCCGGAGAATATCTCCTCGATATGCCCGTTGAGCGCGCCGAGGCAGCGCTGCTGGCGGGTGAAGTATTTCTGACTGCGGCTCATGATGAGCATCATCAGCACAAAGCCTATGATGGTCGAAGCCACGGCGGTGAGCGCCATGATCCAGTTCGTCACCAGCATCATGATAAGGCTGCCCAGAAACAGAACGCACTGCGAGACAAGGTTGCCGATGCTCTGGTTGAGCGACTGGCCGATGGTGTCGACATCGTTTGTCACGCGCGAGAGCACGTCGCCTGTGGAGTTGCGGTTATAGTACCACATGGGCAGACGGTTGATTTTCCGCGATATATCCCTGCGCATGCTCTTGGACACGCGCTGGGTAAGCGTCGCCATGATCCACTGCTGCGTAAGCGACAGCAGCCAGCTTGCGGCGTAAAAGCCGATGAGGATGAATGCCACCCTTACTACTGCGTCAAGGTCGACGCTGCCGCTCATGAGTCCTTTTTCAAGGTGTCCTGCTATTTCGGACAGCTTGTCGGGGCCGAGCAGCTGCAAAATGGTGCCGCCGATGGCGCACACGATGGCGATGGCAAAAACGGAAGCGTACTTTTTGCAGTAGATGAGCAGCTTCTTCCATGTGCCGATGAAGTCCTTGGCCTTTTCGCCGCCGCCCATTCTTCTTCCGGGGCCGCGGTGCATGGGACGGCGCGGTGCCTGAGTGGATTCATATTCTTTTCGTTCCATTACGCAAGCTCCTCCTTACTGAGCTGAGACAGGGCGATCTGCCTGTAGACCTCGCAATTTTGCATCAGCTCTTCATGTTTGCCCATACCGACTATGCGCCCCTCGTCCAGGACGATTATCCTGTCGGCATCCCTTATGGTGCCGATGCGCTGGGCGACTATCAGCCGCGTGGTGTCAGCGCATTTTTCGTCCAGAGCCTTCCTGAGCGCCCTGTCGGTCTTGTAGTCGAGCGCGGAGAAGGAGTCGTCGAAGATGATTATCTCCGCCTTGCGCGCGATGGCGCGGGCGATGGACAGCCTCTGCTTCTGTCCGCCGGAGAAGTTTGCGCCGCCCTGGGCGACGAAGCCGTCATAGCCGTTCTCAAGCTTTTCGACGAAGTCCTTTGCCTGCGCCGTTTCCACTGCGTCTGCAAGCTCCTGCTCGGTCGGAGCGGGCTTGCCGTTATCGCCGTATGCGACATTCGAGCGTATCGTGCCGGAAAACAGCGTCGCGCGCTGGGAGACGTAGGCTATCTTATTGCGCAGGGCGTGCTCGTCATATTCGCGCACGTCAACGCCGTCTATGAGTATCTGACCCTCCGTCACGTCATAAAAACGGGGGACAAGGTTTATAACCGTGCTCTTGCCGCAGCCGGTCGAGCCGATAAAGGCCACCGTCTCGCCCTTTTTCGCGGTGAAGGATATATCGCGCAGCACAGCCTCCTCGGCGTCGGGATAGCTGAAGCTGACGTTTTTGAACACGATCTCGCCCGTGACGCCGTCTGCGCCGTCGAGCCTGCTGCCGTTGTGTATCGTCGGCTCAGTGTCCAGCACCTCGTTTATACGCTTTGCCGAGACCGAGGCGCGCGGCAGGATCATGAACACCATGACCAGCATCATAAATGACATGACCACCTGCATCCCGTACTGGGTGAAGACCATCATATCGCCAAACAGCGCTATTCGCCCGAAGGGGTCGACCGTCTGAGCGAGCAGGTAAGCGCCTATCCAGTACACCGCCAGCGAAAGGCCGCTCATGATAAGCTGCATCGAGGGCATCATGAATGCCATCGTGCGCTGCGTGAAAAGCTGCGTGCGGGTCAGTGCGTCGTTTGCGCCTTCAAACTTTGCCTCCTGATAGCCCTCGGCGTTATATGCGCGCACGACGCGCAGACCGGTGAGGTTTTCACGGGTGACGCGGTTGAGGTCATCGGTGAGCTTCTGCATCATTTTGAACTTCGGCATGGTAAGCGATATGCAGATCCCGACCACCACGAGCAGGATAGCCACGGCCACAGCCACCGAAAATGTCCACTGCCACTGCTTATCCGCAATTTTTATGATGGCCCAGCCCGCGGTGAGCGGAGCCTTTATGAGCATCTGCATACCCATGACGATAAACATCAGCACCTGCTGGATATCGTTTGTCGAGCGGGTGATGAGGCTTGCGGTGGAGAATCTGCCGATCTCCTCCATGGAAAAGCTCTGCACCTTGTAAAACATCGCGTTGCGCAGGCTGTAGGCAAGGTCACTGCCGACACGGGATGAAAACACCGACGTGATGACAGCGGCCAAAAGGCTGCCCAGCGCGCACAGCATCATCATGCCGCCGGCCTGCAGCACTTCGCTCATGGCGCTTCCGGGTGTTTCGACCAGAACCGTTATCTCGTTCATATAGCCCGGCATGGTTATATCCAGCCACACCTGCGCCGCAATAAGGCCAATGCAGATAACTACATAAAGCCAGTCAAGCGACGGCAGCTTTTTCAGTAATTTAAACATGTATCTTTCTCCTTTCGAGGAACTTCTAACTCGGTTAGACAATGCCTTAAAAATAAACAGACCATAAGTCTGATTTGTTTACAGTATTCGATCGGCCTCAGATTTTTTCGCGGCTGCATGTATCTCGCTGGATATCTCGGCAAACTCGAGCATGCGCTCCATGCCGATCTCGTCGATCAATGCGCCGAGCTGAGTATACATTTCGCTGCGAAGCCTCTCGGCGGTAGCTTTGCCCTGCCCGGAAAGGCGGACGACCACGAGCCGGCCGTCGTCGGGGTCACTCTGCTTCAAAAGCAGGCCCCTGGCCTCCATCTTTTTTAAAAGCACCGCAACTCTCGCCGTGCTGACTCCAAGCGCCCTGCTGATCTGACCGGCAGTGGCCGTCTCGCTCGTTTCGTTCAGATACTTCAGAATAGCGCGGATGCCCATAGTGCTCTTGTCTAATTTCTGAAAATGTTCCGACGGAGGTGCTTTGTGCAGCGCCTCCAGCAGCGTTTCTATCTGCTCCTGTGTTGCCATGGGGAATCGTCTCCTCTCAGGTTTGCTAACCGGGTTAACAAAGTCAGATTATACTGTGCGAGTGTTGCAATGTCAATGCCGTGCCTGTGAACAGTTTGTAAAAACTGCGCACCGCCGCTCCAATGTGCCGCAAAAACAAAAAAACCATCACGAAAGTGATGGTTTCTTTGGAGCTGCTGGGCAGATTCGAACTGCCGACCTCATCCTTACCAAGGATGCGCTCTACCTACTGAGCTACAGCAGCAAAGCTGATGCCCCTTGAAAAAGGGGCATCTGTGGCGACCGAGAAGGGACTTGAACCCTCGACCTCCGGCGTGACAGGCCGGCGTTCTAACCGACTGAACCACTCGGCCACGGCTCAGTTAATATAACAGATTTTCAGCCTCTTGTCAACAATTTTTAAAAACTTTTTTCGTTCGGGGGCAAAAAATTTTTCAGCGCCCCTTCTTTTTCTTCTTTGCGGACTTGGATTTTTTCGCGGCGACCTTCTCAGCCTTGCGCGCGGCGGCCTTCTTCGCCTTTATGCCTCTGTTCGTCTTGACCTCAACGAGGATCAGGTACGCTATCAGCGCAAAAACTATCAGCGCAACGTAATAATACCACTTCATGCCCATCCCTCCGATCTCATATCTGCAATAAAAATAATATACCGTAAAATGCACCGCAGGTCAAGAAGGTATGGACAAGCCGCGCCCAAATGGGCTATAATATTACAATACACTTATACCCATGGAGAATGACATGAACAAGAATCTGAGATTTATTATCGCCCTTTGGATAGCCAAGCTCGCCATGTGGCTGCAAAAGCTTCTGGGCATGAACGCAAGCTACTTTCCCGGCAAGCTCGCAATAAAGCTCTGCCCCGATTTCCTCGGCCGCATCGATAAGCCGGAGACCATCATAACCGTCACCGGCACAAACGGCAAGACCACCTGCTGCAATATGATCCTCGACGTGCTGACGGAAAACGGCTACGACGTTTTGAACAACAAGGCAGGCTCGAACATCGACGCGGGCATCGCCTCGGCGCTCATCGGCGGCAGCAGCCTCACGGGTAAGGTAAAGCAGCGCTACGCCCTGTTCGAGGTCGACGAGCGCAGCTCGAGGAAGATATATAAGTACGTCCACCCCGACTACGCCGTGTGCACGAACCTCTTCCGCGACTCTATCCAGCGCAACGCGCACCCGGAGTTTATCTTCTCGTTCATCGAATCGGCCCTGCCGGACGATACGCATCTGATATTAAACGCCGACGACCCCGTGTCGTTCCGCCTCAAGCCCGATAATCGCAGAACTTATTTCTCCATTTCGCGCCTGCCCAGCGACAGGGAAGAGTGCGTCAATATCATAAACGACATGCGCGCCTGCCCCGTGTGCGGCGGCAAGCTCGAGTACGACTTCGTGCGCTATCACCACATCGGCAAAATGCACTGCCCGGCCTGCGGCTTTGCCTCGCCCGAGGCAGATTACCTCGCGTCGGTAGATTATGCCTCGCGCAGCTTTAACGTCCGCTCAAACGGCATCGAGGAGACGTACCCGCTTATAAACGACAGCGTTTTCAACACCTATAATCAGGTGACGGTCGTTGCGCTTTTGCGCGAGTTTGGCCTCTCTGCCGAGGCGATAGCCAAAAGCTTTGAGCACATGAGCATCGTGAAATCGCGCTATACCAAGACCGAGAAGGCCGGCGTCGAGGTCGTGACCAACATGACCAAGGGGCAGAACCCCGTCGCCTGCTCGATAGTGTTTGACTATATCCGCTCCGAACCCGGCGTCAAGGAGGTCATTGTCATGCTCGATGACCTGACGTATAAAAAGACCACCGAGATCGTCACTTGGGTCTACGACGCGGACTTTGAGTTTTTGAATGACGAGAGCATAAAGCGCGTCGTCGTCTGCGGTGTAAGGCGGCATGACTATCACCTGCGCCTGCTGCTGGCTGGCGTTCCGGAGGAGAAGATCCGCTGCGTCGAGCATGAGCCGGACGCGGCATACGAGCTGGAGCTCAAGGGCACGGATAAGGTGTTCATCCTGCACGATCTGACGACGCCGGAGCTTACAAAGCAGCTTCGCGGCAATATCCTCGCAAGGCTGGAGGAGGGCGAAAAATGAAGATAGAAGTTTTGTTTCCCGAGTTTGCGAATCTTTTCGGCGATTGCTGGAACTGGCGCTATCTCAGCCGCTGCATGCCCGAGGCCGAGCTTATCCAGACCGAATATGGCGATACGCCGCGCTTTGTCAGCGAGAATGTTGACCTCATCATCATGGGCGCCATGACCGAGAGCAAGCAGGAGCTTGTCATCAAAAAGCTCATGCCCTATCGCGACAGGCTCGACCAGCTCATCGCCTCCGGCACGGTGTTCCTCATGACCGCCAACGCCGGCGAGGTGTTCTGCGAGTATATCGAAAATGAGGACGGCAGCCGCGTCGCAGGGCTCGGCCTTGTGCCGCTGCACGCAAAGCGCGATATGCTGCACAGGTTCAACTCCACCCAGCTGTGCGCCTTCGAGGATATGGAGCTTGTCGGCTTCAAGGCGGAGTTTTCGCAGCTTTACGGTGATAATTCGGGCATTTTCTTTGCCGAGGCAAAGTACGGCATCGGCATAAATAAGAAGACCAAGCTCGAGGGCGTGAGGATAAATAACTTCTTCTCGACCTCCATGGTCGGGCCGTTTGTCATGATGAACCCGCCCTTCGTCAAATACCTCATGCGCCTTCTCGGCATAGCCGAGCCCCGCCTCGTCGACGAGGACGTCGCCATGGCCGCCTACTCCGCCCGCCTCGCCGACATCCACCGTCTTTCCCAGGCGAATTAAGACTGCTGCCAATACGTTTTTCGCGCTTGCCCGACCGGAAACTGCCGACAAAACCATAAATCTGCCGCAACCCAAAAGAATAAAGCAAAACCTCCGCGCTATAACAGTACGGAGGTTTAAATTTTTATTCAGCCTACGTCACGCGGCCAGCGCAATGGTTTCCTCCGCGCCCTCGAACCGGGCAAGCGCGAAAAACGTATTGGCAGGTGGCCTAATTCGCCTTCAAAAGCCCGAGGAGGCCGCAGGCGATGGCGGGGAGAATCCAGTACAGGCCCATGTCGTACAGGGGCAGGCACTCCATCACGGGCAGCTTGAACGCGCACAGCAGGCTCGCGGCGACGGCGCCGATCGCGGCTGCGCGGCTGACGCTGTTTCTCACATGCGGCATCACCAGCGACACGAATATGACCACCAGCGCGGGCGGGTACACGATGTCCAGCACCGGCGCGGCTATCGCAACGATGCGGTCGAGGCCGAGGTTCGAGACAACGGCGCTGAACACGCAGATGACCACGACCAGCAGCTTGTACGACAGCTTGCCGCCGCTGAGCTCGTTGAAATACGAGGCCGCAGAGCTGGTCAGGCCGATCGCGGTGGTCACGCAGGCAAGACCCACGACGATACCGAAAATGACCATGCCGGCCTTGCCGAGCAGCGCCTCGACGATGGCCATCACGAGCTCCGCGCGGCCGATCTCAAGCCCGTACTGCGTCGACACCGTCGCGCCGAGGTAGCACAGCCCGATGTACACGCCAAGCAGCAGCACGCCCGCGAGGATCGCCGCGCCGGATATGAGCCGCACCTTCCTGCCGCCGACATAGCCCTTGTCGGCCGCGCTCTGCAAAACGATGATGCCGAATGGCAGCGCCGCGAGCGCGTCCATGGTCTGGTAGCCGGCCTTGATTCCGGTCAGCACGACGTTGTCGGCGTTCGGCGTGATCGAAATTTCGCCCAGCGGGGTGAAGATGCCCTTGACGATGATGACCGCGAGCCCGACGAGCAGCAGCGGCGTGAGCACCGAGCCGATGATGTCCACAACCGCCGACTGGCGGATGCACAAAAACAGGATCAGCGCGAAAAACAGTATCGAGAACACGACGCTGGACACGCCGATTATGATGGGCACGATGGCCATTTCGAATGTCGTGGCGGCCGTGCGCGGGATGGCGACCATGGGGCCGATACACAGGATCAGGGCGCTCATGAGTATCGCAGAGGGGATCCTGCCCAGGCGCGCCGTGACCGCCTCGCTGCTGCCGACGCGCAGGAGCGCAAACACCGCAAACATCGCAAGGCCGATGTCGGCGATGAAGTACGCCGAGAAGCCCTTGAGCCAGTCCGCGCCCGCCTCAAGGCCGAGGTACGGCGGGAAGATGACGTTGCCCGCGCCGAAAAACATCGCGAACAACGCGAAGCCGACGACGACAATATCGCGGCCAACGTGGGATTTTGTTAACTTATTCATTCATTCTCCTCTTTCATCTGCACTTTTAAAGTGTAAAAGCATCGAGTATTATATCATACCCGACGTTCAGACCGAAGCTTTTGTTTGCTTTTTGACATTCTGATTTTCACTGCTATACATGCGGGATTGTAATAATCGGGCGCCCATTCCCTAAAAACGATTGACCCGAGGGGCGTATCGGTGTAAAATGGGAGC
>CAZWJM010000041.1:0-11617 GCA_964634435.1 uncultured Oscillospiraceae bacterium | reverse complement strand
GAATGTCTATTAAAACTTACAGACCTACGACTCCGGCCCGCAGACAGATGACCGTCTCCGGATTTGACGGCGTTGACAAGCACGCGCGTCCCGAGAAGTCCCTGACTGAGGTCCTCAAGAAGCACTCCGGCCGCAACAGCTATGGCCGCATCACCGTTCGCCACAAGGGCGGCGGCAACCGCCAGAAGTATCGTATCATCGACTTCAAGCGCAACAAGACCGAGATGGAAGCTGAAGTTCTCCGCCTCGAGTATGACCCCAACCGCAGCGCATTCATCGCTCTCGTCAAGTACGAGGATGGCGAGCTGAGATACATCCTTGCTCCTGTTGGCCTCAAGGCCGGCGACAAGGTCATCTCCAGCGCAGCAGCCGATATCAAGCCCGGCAACGCTCTGCCTCTTGCAAACATTCCTGTCGGTACTGTTATCCACAACATCGAGCTCTACCCCGGCAAGGGCGCTCAGCTCGTTCGTTCCGCAGGTGTTGCAGCACAGCTCATGGCCAAGGAAAACGGCATGGCAACTGTCCGTCTTCCCTCCGGCGAGTACCGCAAGGTCCGCCTCGACTGCATGGCAGTCATCGGCCAGGTCGGCAACATCGACCACTCCAACATCTCCATCGGTAAGGCCGGCCGTAAGCGCCACATGGGCGTCCGTCCTACCGTCCGCGGCTCCGTCATGAACCCCTGCGACCACCCCCACGGCGGTGGTGAAGGCAAGTCCCCTGTCGGCCGTCCCGGCCCTGTAACTCCTTGGGGCAAGCCCGCACTCGGTTACAAGACCCGCAAGACTAAGAACCGCACCGATAAGTTCATAGTCAAGCGCCGCAACGCTAAGTAAGGAGGGCAAAAGATAAATGAGTAGAAGCGTTAAGAAAGGCCCCTTCGCAGCTCCCGAGCTTCTGAAGAGAGTCGATGAAATGAATAAGGCAGGCGAGAAGAAGGTCCTCAAGACCTGGAGCCGTGCCACTACCATTTTCCCGTCCTTCGTAGGACACACTATCGCAGTACACGACGGCCGCCGTCATGTTCCTGTATACGTCACCGAAGATATGGTCGGACACAAGCTCGGCGAGTTTGCTCCCACCCGCACCTTCCGCGGCCATGCAGGCAGCAAGACCGGTAAGTAAGGAGGAGAGAACATGGACGAAAAGAAAATGGCAAGAGCAGAAGTCAAGTATGCTCGCATTTCTCCCCGCAAGGTCAGCATCATCTGCGACATGATCCGCAATAAGGACGTCGCCGTTGCACGCGCACTCATGCAGCACACCCCCAAGGCCGGCTGCGAGTACATGATCAAGCTTCTTGACAGTGCAAAGGCAAATGCAGAGAACAATTTCGAAATGGATCCTGAGAAGCTCTACGTCGCAGTTGCTTACGCGACGGGCGGCCCCATCCTCAAGCGCGGCATGCCCAGAGCTCAGGGCCGTATGTACCGCATCAACAAGCGCACCAGCCACATCACCATCTGCGTGGCTGAGAGAGACTAAGGAAGGAGGCAGAATAAATGGGACAGAAAGTTAATCCTCATGGCCTGCGTGTCGGCGTTATCAAAGACTGGGATTCCCGTTGGTACGCCCGTGCAGACAAAGTCGGCGATCTGATCGTTGAAGACTATAACATCCGCAACTACCTGAAGAAGACCCTCTATTCCGCCGGTGTTCCTACCATCGAGATCGAGCGCGATTCCAACAAGGTACGCATCTATATCCACTGCTCCAGACCCGGCGTCGTTATCGGCAAGGGCGGCGCAGAGATCGAGCGCATCCGCCTGTCTGTTGAGAAGATGATAGGCAAGCCCGTAGCTATCTCCATCGTTGAGGTACGCACCCCTGACACCAATGCTCAGCTCGTAGCAGAGAACATCGCACAGCAGATCGAGAAGCGTATTTCTCACCGCCGCGCAATGAAGAACGCAATGGGCCGCGCAATGCGCATGGGCGCAAAGGGCATCAAGGTCATGTGCTCCGGCCGTCTTGGCGGACGCGAGATCGCAGGCGTTGAGCAGTACCATGACGGTACCATTCCTCTTCAGACCATCCGTGCCGACATCGAGTACGGCTTTGCAGAGGCAGCCACCACTTACGGCCGCATCGGCGTCAAGGTTTGGATCTACAAGGGCGAAGTCCTTTCCCAGACCCTGCGCACGACTCCCCGTGTGATGGATATGAACAAGCCCCAGGGCGAGCGTCGCCGTCGTGACGACCGCCGCGGTGACCGCCGCAATGGCGACCGCCGTCAGGGTGGATACAACCGTGATCGTCAGCAGGGCGGCGAGCGTCGCCAGGGCGGCTACGGCCAGCGTCCGGCAGGCCAGGGCGGTTACAACCGCGGCCAGCGTCCGGCTCCCGCAAAGGAAGGAGGCAACGACTAATGTTAATGCCTAAGAGAGTTAAGTACCGCAGAGTGCATCGCGGCCGCATGAAGGGCAAAGCAATGCGCGGTAACTTCGTTGCATACGGCGAGTATGGCCTCCAGGCCGTCGAGCCGAGCTGGATCACCAGCAACCAGATCGAGGCAGCTCGTATAGCCATGACCCGTTACACCAAGCGTGGCGGTCAGGTCTGGATCAAGATTTTCCCCGACAAGCCCGTTACCTCGAAGCCGGCTGAAACCCGTATGGGTTCCGGTAAAGGCTCCCCCGAGTACTGGGTTGCAGTCGTTAAGCCCGGCAGAGTGCTGTTTGAGATCGCAGGCGTTCCCGAAGAGGTCGCACGCGAGGCTCTGCGCCTTGCCAGCCACAAGCTGCCCTGCAAGACTAAGATAGTCGCAAAGGGCGCTGAGTCTGAGAACGGTGGTGAATAAGATGAAGGCAAATGAAATACGTTCCATGTCCGTAGCAGATCTCGAGAAGAAGCTCGTAGAACTCAAGAAGGACCTGTTCATGCTCCGTATGCAGCATGCCACCAATCATCTCGATAACCCCGTAAAGATTTCCGCTGTACGGCGTGACATTGCACGAGTCAAGACCGTTATCCGCGAGAAAGAACTCGAGCAGTGAGGAGGTAAGTCAGAATGAATAATGAAAGAACAACTTCCCGTAAGACTCGCGTTGGCAAGGTAGTATCCGATAAGATGGATAAGACCGTCGTTGTCATCGTGGAGGACCGCGTCGCACACAAGACCTATAACAAGATCATCGGCCGTACCTACCGTCTGAAGGCGCATGACGAGGAAAACGCATGCGGCATCGGCGATATCGTCCGCGTGATGGAGACCCGCCCCCTGTCCAAGGACAAGAGATGGCGTGTCGTGGAAATCGTAGAGAAGGCTAAGTAAGGAGGCAGCATAAATGATACAGCAAGAGACTTATCTGAAGGTTGCCGACAATACCGGCGCCAAGGAAATCAAGTGCATCCGCGTTCTTGGCGGAACCAAGCGCAGATACGCAAGCGTCGGCGACGTTATCGTTGCTTCCGTCCGCAAGGCGGCTCCCAACGGCTCTGTCAAGAAGGGCGACGTCGTCAAGGCAGTCATCGTGCGCACCGCAAAGTCCGTCCGCCGTGCTGACGGCACCTACGTTCGCTTTGACGAGAACGCAGCGGTCCTTATCAACGGAACCGATAAGAACCCCCGCGGCACTCGTATCTTTGGACCCGTCGCTCGTGAGCTGCGCGACAAGGATTACATGAAGATCCTGTCCCTGGCTCCCGAAGTGATTTAAGGAGGGCACAGAGAATGAAAATCAAAACTGGCGATAAAGTTATAGTCCTGTCCGGCTCGGACAAGGGCAAGACCGGCAAGGTCATTTCCGCAGACCCCAAGAACGGCAAGGTCATCGTTGAGGGTGTCAGCGTAGCCACCAAGCACCAGAAGGCAAAGAAGAAGGGCCAGGACGGCGGCATCATCAAGGTCGAGACTCCGATCTATGTCAGCAAGCTCCAGCTCGTCTGCCCGAAGTGCAACAAGGGCGTTCGCGTCGGCTATAAGTACGTTGCAGACAAGAAGCTGCGCGTATGCCGCAAGTGCGGCGAAGAAATCTGAGAAAGGAGATAACTTACAATGACTAGAATGAAGAAAAAGTACGTTGAGGAAGTTGCTCCTGCTCTGATGGAGAAGTTCCAGTACAAGTCCGTTATGCAGATCCCCAAGATCGACAAGGTCGTCGTTTCCGTCGGCTGCGGCGATTGCAAGGACAATGCAAAGGCACTTGATAATGTTATCAAGGAGATCTCCGCGATCACCGGTCAGCACGCAGTTGCTACCGTCGCAAGGAAGTCCGTCGCTAACTTCAAGCTCCGTGAGGGCATGCATGTCGGCGTCAAGGTCACCCTGCGTCAGGATCGTATGTGGGAGTTCCTCGACAGGCTTCTGAACGTTGCTCTCCCCCGTGTTCGCGACTTCCGCGGTATTTCCGCAGACGCGTTCGACGGCCGCGGCAACTACAGCATGGGTCTGAAGGAGCAGATCATATTCCCCGAGATCGATTACGACAAGATCGAGAAGCTGCGCGGTATGAACATCGCAATCACCACCACCGCACAGACCGACGAAGAAGCACGCGAGCTGCTCAGACTCATGGGCGCTCCCTTCGCGAACTAAGGAGGAACTGATAATGGCTAAGAAATCTATGATCCTCAAGCAGCAGGCTCCTGCTAAGTTCTCCACCCGTAAGTACAATCGCTGCAAGATTTGCGGCCGTCCTCATGCTTATCTGCGTGACTACGGTATCTGCCGTATCTGCTTCCGCGAGCTTGCTTACAAGGGCCAGATCCCCGGCGTCCGCAAGGCATCCTGGTAATCGGAGCTTTTAGGACGTAAAAAAGCATCAATTTCGGCAAAAATGCTTGCAAAACCGTGATGTTTGCGGTATAATGAAATGATGCCAATTTTGCGGAAAACGAAGTTGAGATACACCGGTAAAAACGGTGTATCTCTTCGGCGGTTTTTCAAATATAACCCCCGCAGTTTGATGTCGAGACCCCGAACCCCCGATCAAGGCTCGGCCGTCGGCAGCAAACTTAGGTCGGCGAAAGGCCGCGGCTAATCAAGTATTAGTGCGGAACCTCGCCGCCAAAACCGAGGGCAAATGCCCCGGTAACTTCTAAAAAAGGAGAATAAATTATGCAGATCACAGACCCCATTGCAGATATGCTGACCCGCATCCGCAACGCCGGCGGCGCAAAGCATGAAACTGTCGATGTCCCCGCATCGAAGATGAAGAAGGCAATCGCAGAGATCCTTCTCGAGGAAGGCTACATCAAGAGCTTCCAGCTTATCGATGACGGCACCCAGGGCATCATCCGCATCACCCTCAAGTATCTCCCCGGCAAGGAGAAGGCCATCCAGGGTCTTCGCCGTGTCTCCAAGCCCGGCCTCCGCGTTTACGCAGGAGCAGACGAGCTGCCCAAGGTCCTCAAGGGTCTTGGTATCGCGATCGTATCCACTTCCAAGGGCGTCATGACCGACAAGGCTGCTCGCGCAGCTCACATCGGCGGCGAAGTCCTGGCATTCGTATGGTAAGGAGGAAAGCTAACTATGTCTAGAATCGGTAGAGCACCTATTACCGTGCCCGCAGGCGTGGAAGTTAAGGTTGACGGTCAGCACGTTTCCGTCAAGGGCCCCAAGGGCGCACTTGAAATGAACGTGGCACCCACCATGAAGGTAGAAGTAGAAGCAGGCGTCGTGCATGTCTCCCGTCCCAACGATGATAAGCTCAACAGATCCCTCCACGGTCTGACCCGCACGCTGGTCAACAACATGGTCGTCGGCGTGTCCGAGGGCTTCAGCAAGACCCTCGAGATCAACGGTGTCGGTTATCGTGCATCGAAGGAAGGCAAGAACCTGGTCCTGAACGTTGGTTACTCTCATCAGATCACTATGCCCGAAACTGAGGACATCCAGATCGAAGTTCCCAACCCCAACCAGATCATCATCAAGGGTATCGACAAGCAGAAGGTCGGCCAGTTTGCAGCAGAAGTTCGTGGCAAGCGTCCTCCCGAGCCTTACAAGGGCAAGGGCATCAAGTATGACTACGAAGTTGTCCGCCGCAAAGAAGGCAAGACCGGTGCTAAGTAATAGGAGGTGTGCCTGAATGATTAAAAGACCTGATACAAGAGCGCAGCGCATCAAGCGCCACGCAAGAGTACGCGGCAAGATCTCCGGCACCGCCGAAAGACCCCGCCTGAGCGTATTCCGCAGCGAGAATCACATTTATGCCCAGATCATCGACGACGTCGCAGGCAAGACCCTCGTGTCCGCCTCCACCGTCGAAAAGGGCTTTGAAGGCAACGGCGGCAACGTCGAGGCCGCAAAGAAGGTCGGCGCAGCAGTCGCCGAGCGCGCACTGGCAAAGGGAATCGAGAACGTCGTGTTCGACCGCGGCGGCTACATCTTCCACGGCCGTGTCGCAGCACTCGCAGAAGGCGCCCGTGAGGGCGGCCTGAAGTTCTAAGGGGAGGAGGAAAACTATTATGGCATACAATAATGACAGAAGAGATCGCCGCAGAGACGAGGAAGCATCCGAGTTCATCGAAAAGGTAGTTTCCCTCAACCGCGTCAGCAAGACCGTCAAGGGCGGCCGTGTTATGAAGTTCTCCGCACTTTGCGTCGTAGGCGACGGCAAGGGCCGCGTAGGCTATGGCCTTGGCAAGGCAAACGAAGTTTCCGAAGCAATCCGCAAGGGTCTTGAGGATGCAAAGAAGAACATCGTCACCGTAACCCTCCAGGGCACCACCATTCCTCACGAGATCATCGGCGCTTTCGGCGCAGGCCGCGTCCTGCTCAAGCCCGCTGCTCCCGGTACCGGCGTTATCGCCGGCGGCGCTGTCCGTGCAGTCGTTGAGGCAGCCGGCATTAAGGACATCCGTACCAAGTGCCTGCGCACCAACAATCCCGCAAACGTTGTTGCCGCTACCATGCAGGGCCTTATGTCTCTGCGTGACGCAGCTCAGGTTGCAGCTGTCCGCGGCAAGACTCCTGAAGAAGTTCAGGCTTAAGGAGGACTCGAAATGGCTAATCTTAGAATTAAGCTCGTCAAGAGCCTGAACGGTCGCCTCGATAAGCACATCGCGACCGCAAACTCCCTCGGACTGCACAAGATCGGCAACGAGACCGTCCAGCCCGACAACCCCCAGACCAGGGGCAAGATCGCCAAGATCGGCTATCTCCTCCAGGTAACTGAAGAATAAGGAGGAAAAGCATAATGTATATTCATGATCTTTCTCCCGTGGCCGGCTCCACTCACGTAGATAAGCGTAAGGGCAGAGGCCATGCGACCGGCAACGGCAAGACCGCAGGCCGCGGCCACAAGGGCCAGAAGGCACGTTCCGGCGGCGGTGTCCGCATCGGCTTCGAAGGCGGCCAGATGCCTTTGGCACGCCGTATCCCCAAGAGAGGCTTCAACAACATCTTTGCTAAGCCCCTCGAGGCTATCAATGTCTCCGAGCTGGAGAAGTTCGAAGACGGCGCAGTTGTTGACGCAAAGGCTCTTCTCGACGCAGGTGTGCTCTCCAAGTGCCGCTACGGCGTCAAGATCCTCGGCAACGGCGAGATCAGCAAGAAACTGACCGTTAAGGCTTCCGCTTTCTCTGAAACCGCAAAAGAAAAAATTGAGGCGGCAGGCGGAAAGGCCGAGGTGATCTAAGTGCTTCAGACAATGCGCAACGCATGGAAGATCGATGACCTGAGACATAAGATACTCTTTACGCTCGTCATCATCCTCCTTTACCGTCTCGGTAATGCCGTTCCCGTTCCTTACGTCAACATCGACGCACTGAGCGGCTACTTCGATCAGATGCAGAACACTGTTCTCGGCCTTCTGAACGTAATGAGCGGCGGCGCGTTCTCGAACGCAACCATCTTCGCTCTGTCCATCCAGCCCTACATCAACGCATCCATCATCATTCAGCTCCTGTGCATCGCTATCCCCGCACTTGAGCGTATGAGCAAGGAAGAGGGCGAGGAAGGCAAGAAGAAGATCGCCTCCATCACCCGTTACACCACCGTAGCGATCGGCCTCATCCAGGGCTTCGCTTACTACTACCTGATCAAGCAGTCCCAGTTCCTGACCGCTGACGGCCAGGGCGTTTGGGCGGCGATCGTCATCATCCTGACCTTCACCTCCGGCTCCGCACTTATCATGTGGCTGGGCGAGCAGATCACCGAGTTCGGCATCGGCAACGGTATTTCCATCATCCTGTTTGCAAGTATCGTTTCCCGCTTCCCGACCTCCCTGTATCAGATGATCACCAACACCGCAAACGGCTCCGTAGCATGGTGGGTCACCGTCCTGCTGCTCCTGGGCGCACTTGCAATGATCGTCCTGATCGTTCTTATTAACGACTCCGAGCGCCGCATCCCCGTCCAGTACGCAAAGCGCGTTGTCGGACGCAAGATGTACGGCGGCCAGAGCACTCACCTTCCCATGAAGGTCAACATGTCCGGCGTTCTGCCCATCATCTTTGCACAGTCCATCGCGACCCTGCCTGCAACCATCGCAGCATTCACCGGTCACTCCGACAGTGCATGGGCAAGCACGACCAGCATCCCCTACGCGATAATCTACTTCCTGCTGATAATCTTCTTCGCATATTTCTACTCCACCATCCAGTTCAACCCCGTGGAAGTGGCAAACAACCTGCGTAAGAACGGCGGCTACATCCCCGGCTTCCGTCCGGGCAAGCCCACCAGCGATTTCATCAAGAAGGTGCTCAACAAGATCACCCTGTTCGGCGCGATCTACCTTGGCATTATCGCAGTAGTCCCCATCTTCATCAGCCACTTCAGCGAATCTGCCTCCCTCAGCGGCATTTCCCTCGGCGGCACCTCGATAATCATCGTTGTCGGTGTTGCACTTGAGACTGTCCGTGCTCTCGAGGCACAGATGCTGATGCGCAACTACAAGGGCTTCCTTAGCTAATTGAGAAAGGTGAATGATATGAAGCTTATACTTTTAGGCGCTCCCGGCGCAGGTAAAGGTACTCAGGCAGAGATACTCAGCCGTATGCTCTCTATCCCCACCATATCGACCGGCAACATCCTGCGCGCAGCCATGAAAAACGGCACGCCCGTAGGTCTGCAGGCTAAGGCGTATGTGGAAAGCGGCAAGCTCGTCCCCGATGATGTCATCATCGGCATCGTAAACGAGCGCCTTGCCGAGCCCGACTGCAAAAACGGCTATATCCTCGACGGTATGCCCCGCACCATCCCTCAGGCCGAAGCGCTTGAGAAGGCGGGCATCGATATCGACTGCGCCCTGTCCATCGAGATAGCGGATGAGACGATAATCGACCGCATGTCCGGCCGCAGGACCTGCAAGGATTGCAGCCAGACCTTCCACATCGTGTCCAATCCTCCCAAAGTGGAAGGCAAGTGCGACTTCTGCGGCGGCGAGCTTACCATCCGCAAGGATGACGCTCCCGAAACCGTCAAGGCCCGCCTTGAGACCTACCACAAGGAGACGGAGCCCCTGAAGGCTTTCTATGAAAGCCGCGGCAAGCTCAAGAGCGTTGATAACCAGGCGACCATCGAGGCCACGACCGAGGTCATCAAGGCTGCATTAGGTATCTGAGCTTATGCCGAGAAGAGACCCTATAATAATCAAAACACCTCATGAGATCGAGATCATGCGCAAGGCGGGAGCAATAACCGCCGGCGCACGGTCCGTCGCAAGGGCCGCAATAGCCGATGGACTGACGACACGTCAGATAGACCGCGAGGTAAACGACTTTATCATCAAGTCGCGCGCCATCCCGACCTTCAAGGGCTACGGCGGATTCCCCGCAAGCACCTGCCTGTCGGTTAACGAGGAAGTCATCCACGGCATCCCCGGCAAGCGCGTGATACGCAACGGCGATATCGTCTCCGTTGACGTCGGCGCGACATTCGGCGGCTTTGTGGGCGACTGTGCGGGAACATACCCCTGCGGCGAGGTCTCGGAGCAAGCCAAAAAACTCATTGAAGTCACGCGGCAGTGCTTTTTTGAGGGACTGAAATTCGCCAAGGTCGGCTATCGCATCGACGATATCGGCTCGGCGATCCAGCAGTATGCCGAGTCGCACGGCTACGGCGTCGTCCGCGATTATGTCGGACACGGAGTGGGCCGCAATATGCACGAGGCACCTGAGGTTCCGAACTACAGCATAAAGGGCACGAGGGCAAACCCCCGGCTCGTTGCCGGCATGACGATAGCCATTGAGCCGATGATTACGGCCGGCGGCTACGGCGTTCATGTTTTGGATAATGACTGGACGGTCGTGACCAATGATAATTCGCTTGCCGCGCATTATGAGAACACGATCCTCATAACCGACGGCGAGGCAGAAATACTCACAATGGCAGAGAACATTGACTGACGATTTGTCAAACCGACCAGGAGGAAAATTATTTTGGCAAAAGACGATGTAATCGAACTCGAGGGCACGGTGGTCGAGTCCCTGCCCAACACCATGTTTATGGTCGATATCGGCCAGGGTCATACGATCCTCGCCCATATCTCCGGTAAGCTCAGAATGAACTTTATCAGGATCCTCCCCGGCGATAAGGTCACGGTGCAGATGTCTCCGTACGATCTGACCCGCGGACGTATCACCTGGAG
Source organism: uncultured Oscillospiraceae bacterium (assembly GCA_964634435.1). Classification (GTDB taxonomy): domain Bacteria; phylum Bacillota; class Clostridia; order Oscillospirales; family Oscillospiraceae; genus F23-B02. Next base: position 1,082 of record CAZWJM010000041.1, on the reverse strand, counting down.
AAGCAAATAGGAGGTAAAACAAATGAAAGTAAGACCTTCCGTGAAGCCCATGTGCGAAAAGTGCAAGATCATAAAGCGCAAGGGCAAAGTCATGGTAATTTGCGAGAACCCCAAGCACAAGCAGAGACAGGGCTGATTTAATTAATAGCTCGTCGTAAAAAGTAAGATCCCGCATGGACCGCAAGGCTCCCTCCGGCGGGAATAAGCCAAGCGGATCCGCACAATGCGGAATAATAATCGAAAGGAATGATCGATCAATATGGCACGTATAGCCGGCGTTGACCTGCCCAAGGACAAGAGAATTGAGATAGGACTCACTTATGTCTACGGTATCGGCAGAACCAGCGCATCCAAAATACTGGCAATGACCGGTATAAACCCCGACACCCGCGTTAAGGACCTCACCGAAGAGGAAGAAGCAAAGCTGCGTGAGTGCATCGACCACAACTTCATCGTTGAGGGCGACCTGCGCCGCAGTGTGGCACTTGATATCAAGCGCCTGACCGAGATTGGCTGCTACCGCGGCCTGCGTCATCGCCGTGGCCTGCCCGTTCGCGGACAGCGCAGCAAGACCAACGCCCGTACCCGCAAGGGTCCGAAACGCACCATCGCAAATAAGAAGAAGTAAGGAGGGATATGGATTATGGCAGCAAACGCAAAGAAAAAAGTCAGAACACGCCGCAGAGAGCGTAAGAACATTGAAAAGGGCCAGGTTCATATCAGCTCTTCCTTCAATAACACCATGGTCACCATCACCGACACTCAGGGCAACGCAATCTCCTGGGCATCTGCCGGTGGCATGGGCTTCCGTGGCAGCAGAAAGTCTACCCCCTTCGCCGCACAGACCGCAGCCGAGACTGCCGCAAAGGCAGCAATGGAGCATGGTCTGAAGACCGTCGAAGTATTCGTCAAGGGCCCCGGCTCGGGCAGAGAAGCAGCTATCCGCGCTCTGCAGACCGCAGGCCTGGAAGTTACGATGATCAAGGACGTTACCCCCATTCCTCACAATGGCTGCCGTCCTCCGAAACGTCGTCGTGTCTAATTGAAGGAGGGAAAGACAAATGGCAAGATATACTGAAGCA
>CAZWJM010000040.1:0-11762 GCA_964634435.1 uncultured Oscillospiraceae bacterium | reverse complement strand
ACTGCTATCCGGATTTCTATTACCGCTTTGATATGTGGCAGTATACCGCCAACGGACAGTTGGACGGTATTGATATACAGGTGGACATGAACCTGCTGTTTGTGCCGAAGGAAAGCTGAAACATCCCTGCGCACTTGCGGGCGGTGTTCGTAAGACAGTTAACAGCCACAATAGTTTGCACTGCTGTGGCTGTTCTTGTATTCTGTTCCGTTATGTGATAATATGGAGTCAAACAAATCGATAAATGGGAAGTTGGAGGGATAGATTTCTATGATTATCAGATATGCAGAAGAGAAAGATTTTATAGAATTGCGACAGTTTTATGACGGTATGTGTAAAGTTTTGAGCGAAAAAGATTTTCTGCCGGAGGGAGATAAAGGTGGTTTCCCTCCAGATGAAATGATCAAAGATGCAATCAAAGAGAGAAATCAGTTTATCGGTATTGAAGATGGTCGAATTGTTGCGGCGTATATTATGAATCATGATCGTGATGAGGCGTATCACGCAGTTAAATGGCTTATTGACGCAAATGATAACGAGACAGTAGTTCTTCATGCCTTGCGTGTCCTTCCGGAATATGGAGGTCGTGGATACTCGAAGCAGTTAGTTCAACACGCAATAGACACAGCAAGGGAAAGAAACCTTAAATCAATTCGTCTTGATTGCATAGAGGGAAATGATATTCCACAGAAAATGTATATGTCGTTTGGATTTAAGTATGTGGATAAGGTTGAAATCACATATGTTGATATTGGAGTACCGAGGAAGTTCCTCTTATATGAGTTTGTACTCTAATTAAGACATAATAACAGTTATATCCTGAACATTGTACAAACAAATTCCAGTTTGTCGATCTACGGCAGCCTTTCAATAGGCTGCCGTATTCGCTTTTCGGAAGATTTTCATTTGCACACGGTGAATGTGGGCACAGTTTGTCAGACACCGGAATCTTGTTAGAAATTTGTTAGACAGAGCGGGGTTAGGAGCGAAACGCAGAAAGCTCCCGGAGATAGCAAAAACCCCGCAACCGTTGTGGTTACGGGGTTTTCTGTTTGGTGCGCGAGGCGGGACTTGAACCCGCACGTGCGTAATGCACACTAGAACCTGAATCTAGCGAGTCTGCCAATTCCACCACTCGCGCGTCGAACAAGTGAGATTATAGTATGTAGAGGTCAAATTGTCAACCCCTTTTTTCAAAAAATTTCAAGTTTTTTTCTAAGTTCCTTTAAACCTGCACTGACCCTCCGGCGGCTGCCGGAGGGTCAGTGTATTCTATCCTAAGAATCCGCTCATATCGGGTACGGAGTCGTCCATCGTGTCGTCGTGGTCGCCGTTGGGCATGTTGACGTCATTGTCCTCTTCCTCATCTCCGAAGAAGCCGTTCCAGCCGCCCAGCATCATGAAGGCATCCTCCACCACGATCTCGTCGTGCCCCTCGATCAGCTCGCGCTGGTAGTTCAGCACCGAGCCGGTGACGGTGGTCACGTTGCCGTCGCTGTCCGCCATGTTGACGGTGTAGCTGGGCGCGGTGTGCATGGTGCACACGGAGGTGGGCGCGTTATCCGCCGCCACCAGCGCCGTATAGACGCGGCTGCCGCGCACATCCAGCGCGCAGTTCTCCGACGCCAGCATACCGCTGTCGGCGCAGACGGCCACACTGGTCAGCCCGGCGCAGGAGAAGAAGTCCTTATCGGGCAGCTCCTCGTGGATGGCGCTCATGACCTTGCGGAAGATGGCGGAGCAGGGGTTGCCGCTGGCCACGATCCGCTGGTTGTGCTCATAGCCCGCCCACACAGCGCAGCTGTAATAGGGCGTATAGCCCACGAAATAGCGATCCTTGTTGCTGTTGGTAGAACCGGTCTTGCCGGCGATGTGCATACCGGAGAACTGCGCCTCGTAGCCGGTTCCGTTCAGGGCGGCCTCCTGCAGCAGGTGGTTGATGATGGCCGCCGTGGTGTTCTTCATAGCCACGGTGGACTGCGCTTCGTTCTCCAGGATCACGTTGCCGTTGGCGTCCTCCACGCGGACGAAGGTGCGGGGCTTGGTGTACACGCCCTCGTTGACGAAGGCGGCGTAGGCCGCGGCCATCTCTTCAGTGGTCACGCCCTTTTCAAAGCCGCCCAGCGCCATGTTGCCCACCTGCTGGGAGTCGGTATACGTCAGGTTCTCGAAGCCCAGCTTGTTCACCAGGAACTCGTAGGAGCGGTCCACGCCGTAGGCCAGATTTGTCCGCACGGCGCAGGTATTCAGGGACTGGGCGATGGCGGTGTGCAGCGCCGTCAGACCCTGATAGCGCCAGTTGGCGTTTCTCGGCCACACGTCGCCGTTGAGCAGCATGGGATAGTCGTCGATGACGCTGGCTCCGTTGATGGTGCCGTCGTCCAGTGCCGGGGCGTAGGTGGACACGGGCTTGATGGCAGAACCGCACTGCCGCGCGTTCACCGCCCAGTTCCACACACGGTCGGCCTGCTTTTCACCGGCGCCGCCGATCATGGCCACCACATAGCCGTTGGTGGGATCCACAATGGTCAGCGCGATCTGCAATTGATCCTCCACCTGCTCGCCGGCGGAGTTGGTATAGCTGCTGGTATAGGGGATGTTGTCCAGATTGTAGCACACATCCTCGGCGATCTTCTGGTACTTGGGGTTCTGGGTGGTGTAGATCTTATAGCCCTTGCCGTGTACCATGTCCCACGCCTGCTCATAGGCGGTGTAGGTGGTGCCGTTGTCCCGCACCTTGTCGGTGATGCCGTACTTCTCCACCAGCGCGTCGGCCACATCGCCGATCATGGCCTCGGTGAACCAGGAGTACCGCCCCTTGATGGTGGGCTCCTCCTCGTCCGCCGGGGATTCGGTATCATCGGTGGACGGCTCCTCCGGCTCCAGATCGGTGACGGTGCCGTCGCTGCCCACATACTTGCCGGAGATGGTGAAGCCGTTGGAGAACACGATGTCCTCGGCCTTGGCCTCGTCATACTCCTCCTGGGAGATCTTCTCCTGCTCCAGCATGGCGCCCAGAATGGTCAGCTGCCGCTCGCGGTTGTTCTCCCGCGTCCAGGAGCTGAGGGTGGGGTCGTACATGGAGGGGTTGTTGGTGATACCCATCAGGCTGGCACATTCCGCCAGCGTCAGGTCGGACACATCCTTATTGAAATACATGCGGGAGGCCGTTACCACGCCGTAGCAGCTCTGGCCGAAGAACACCTCGTTCAGATAGGCCTCCAGTATCTCGTCCTTTTCGTAGCGCTTTTCCAGCTCCAGCGCCCGGTAGATCTCCGTGATCTTCCGCTTTACCGTCACCTCATTGTCGCCGGTGACGTTCTTCACCAGCTGCTGGGTGATGGTGGAGCCGCCCTGCACGTTCTTGCCGAACAGGGTGTATACGATGGCGCGGGTGGTGCCCCTCCAATCCACGCCGTGGTGCTTCTCAAACCGCTTGTCCTCGATGGCGATGGCGGCCTTCTGCAAATACTTGGGGATGTCCTCCAGATCCGTCCAGATGCGGTTCTCCGAGTTCAGGTACAGCGTCTGGTACATGACCCATTCGCCGGTGTCGGGATCCTGGCTGTACAGCTCCGTGGATACCTTCGTCTCGAACTCGTCCAGATAGACCTCCACCTTGCCCCGCATGGTGCTGTTGATATACGCCATGAAGATACCGGAGAAGATGGTCAGCGTCACCACGAATACCAGCAGCAGTGTGCCGATGATCCGCCCGGCCTTCCGCCAGCCGTTTTTCTGTTGGGGCGTCATATTGCGGACACGCTCCTGCGCCTCGTGCTGCACGCGCCGCGCGCCCTCCTTCGCTTCCGTTTCTATGTGCCGGGCGCTCTGCCGGATGCGTCCCATAAAGTCGGGGGACGACGACCGTCTGCGCTTGTTCTCACTCAAGACAGGGCACCTTCCTTTCTCTTTGATGTTCCTGTTGTGGCTTTGTACGGTGATCGGCATGTTTGCATACCGACCCAGTATAAGAGATATTCTACCATACCTGTCAACTGCAAAAAAAGAGATTTTTTGTTAAATTATGCCTTTCCCGGCAGGCTATTCCCGTTATTCTCCCCCGTTTTCCGGTTTTTCAGTCCCGCATGGGGCATAAATTGCCGAACAGTTCCTCTTGCGTTTTTCCTCCGCTTCGGGTATACTATGGGCAACAAGGCAAAGGAGGACTTTCCATGAGCGAGGAATTCGGCCCCAATTTCATCACACTGACGGATGAGGACGGCAACGACATAGAGCTGGAATACGTGGACGCGCTGGAGCTGGACGGCCAGACCTACATGGCGTTCTTCCCTGTGGTGGAGGACGACGCGGACGAGGAAGCCGCCGAGGAATACGGCCTGGTGATCCTGAAGTCCGTGATGGAAAACGGCGAGGAGCTTCTCAGCACGCTGGACAGCGACGAGGAGCTGGACAAGGTTTACGACCTGTTTATGGAGCAGATCCTGTCCGACGAGGAGGAGTAATTTTTCGTCCTGCCGATGGCAAAGCGGCGATGGCGTACTTTCTGTACGTCGAGCCGATTTGACGAAGGCAGGGCGGAAAATTGAGCGATGGGCAGCGGTTCTATTTATCCTGACATTGGTTATACGGGACGTCGGATCGGTAGATGGTTTGCAGGCCTCCCGCCTGCCTTCTGCGGGCGGACGCTGGAAGCAGTAAAGTCGGCCGGAGACGACCCACCTGCGAGCTGTGCAGGTTATAACATGGCCGCTGCCTGTCGCTGAGCACAAGACCCCCACTCCAGACGGAGTGGGGGTCTTGTGCTCAGCTTGGCAAAAAAGTCCGTTCGGACGGCTTTGACAGGCCAGCTCATTTTAATTATGGTAAAATGTTCACAAATTCCCGGCGTTTCCCCCTTGCGAAATGCGGCACGGTACGGTATAATAATTTGGCATTTTACTAACAAGGGCGTACTGCGCCCAAAATTGAGAGGAATGAAATTCATGAGCGCATCAAGAGAAAAGAAGACCCGTCAGGATCTGGCGGCACAGGGCATCACCGACCCCAAGAAGATCCGCGAGGCCGAGGAGAAGGCCAAGGCGCGCAAGAGCAATATCCTGTACGGCGTGATCGCCGGCGTGTTCGTGCTGGTGGCGGCGGCGCTGCTGGTGTGGAACTCCGGCGTGCTGCAGCGGAACGCCGCCGCACTGAGCATCGACGGCGAGAAGTACAGCGCCAGCCAGGTAAACTATTTCTACCACAGCATCAAGAACAACATCCTCAACGGCAGCTACTCCAGTCTGTACGGCGTGTCCAGCTCCACCCCGCTGGATCAGCAGGTGATGAATGACACCGCCAAGATGTTCCTGGGCGTTGAGGACGAGGGTGAGGTCACCTGGGAGCAGTTCATCCACGATTACGCCATCGAGCAGATGACGCTGATCGTGAAGGAGGCCAAGGAAGCCGAGGCCAACGGCCACGGCGCCGACGACCACACCGAGGAGGAGGTAGCCTCCACCATCGAGCAGTACACCGCCTATGCCAAGGAGAACGGCTACTCCCTGAAGGAGTACCTGAAGCTGGCCTTCGGCAAGACCATGACCGTGTCCACGTTCAAGGACATGATCCGTCTGGTGGGTGTGGCCAGCCACTACGCCAGCGAGTACTCCGAGGAGCTGAGCTACACCGCCTCCGATCTGGAGAGCTACTACAACGACAACAAGTCCTCCTTCAACGTGGCCAGCTACGAGTCCCTGTACTTCAAGGGCACTGCTGACTCCACCACCGATGCCGACGGCAACACCGTTGCGCCCACGGACGAGGAGAACGCCGCCGCCAAGGAGAAGGCCATTGCCGACGCCGATGCCGCACTGAAGCTGTATCAGGCGGGCGACCCGCTGGAGACGGTGTCTCTGGCCTACGAGAGCGCCACGTACAGCAACACCGAGGCCGGCAGCAACTCCGGTGACGAGGCCAGCGAGTGGCTGTTTGACGAGAGCCGCGCAGACGGCGACAGCACCGTGATCACCACCGACAGCGGCAGCCGCGTGCTGGTGTTCCACAGCGCCGGCCGGCAGGAGTATGCCTCCAGAGACGTGCGCCACATCCTGTTCAGGGCGGACACCACCGGTCTGGACAGCGAGTCCGAGACGTATGAGGCCGATCTGCAGGCAGCCAAGGACGCTGCCAAGGCCAAGGCCGAGGACGCTCTGGCACAGTGGAAGGCCGGCGACGCCACCGAGGACAGCTTCGCGGCTATGGCCAACGAGCTGAGTGAGGACGGCGGCAGCAACACCAACGGCGGTCTGTACACCAAGGTGCTGAAGGGACAGATGGTCACGGAGTTCAACGACTGGCTCTTCGACGAGAGCCGCAAGCCCGGCGACACCGGCATTGTGTTCAACGAGGGCAGCTACACCGGCTACCACGTCATGTACTTCGTGGGCGACGACGTTCCCTGCTGGCAGGTGCAGGTGGAGAACACCCTGCGCAGCCGCGACACCGAGGCCTGGCAGAAGGGTCTGACCGACAGCACCGAGGTGGTGGAGCTGTCCGGCATGAAGCACGTGGGCTGAGTTCCCCCTTCCCGGCATTTATGAACGAACGCTTTCTCAGAACTGAGATGATAGTAGGCGCACCCGCTCTGGACAAGCTCCGCCGCAGCCATGTGGCGGTGTTTGGCCTGGGCGGTGTGGGCAGCTACGCCGCTGAGTGCCTGGCACGCAGCGGCGTTGGCACTTTAACGCTGGTGGATCAGGACACGGTGTCCGTGTCCAACATCAACCGGCAGCTGTGCGCCCTGACCTCCACCGTGGGGCAGTACAAGGCCGAGGTGGTGGCCGCCCGGGTACGGGATATCAACCCCGACGCCGTGGTGTACCCCATCTGCGCCACCTACGACGCCGCCCACCGGGAGGAATTCTTCACCCGGCCATTCGACTACATACTGGACTGCATCGACCTCGTCAGCTGCAAGCTGGATCTGATCCAGCAGGCGCACCTGCGGGGCATCCCCATCCTGACGGCGCTGGGCACCGGCAACAAGCTGGAGCCGGAGCTGCTGCGGATCGCGGATATCTCCCAGACCAGCGGCTGCCCGCTGGCGCGGGTCATGCGCAAGGAGCTGCGCAGCAAGCTGGGGCTGCACCACCTGAAGGTGGTGTTCAGCCCGGAGCAGCCCCACGAGACACAGCAGCTGGAGACGCCGCCTCCCGGGCGGCGCAGCGTGCCCGCCAGCGTCCCATGGGTTCCCTCCGTGGCGGGGCTGCTGATGGGCGGCGCGGCGGTACGCGATCTGATAGACGGAGGAGGACTGGTACCATGATACTCACCGGTGTATTGATCAACGCCGCCACTGTTGCGGCCGGCGGCGTTCTGGGCACATTGGGCGGCAGGCTGCTGCCCATCCTTCTCTGCCGCTTCATGTAAAGGAGTTTACCATGTCATTTGAAGGCTATTCCCCCGCCGCGCTGGATTTCCTCTGGGGCATCCGGTTCAACAACGAGCGCGGCTGGTTTCTGGCGCACAAGGAGGACTATCAGTCCCATGTGCTGGCGCCCACCCGGGCGCTGGGCGAGCAGGTCTACGACGCCATGCACGAAAAGTATCCCCACGAGCCGTTTCTGCTGAAGATGTCCCGCATCTACCGGGACGCCCGGCGGCTCCACGGGCAGGGTCCCTACAAGGATCACCTGTGGTTCTGCATCCGCGCCGGCGGCGAGGACTGGACAGGCCGCCCCACCTTCTATTTTGAGATCGCCCCGGACTATTACAGCTACGGCATGGGCTTCTGGGCGCCCAAGGCCTCTCTGATGGAGGCCTATCGCCGCCGTATCGACCTGCACCCGCAGGAGCTGGAAAAGCTGGTGCGGAAATTCAACAGGCAGACGCAGTTCGTCCTAACCGGACAGGAGTACAAGCGCAAAAAGGGCGAGACTTCCCCGCTGCTGGAGCCGTGGTACAACCGCAAATCCCTGAACTTCCAGCACGAGCTGCCGCCGGACGAGCGGCTGTTCTCCCCGGAGCTGGCGCAGGACATCATCACCGGCTTTGACGGGCTGATGCCCCTGTACAAGTATTTCGACGCCCTCTGCGCCGCCGAAGCCGCTGGCGAAAAATAAGCACATTTTGTGCCGTTTTCACCTTGACAATCGGCGTACAAACGATTAAAATAGCACATACTGAATGAGGGAGTAATTCCGCAGCGCCCTACGGTGCGGCGTGGCACACCGTCATCCCGGCGCGCAAGCGCCCGATGTGTCCTGAAAGAATGAGACTCATGCACCGACATAGCCTGTCCGTGCATGGGCCTTTTTCTTTGCCCGCAGGCGCATGATCTCAGATAGTAAGGAGCGATACACATGAACAATGATTACAACCGCAGCCCGCAGGAGGTTCTGGAGGAGCTGGGCTCCTGTCCCACCGGCCTGACGGAGCAGCAGGCGGCGGAGCGGCTGGCCAAATACGGCCCCAACAAATTGCAGGAGGCGGAAAAGCCCACCCTGCTCCAGCGCTTTCTGACCCAGCTGAAGGATCCCATGCTGCTGATCCTGCTGGCAGCGGCGGCGGTGTCCGCCGTGACCAACGCCCTCAGCGGCGAGAGCTTCACCGAGGTGTTCATCATCCTCATCGTGGTGCTGCTGAACGCGGTGCTGGGCGTGGTGCAGGAGAGCAAGGCCGAGGCCGCCATCGAAGCCCTGCAGACCATGACCGCCGCCAAGTGCAAGGTGCTGCGCGGCGGCCACCAGACCGTTATTGAAAACAGCCAGCTGGTGCCCGGCGACGTGGTGCTGCTGGAGGCCGGCGACGCCGTGCCCGCCGACGGGCGGCTGCTGGAGAGCGCCTCCATGAAAATCGAGGAGGCCGCGCTGACCGGCGAGAGCGTCCCCGTCACCAAGGCGGTGGAGCTGCTGACCGGCGACAACATCCCCCTGGGCGACCGGCGGAACATGTGCTACATGGGCAGCACCGTGGTCTATGGCCGCGGCAAGGCCGTCATCACCTCCACCGGCATGAACACCGAGATGGGCAAGATCGCCGGCGTGCTGGCGCAGACGGAGCAGGAGCAGACGCCGCTGCAGCGCAAGCTCAGCGAACTGGGCAAGACCATGAGCAAGCTGGTTCTGGCCATCTGCGTGTTCATCTTCATTTTTGATCTGGTGGTGGCCGGTGAGTTCACCCTGAACACCGTGCTGAGCACCTTCATGGTGGCCGTCTCGCTGGCGGTGGCCGCCATTCCCGAGGGTCTGGCCACGGTGGTGACGGTGGTGCTGTCCATCGGCGTGACCAACATGAGCAAGCACCACGCGGTCATCCGCCGCCTGACGGCGGTGGAGACGCTGGGCTGCACGCAGGTGATCTGCTCCGACAAGACCGGCACCCTGACCCAGAACAAGATGACCGTGGTGGAGCACACAGGCCCCACGGAGCTGCTGGGCACCGCCATGGCGCTGTGCAACGATGCCGCGCTGGAGGACGGCGGCGCTGTGGGCGAGCCCACCGAGGCGGCGCTGGTGAATTTTGCCGCCGCCAACGGGCTGAACAAGGGCACACTGGAAAGCCGCCAGCCCCGCTGCGGCGAAGCGCCCTTCGATTCCGGGCGGAAGATGATGTCCACCATCCACCGCACCGATACCGGCTTCATCCAGTACACCAAGGGCGCGCCCGACGAGGTGCTGCGCCGCTGCACCCACTATACGGAAAACGGGCAGGTGCTGCCCATGACCGAGGCGAAGCGGACGGAGCTTCTGGCCGCTAACAAAGCCATGGCAGACAAGGCGCTGCGGGTGCTGGCGGCGGCGGAGCGGCTGTATGAGAGCCTTCCCGACCGGCAGGAGCCGGAGGATCTGGAGCACGACCTGTGCTTCATCGGTCTGTGCGGCATGATCGACCCGGTGCGTCCGGAGGTCAAGGCGGCGGTGGCCGAGTGCCGCGCCGCCGGTATCCGTCCGGTGATGATCACCGGCGACCACAAGGACACCGCCGTGGCCATCGGCAAGGAGCTGGGCATCATCACCGACGCGAGCCAGGCCATCACCGGGCGGGAGCTGGACGCCCTGTCCGATGAGGAACTGGACGCCGCCGTGGAGAAGTACAGCGTCTATGCCCGCGTGCAGCCGGAGCACAAGGTGCGCATCGTGAATGCCTGGCGGCGCAAAGGCGCCATCACTGCCATGACCGGCGACGGCGTCAACGACGCGCCCTCCATCAAGTCCGCCGATATCGGCGTGGGCATGGGCATCACCGGCACCGACGTGACCAAGAACGTGGCGGACATGGTGCTCAGCGACGACAACTTCGCCACCATCGTCAACGCCGTGGGCGAAGGCCGCCGCATCTACGACAACATCCGCAAGGCCATCCAGTTCCTGCTGGCCAGCAACATGAGCGAGGTGCTGGGCGTGTTCTTTGCCACGCTGCTGGGCTTCACGCTGCTGAACCCGGTACACCTGCTGTTCATCAACCTTATCACTGACTGCTTCCCGGCGCTGGCGCTGGGTCTGGAAAAGGGCGAGCCGGACACCATGACCCGCCCGCCCCGTGACAGCAAGGACGGCATTTTCGCCGGCGGTCTGGGCTTCGACATTCTCTATCAGGGCGTGCTGATCACCGTCATTACGCTGGCCTCCTATATCATCGGCCACTGCATGGAGGTGGGGTATTTCGAGATGCCCAAGGGTGTGTCCGACGACGGCATGACCATGGCCTTCCTGACCATGAGCATGTGCGAGATCTTCCACAGCTTCAACATGCGCTCCCAGCGCAAGAGCGTGTTCTCCCTGCCCGGCCACAACAAGGTGCTGTGGGGCGCCATGCTGGGCTCGCTGGTGCTGACCACGCTGGTGCTGGAGGTGCCCGTCATCGCCAACGCCTTCGGTTTCACGCCGGTAAGCTGGACGGAGTACGGCATCGCACTGGCGCTGGCCATTCTGGTCATCCCCATCGTGGAGCTGGTGAAGTTCTTCCAGCGCCGCGCCGCCAGACGCAAAGCGGCGAAGTAAATAAGCGCAAAAAAAGGAAGCCCTTAGGCCGCCTGACATAAGAAAACATACGCCGCAAAAGGCGCGTTTCGCGCAGCCCCATCGTTGCGCCGCCTTGACAGACATCCAGTATGCCTGCGGCGACGCGCCTCGGCTCTGCACAAAACGCGCTCTTTTTCGGTGCGAAGCAGTTTTGCCAAAGTAAATTCGAGCTGAAATTGGCTGCAAAAACGCCCGCATGCTGACGCATGTGGGCGTTTTTTTCGGTCGATTTCAGCCGGATAGACACAGGCAAAACCGTGTGTTTCCTTGTGTCAGGCGGCCCTGGGGCTTCCTTTTTTGTGTGTATTCAGCGGGCGTTGTAGGCGGCGATGCCCTTGGCCAGCAGATCCATGGCGCGCTCCAGATCCGCCTGCTTGAGCACATAGGCGATGCGGATCTCGTTTTTCCCCTTGCCGGGTGTGGCGTAGAAGGGCTCGCCGGGGGCGAACATCACCGTGTCGCCGTTGTCGTCGAACTCCTCCAGCAGCCACTTCTGGAAGGTGTCGGCATCGTCCACGGGCAGGGCGGCCATGATGTAGAAGGCGCCGCGGGGGCACTCGCACACCACGCCGGGGATCTCGTGGAGCTTGGACACCACTGTGTCGCGGCGGCGCTTATACTCCTCGCGGACGGCGGCGAAGTAGTCGGGGCCTACCGTGTACAGCGCGGCGGCGGCCACCTGATCCAGCGTGGGCACGGACAGACGGCACTGGGCGTACTTCATGGCCTGCGCCATCAGCTCTTTGTTGCGGGAGATCATGCAGCCGATGCGGGCGCCGCAGGCGGAAAACCGCTTGG
>CAZWJM010000039.1:0-12336 GCA_964634435.1 uncultured Oscillospiraceae bacterium | reverse complement strand
CGGGAACAAGGATAGCTTGCCCACACAGGCAAGCTCTAATATTATACATGCTTTTTGCGATTTGTCAAGGTGTTTGCAACGAAAATGGGAATCAACTTAGGTGATCCACTTTTAAATTCTGGTTTATTGTTTGTGCTTCAATTGTGTTGCTGATTCTTAAGTCTATATAACATAACACCATATTGCGCACCGATATATTGCAGAGGTCCCTGCTTGAGCCCAAAACATGCCAAAACAGCTTAAGACACAACATGATATTAGGCTACGACTACATTTTGCCGCAATATATTTATAAAAGCATAAAGCTTACCCGTCGATATGAAAGTATTTTTTTGTACATAATGCATTTTGTACACGATTATTATAATTCGAGTTAATATGCTTATAGTTATTTTCTTTGCCATCGCGTATAATAAACTCATAAAACTCCAGCCTGCCGATTTTTTGTCCAAAACGACAATTTAGCGATATATCGCAAGCGAAATTTGTTGCATTATATATAACTTATATGAGGTGAACGACATGGTCGATCGAATAAGGCAATTAGCAAAACTGTATGCACCTGACATGGTTGAACTCGCACAAAGGGCAATACGTTGCCCGTCCTTGACCGGAGAAGAACAAGCGGTTTCGGAAATATTCCTCGATGCGCTTAAAAAGATCGGTTATGATGAAGCTTTTCGTGATGAATGGGGCAACATTGTCGGTATTATCCATGGCACCGAACAGGGGCCGGTCATTATGTATAATGGACACATGGATCATGTTGATATCGGCGATGTTTCTGAGTGGGGCGGCTATGATCCATATGGCGGAGATATTGATATTGACGAAATATTCAGTGAAGCCGGCGATTGCCTTGAAAAAACGTCCGTAATTCATGGCCGTGCTGCATCTGATACAAAATGCGGCATAGCATGCCAAATATACAGCGGAGCTATTCTTGCCCAGCTCAAAAAAGAAGGATTCCACTTCAGAGGAACATTTGTGCTAAGCGCCGTCGTTATGGAAGAACCTGCAGAACAGATCGGCATGATCGGTCTATATGATGATACCTTGCCGGCAAAAGGGCTGCAGCTGAACGGCGTTGTGTCTTGCGAGGCAACCGCCCTAAAACTATACCTTGGCCACAGGGGCAGGGTAGAGTTAAAAATCGAAGTCAGTGGCCGCACCAGCCACGGAAGTGCACCTCAGCTCGGCATAAATGCAGTAAATAAGGCGACAAAGCTTATAGATGCCATTGAAGAGCGCTATACCAATAATTACGAAACCGACGAGCACCTTGGACGAAGCACAATTGCCCTCACGTCTATTACCTGCCAGCCCGGCGCAATGTGCATAGTTCCCGATCGCTGCACAATTATATATGACAGACGTTTGGTGCCTTCTGAAACACCAGAGCGTGCAATCGCTGAGATACAGGAGATAATCGACAAACTTGCGGCGGAAGATCCTGATTTCAAAGCGAAAGTGTCCGTATCTGTAGTACTGCGTACTACCTATACCGGAAAAACAGTTGCCTATCCCAATATAAAAGAGGGTTGGAAGATCTCTACTCAGCACCCGTTCGTTGTTGCTGCAAGCAAAGCGCTGGATGACATCGGCGAGCCGGTCAGTTATTCCTATTGGGATTTCGGTACCGACCTTGCAATGATATGCGGTCGACACAAGCTGCCGGCGATTGGCTACTCGCCGATGCAGGAATTTTATTGCCATAGGCCCATAGATAAATGCCGCATTGATTTTATGGAGCGCGCGTTGGTGGGAAATGTTGCGATTTTTGATGAACTTACAAAGCTTAACGAAGCAGAGTTTAAGCTTTAAATTAATAAAACAAACATTTCAAGAGAGGTAGGCCAAAATGGACTTCACACATTCAAAACGTTTGAGCATTGATCTTTGCGGGATCAAGTTCATAAATCCATTCCTCATTTCCGCTTCGCCGTCTTCCGACAGTCGTGAAAAGGTCGAGAAAGCTTTTGAGGCCGGCTGGGCAGGCGTGGTTTTTAAGACTACTTCACTGCCTGAGTATGCACCCGTTCTTGTCGAGCCTAACATGGTAGGAATCGACCACAAGAACACAAAGCAAATGGGCTTTCTTAACACAGATCTGATATCTGAGCGCGATGTTTATGAGATTGCCGACGATATCCGATATTTTAAAGCCAAGTACCCTGACCGCATTCTTGTTGGCAGTATAATGGCCGGCAAGGAAGAACACTGGGTTCAGCTGGTTGAAATACTCGAGGATGCCGGTGTCGATATGATCGAGCTGAGCATGTCCTGTCCGCAGGGCGAGCAGAGCATCGCGGGCGATGCGGAATACGTTTCGCAGAAGATACCTGCCTCTGACCCAGAGCTTATGTTCTCTACCACGAAGGCAATCAAAGGCGCGGTACGTAAAGGAACGCCGCTGGTTGTTAAAATGACTCCGAATGTGACAGACATAGTTGTTTTGTCAAAGGCTGCTATGGATGCAGGCGCCGATGCTGTGTGCGCAATTGACACGCTGCGCGGCTTTATAGGCGTTGATGTCGAAACAGGGAAGCCTAAGCTCAACACGTGCGGCTACGGTACGTGGGGCGGCTTGTCCGGTCCCATTCTCAAGCCCGTTGCACTTGCGGCTATAACCAAGATACTCACCGCTTTCCCCGAGACTCCGGTGTTTGGTGTCGGCGGCATAACGACTTGGGAAGATGCTGCGGAATTTATCCTTTTGGGTGCTGCTCCGCTTGAAATCTGCACTGCTATATCCATGTATGGTCTTGACATGGTCAAGAAACTCTGCGAGAACCTTGACAAATATATGGAACGCAAGGGCTATGACAGTATTGAGGCAATGCGCGGTCAGTCTTTGCAATATGTTGTTGAGCATAGCAAACTCAGCAGAGAATCCGTTGTCAAATGTCGTATAGATGCCGAAAAGTGCATAAAATGCGGCAAGTGCGCACTGTGCTGCACTGACTTTGGCTTTGGCGCACTTACTCAAACAGCTCCTCTGACGGCTCCGGTTCTTGACATAGAAAAGTGCCGCGGCTGTGGTGCATGTTCCTCTGTGTGCCCAAAGAACGCAATTACTTATGCCTAAAATAACTGGATATAAATCGAAAGGAGAAAACTATTTATGAGCAGCAAAGAAACCGCTGCGGCAAAAGAAGTAGTTGATACTGACTATGCCGTAACAAACGTACCTCTTGACAAACGCAAAGCAGGCATACCCATTTTTGTCGTCCTCCTTGGCTTTTGCTTCCTGAGCATAACCATGGAGACCGGCGCGAGCATTGCTCACGCCTTTGCCTGGAAAGACCTGATCTTCATCCTTCTTGTCGGCAGCTTTATCCTGGCCTTGTACACCGGTCTTATGACCATGCTTGGCGCTAAAACAGGCCTTAGTACTGTTGTTTTGGCAAGATTTGCACTCGGAAGCTGGGGTGCAAAATGGGCAGATCTGCTTCTTGGTGCAACCCAGGTGTTTTGGTTTGCGGTTCAGACGGCGTATTTCTCGGATCTGTTTATCGTCGGCCTGGGTCTTTCCAGCAGCTGGTATATACCCATTACCGCCGCATTTTCGCTTGCAATGGGTCTGACGGTGCTTAAGGGCAATCGTGGCCTTGAAATTATTTCTTACATTGCGCTGATCCCCTTTGTCTATCTTATTATAAAGGTTCCTGCAATGGCTGTCAGCGCGGCCGGCAGCTTTACGGAACTGACAAACATCATTCCCGAGGGCCTTGGCGAGATGACTATGATCAGCGCTATAACCTCTGTTATTGGCACTTTCTGCTCCGGCGGTACAAACTGCACCAACTGGACCCGCTATGCAAAAAGCCCGATTAAGGGTTTCTTCATTGGCTTCCTTGCCTTCTTCATAGGAACCATAATCATGGTAGGAACGGGCATGCTCGGTGGCCTTGCAATGAACGCGACCGATATGATTACTGTTTTCCTTAAGCTTGGCATGGTTACTATGGCGATCATTATCCTTGTTCTTAACATATGGACAACAAATGCATCCACCGCATATGCTTACGGCATGGCCGGTGCAGAGCTGTTCAATGATCAGAACAAGTCAAAGTATGTATTCTGGGGTACGATATTTGCAACGATTCTGGCTGTAGTCAACGTATATTCCTTCTTCATACCCTTCCTGTCATTCCTCGGAACATTTATTCCTCCTCTTGGCGCTATTGTCTTGGCGGATCATTTCTACAACTGGAATAAGAAGTTCCCGAAGATCGAATATGTCTCCTTCAAGAAGCTCAATGTCCCCAATCTCATTGCTTATATTCTTGCGTCGATTTGCGCATATGTATCCAATGTATGTTCGTTCTTCATTCCGGCACTTGTCGGCATGATCGCTGCATTTGTATTTTGCTGGATCTGCAATAAGATTTACGAGAAGTCTACCGGAAAGTTCGGCAGACCCGATGTGGCTGCTGAAGCAGAGTACCTGTACTCTAAGTAATTCAAAATAATAGCGGTCTGGGCTGCATAACATGCAGCCCAGATTGTCATAAACGTTGAATTGCCCGAAAAAGCGGGCTATAATATCTGTATTGCCAATTCGCGGAGGATATATTAATGACGAAATACTATACGCACGCTCGTATTATAACATTATGTGATGACGATCCATTTATCGAAAACGGATATATTAAAGTAAGTGGAACTAAGATAACAAAAGTCGGTTCAATGTCAGAATATGAAGCATCTGAGCCCGAATCCGGAGCCGAAATCGAAGACGTTTGCGGCAAAATACTAATGCCCGGCATGGTGTGTACTCACAGCCATTTTTACGGGCAGCTCATACGAGGTATGGCTGTTGGGAAAAGACTTCGCAATTGGCAGCAGGTGCTCCAGGATCTCTGGTGGGATGTAGATCGTGCCATTGATGATGATATAACCAATGCCAGTGCGGTGATGGGCCTAGTCGAAGGCGTTAAGTGCGGTGTTACAACCTTCATAGACCATCATGCAAGTCCGGCAGCGTGCACCGGAAGTCTGGATATAATAGAGAATGCAGTTAAAAGGATTGGCGCAAGAGCTGTTTTGGCATATGAAGTGTCTGACAGAAACGGAGAGCAATCTCGCAAAGAAGGCTTGCTTGAAAATGAGCGCTTTATAGCAAAGTGTGCTGGTCGAGATGAGGATGATACCGTTCGAGGAATGTTTGGCCTGCACGCACTGTATTCCCTCTCGCCCAAAACGCTTGCTGAAGCTGTCGAAATGGAAAAGCCTTATGATGTGGGCTTCCACATTCATTGCGCCGAAGATCGTGCCGATGTCGTTTGCTCATATAAAAACTACGATAAGCATGTGGTGGAATTTCTCTATGAACAGGGCATACTCAAGCCCAAATCCATCCTGGCGCATTTTGTGCATACCGGAAGTGAAGAGTGGGATATTGTCGCCAGAACAGGAACGACAATTGCGCATAACGCGCAATCTAATTGCAGCAACGGCGTCGGTGCGTGCCATGTAAACGAGATGCTCGATAAAAATGTACATGTTGCGCTTGGCGGCGATGGTTTCTACTACAATCTGTTTGAAGAACTCAAGATCGCTATGCTCGTTCAAAAGCTCTGCAATGGCCCTGAAGCTCTTGGCGGAGATAAAATGAAGCGTCTTGCATTTAGCAACCCGTATCGCGTGGTAGAAAATGCCTTCGGGTTTGCTGCCGGAAAAATTGCCGCTGGATATCAGGCGGACTTTATACTTCTTGACTATGATAATCCTACTCCGCTGCACGCAGGTAATCTGATGGGACATATAGCAGATGCCTTCACCGGTCATGTTACGGACACTATCATAAACGGAAAACGAGTCGTTGAAAATGGTATGGTGCTCGGCCTTGATAATGCTGCATTTGAAGATTGTCGTAAACAGGCCGCAAGACTTGAAAAGCGGTTTGCGGCGATTTAAATGGAGGTATTATGGATCTTATAATCAAAAATGGACTAATATTCAATGACGACAGCTCTGTGTGCGCCGATATTGCTGTGAATGATGGCAAAATCGTCTGCATTGGCCAAGGACTTGACTATGATGCTAAACGCATTGTTGATGCAAAAGGACTATTTGTTTTGCCTGGCGGAGTTGAGCCTCATGCGCATTTCTCCGTCCCGTTTTTCGGTACGGTTTCCTGCGATGATTACTCGAGCGGTACCTGCGCTGCGGCCCATGGCGGTGTAACCTGCGTTATTGATTTTGCGACGCAGGAAAAAGGGCATGGCTTAATGGAAATGGTCGAAAGCCGCAAAGCTATGGCAGATGGCGAAACATTTGTTGACTATAGCTTCCACATGATAATGACTGATGCGAATCCGCAGGCGCTTGCGGAGATCCCCATGTTGGTGGATGCCGGAATCCCCAGCATAAAGGTCTACATGGTATATAAAAAAGAAGGCCTTATGATGGACGATGCCGATATGTTCCGAATTTTGCGAATAACCCGTGATTGTGGAGGTCTTATGAGCGTCCACGCAGAGAATCCGGATATTATCGACTTGCTAACCGATGAATTTATGTCGGAAGGCAAGACCGATGCACTGCATCATTTCCTTTCTCGTCCCGAATTTGTTTCTGCCGAGGCAACTAAACGAGTCCTGCACTGGGCAACGACATTAAATGCGCCTTTGTATGTTGTACATGTCAGCGACAAGGAGAGTATGTCGGCGATACAGGCTGCACAGCAGGCGGGTCATGAAATATACGCTGAAACATGTCCGCAATATCTCAATTTCACATCGGATGTATATACCCGCCATGATGCAAAACGATTTGTTTGCTCTCCTCCGATGAAAGGGGCAGAAAGCCAGGCAGCATTGTGGGATGCAGTAAAAACCGGAGCAGTTTCAACTATAGGCTCAGATCATTGCCCATTTATGGCTGCTGAAAAAGATGCAGAAGTTGCTTTCCCCATGACTCCGAACGGTATGATGGGAATTGAGACTCGATATTCATATATGCTGAGCGAGGCTCTCAAAGGGCGTTTGAGCATAAGTAGAGCTGTAAAGCTTTGCGCTGCTGCACCGGCAAAAATATTTGGATGCCGCAGCAAGGGAACGCTCGAGATAGGTAAGGATGCCGACATAGTACTGTTTGACCCCAATGCACGACACGTCCTTACGGCTGCGGATAATCACAGTAAGGTCGACCACAGCATATGGGATGGGTATGATGCCTATGGCAAGATCATAGCAACCTTCTGCCGTGGTGAGCTAATCGTCGAAAACGGAAAGGTTGTCGGAACCCCCGGGTATGGTAAATTTATAAAGCGCCAGCGCTGAAAATTATCTCTCAAAGTTTTGCAAATAAACATAGCGAGTCATGATCGCCCGTAAAGCGAAAGCTGAGCAGGCCATGCTCCGAAGTGTACCTCCTGATGTAGATGTTATCCTACATTAGGAGGTACATTATTTGCCGGGACAGCTCTCATTGGTGTCAGAATGTAAACAATTTTTGAACTTCCTTGCCTCGGGCAGTGGGATAGGCTATAATATAAGCCCAATTATACGATCAGGAGGGAAGAATGAAGAAACGAATACTGAGTTTGCTGCTCGCGCTCGTGATGGTGCTGACGATGCTTCCGGCGGGCGTTCTGGCAGAGACGATAAATGACAGCAATGTGTTCCTCAAGCAGAGCGAAAACGGCAAGTGCACGCTGACCTCGGCGGTCATGATGCTGCGCCGCCGCGCGATAATCGACGGCAACGCCCAGTGGAACACCGTGACGGAGACTACCCTCGGCGCAGAGGCCTGGATAGGCGGCACGGGGCTTCGCAACAGCTTTTCGTACCTCGGCATGAGTGTTATCGGAACGCGCGACTTTATCGAAAACGGCGACAAGAAGGCTTCCCTCATAAAGCTTCTGAGCCAGCACCCCGAGGGCATCGAGATATACGACACCGGCATACCTCACGCGGTGCTGCTGACAGATTACGACGACGCGACCGACACCTTCTACTGCGCAGACCCCGCACAGGGCACGGCAGAGGGCAGGATAAAGCTCAGCCAGAGCTGGAACGCGCGTCAGCGCGGCAGCCAGGACGCTGTTATAAATAACATCAGCAAGGTATGGTACATATCCAACAAGTCCGGCGGCGGCCCGGGCCTTGTGACGGTCACGCTCGACGCAAGCGGCGGCATTTGCAGCGCGCAGAACGCGTACGTCTCCGCCGACGGGCTGCTCGGCACACTGCCCACCCCGACGCGCACGGGCTATCGCTTCCTCGGCTGGTACGACGCGCCGGTCGGCGGCACGAGGTACACCGCCGCAACGCCCATCACGAAGGACATGACCCTCTACGCCCAGTGGAAGGACATGACCGTTTCCGGCACCTGCGGAAGCGGCCTGAGCTGGACGCTCAACGAGGATATCGGCACACTGAAGATCAGCGGCCGCGGCGAAATGACCGACTACAGCTCGGCCGACGGGCTGAACGCACCGTGGCACGATTACGCGGCCAGCATAAAGGCCATCGAGCTTGGCGGCGGCGTGAAAAACATCGGCGCATACGCCTTTGCCCAGCTTAAAAACCTCAAGTCCGTGAGCATCGCCTCCGAGCTCAAGCGCATCGGAGCGGGCGCGTTCTACGGCTGCGAGAAGCTCACAACGGTCGACGGCATCGAGGGCGTGCGCGTCCTCGGCAGCGAATGCTTTGCCGGCTGCACGAGCCTTAGTGAGATCGGCGTACCCACCGGCTGCACGAGCATCGGAGCGGGCGCGTTCAAGGGCACGGCTATAAAGACCGTCTCCGTCCCCGCAAGCGTGACTACCCTCGGCGAGGCGGCATTTTCCGGCTGCACAAAGCTCAGCTATGCCGAGCTTCCGGCCGGCCTTGCGAAGATCCCGGCAGACTGCTTTTCCGGCTGCACGGCGCTCCAGGCCGTCATCGTTGTCGATGACCACAGCTACGGCGGCAAGCGCATGGTGATCGAGTCCGGCGCATTTTCCGGCTGCACGAGCCTGCGCGAGATTGTTATATACAACCGCGCCGACAGCCTGTACATCGCCAAAAACGCATTTGCCGACTGCACGGGCATAAAGTCCGTTTCGCTCGACTGCCTCAGCCTTGTTCTTGATAACGGCGCGTTCCCCGCGGGCGCGAATATCGACTACATTAATATATCCGGCGAATACGGCTCCGTCGCGCCCAAGGCGTTCACGGACGTCACCGCAACGATAGTTTACCCCGCAAACGGCACGCAGTGGGGCCAGTATAAGGACTCGCAGTTCGGCGGCACCCTCACATGGGAAAGCTACGATAACCACGTCCACGATTTCAAGACCACCGTCGTCGCACCCAGCTGCGGTGAGCAGGGCTACACGCTTTATGAGTGCCGCGGCTGCACGGAGAGCTTCAAGGGCAATTTCTCCGCCGCCCTCGGCCACGATTTCAAAAACGGCGTGTGCTCCGTCTGCGGCCGCAATAATCCCTTCACCGACGTTGACTCCAAGGGCAAGGATATTTACTACACCGAGGGTATCCTCTGGGCATCCGAGCGCGGCATAACAAGCGGTACGAGCGACACGACCTTCAGTCCCAACGGCATCTGCTCGCGCGCTCAGGTCGTGACCTTCCTGTGGCGCATGGCAGGCAAGCCCGCACCGATAAGCACCGAAAGCGTATTTACTGATGTGCAGCCCGGCGCGTATTACACCGAGGCAGTCCTCTGGGCATCGGAAAACGGCATAACGAGCGGCGTTGACGCAACGCACTTTAACCCCGACGACACCGTCGACCGCTCGCAGTTTGTCACCATGCTGTGGAGATATCTCGACAAGCCCGCCACGGGCATAGATAATCCGTTTTCCGACGTTTCCTCGACGGATTACTTCTGCTCGGCAGTTTTGTGGGCATATGAAAACGGCGTTGCCACCGGCACCTCGGACACCACCTTCTCGCCCCTGTCCATCGCCACCCGCGCACAGGTCGTGACCTTCCTGTACAGGGCATCGAAGCTGTAATTACAACAATTAAGACCGGCCTAACGGCCGGTCTCAGCTTGTCAAAAAAGTCTAGAAAGACTTTTTTGCAAGCTGACAAAGCCGCCGGTCATTTTGAATACTCAAAATGACGCTTCGCCCGAAAAGCCTTGCTTTGCAAGCCTTTTCTGCGGCGGCAATCCAATTCGAGGAGGGTCTTGCCCCCTCGAGCTCCCCCGCTACTCTGTCATCTTCTCTGCGTAGCATAGTTTTTTGACAGTCTCAGATTAGTTCCCGCTCCACGGGGCCTTGAACAGCAGCATACCGCCGCACATGACGGCAAGGCCGACGAATTTGTTCCAGCCGAAGGCGAGCTTCTCGCTGCCCATGAGCCCGAAGGCGTCTATAAGCGCCGCGACGAGAAGCTGCGAAATGAGTATGACCGATATCGCCACCGTCGTGCCGAGGCTTTTTATGCCCAGCATGACCGTGAGCGTTATGACGATGCCGAGAACACCGCCGAGCCAGTAGAGCTTATTCACGCTTCCAAGCGCTGTGAAGCTTCCCTGACGCCAGAATATGAGCGCAAGCAGCGCCAGCACAAAGGCCGTGCCCTGCACCATGGCGTTTGCCTCGGGCGTTCCGATGCCCTCGCCCAAGCGCGTGTTCATCACGCCCTGCACGCTCATCGCCATGCCCGCGATTATGCTGACCACTATGCCAAACAGCATTTTCCCATCCTCCGATTTTTCCTATTGATATCAGCGCCGCAATGTGATAAAATCCGTAATACACGAACAAATGTCATCGTGCTGCATACAGGAGGGTCAAAAATGGCAAATGCAAAGCCCAAATACTATCTCGTGGAGGCGACGGCTCTGCCCGAGGTGTTCGTCAAGGTGACGGAGGCCAAGGCGCTTTTGGAAACGGGCGAGGCGCACACGGTCGCGGAGGCGGTCGAGCGCGTTGAGCTGAGCCGAAGCGCGTTTTATAAATATAAGGACTGCATTACGCCTTTCCGCGACATGAAGCGCGACGCGATCATGACCTTTCACATTAAGCTGCATGATAAGCCGGGCAAGCTTGCCTCGGTACTGTCTATCTTTACCGAATCGGGCGCAAATATTCTCACGATAAATCAGTCGATCCCGTCAAACGGCGTCGCACTGGTGACGATATCGATAGCGCCGGAAAATCTCGTGATAAGCAGCGACGAGCTCATGGCGCGGCTTGCCGATGTCGACGGCGTTGTCAGCACGGAGCTTATGGCAGGCTGAGCACAGCCTGAATAGTATGAAGTAGGGGAATGCCCCTACTTCATTTTTATTTGGGTGATATGATGCTAACAGTTCAAAAATTCGGCGGCAGCTCGCTTGCGGATGCGCAGCGTCTGCGTCGTGCGGCCGACATTATATGCAGCCGTGCCGATCGCGGCGACGAGGTGGTCGTCGTTGTCTCGGCGCGAGGGGATACGACGGATGAGCTTATCGCGCAGGCTCGCAGTATTTGCGCACAGCCCCCAGCGCGCGAGCTTGACGCGCTGCTCGGCTGCGGCGAGCGCTCCTCGGCGGCGCTCATGGCGATGCAGCTTGCGCAGTTGGGACGCGGCTGTGTGTCGCTTTCCGGTGCGCAGGCGGGGATAAAAACAAGCGGTGCGCACGGCGGTGCGCGCATTGAAAATATCGATACGCACAGATGCCGCGCAGAGCTTTCCAGCGGCAGGATAGTCATCGTCGCGGGCTTTCAGGGCGAAAACGAAGCCGGCGACCTCACCACCCTCGGCCGCGGCGGGTCGGACACTACGGCGGTGGAGCTCGCCGCCGCACTCGGCGCCGACAGGTGCGAGATCTACTCCGACGTCGACGGTGTGTATACGGCAGACCCCCGCCTTGTGACGGGCGCCGTGCGCCATGACGAGATCGATTATGCCGACATGCTCCGCCTTGCCCTCGGAGGCTCGCAGGTGCTCCACTCGCGCAGTGTTGAGGCCGCGAAGCGCACCGGAGTCGAGCCCGTGCTGCTGTCGAGCTTCTGTGACGGCGGCGGAACAGTCCTGCGCCGCGTGCAGCGCCGCCCCGCGGTCTGCGGCGTCACGCGCGATAAAAAGCTCAGCACCGTCAGCATAGTCGGCAGCAAAGCAGATGCGCATATCCTCGCCGAGGCCGTCGCTGTGCTTGCCCATAGCGATATCCTCGTTACATCCACCGAGCTCCTTGACGGCGCGTGCACCCTCTCCGTCGCCCCCGATAAGCTCCTACCCGCCCTCGAGCTCACCCACCGCCGCTTCTTCGGATGAGAGCGCTCTTAACTTCGACGAATTGCTTGAATATATGGTCTGTTTTGCCTGTAAAGAGGTGCAAAATTCGCATTATTGATTCTATTTATGCGCAATTTTGATTTGCATCGGG
>CAZWJM010000038.1:0-12778 GCA_964634435.1 uncultured Oscillospiraceae bacterium | reverse complement strand
AATCCCGCACCAATTCGGTGCGGGATAATTTTTATTCTCACGGGCGGGGCTCGCCGGTGAGGTCGTAGTATTCGTCGGTGTAGCGGATTCCGGAGTAGTCGAACTCCGAGCGGAGGGTGAACATGTACTCCCATGGTTGGTCGGCGGGCGCGATGCCGAGGGCACGGAGCTTATCGAGGCACTGCTCTTGCTCCGACGTCGGTGGGTTATCCTTAACAAACGCCCAAAACTGCGCCTTATCCCACATCCACGCCTGCTCGATGGCTGCCATATCGCCGCATGCAAGCAGGAGGCTGAGAAGCTCGCCGAATGTGCGTGCAATGGGATGCACATAGTCGGGCGCGCACTCCATGGGGCTTACGGCAAACACCGTTTCGCCAAGCTCTGGGATGGTGCAATAGTGTATCCCGTCAACGCCGGCGCAGCCGATTATTTGTGCGCCCTCCGGTGTGCAGAAATACGGCTGGTTATCATACGACGGGGCAAAGCCCACTGAGGACAGGTCGATATCAAATTTTAAAAACTCTTTGTAATTCATAGCATAATCAAAACGGCACCCGGATATTATTCCGAGTGCCGTAAATATCAAATTACTTTGCAGCCTTTGCCTTCTCGCACAGAGCGGTGAAAGCAGCGGGATCGTGGATAGCAGTCTCGGAGAGCATCTTGCGGTTCATGTCGATGCCAGCGAGCTTCAGGCCATGCATAAAGGTGGAGTAGTTCATTCCGTTTGCCTTGCATGCGGCGCTGATACGGGTGATCCAAAGCTGACGGAAGTCGCGCTTCTTCTGCTTGCGGCCGACGTATGCGTAACGGCCGGACTTCATCATCTGCTCGTTTGCCATCTTGTAGTGGCGGGACTTGTTGCCCCAGTAGCCCTTTGCCAGGCCAAGGATCTTATTTCTATGTTTGCGGGTCATCATTGCGCCCTTAACTCTTGCCATTTGTAATTCCTCCTATCAGTAACAGTCAGCCCTTATTTGTAAGGGATCATCTTTTTGATGGTTGCCTCGTTGGTCACGTCGGCAATTGCGCCGGAACGCAGGCGGCGGCAGCGCTTGGTGTCCTTCTTAGTGAGGATATGGCTCTTGAACGCATGTGCGCGCTTTACTTTACCGGTCTTGGTGAGGTTGAATCTCTTCTTAGCACCGCTGTGGGTCTTAAGTTTAGGCATGGTTATTTCTCCTTCCGTATGCTGCTATTATCAGAGATATGTCTGTAATAACCTTTATTTATTTTCCTCCGCCGAAGCTGCGGCCTCTGCCTCTGCCTGCTTCTTGGCGGCTTCCTTCTGCGCCTTCTTGACTGCCGCGGCAGACTTCGGGGACAGGAACATGGACATATTACGCCCTTCAAGCTTGGGCGGCTTATCGAGGTTGGCTACTTCCTCGCACTTTGCGGCGAAATCGCGCAGGATGACCTCACCGAGGTGAGTGTGCGCCATCTCTCTGCCGCGGAAGCGGATCGAGACCTTGACCCTGTCACCGTCGGAAAGGAACTTGAGCGCGCTTTTGAGCTTCGTGTTCAAGTCATTCTCGCCAATGCCGGGCGACATGCGGATCTCCTTGACCTCCATGACGTGCTGGTTCTTCTTGGCTTCCTTTTCGCGCTTGGACTGCTCGAAGCGGAACTTGCCATAGTCCATTATCTTGCAGACAGGGGGCTTCGCCATCGGGGATATCTTGACAAGGTCAAGATCCTTCTCCTCAGCGATCTTCAATGCGGCCTCTGCCGACATTATTCCAAGCTGCTCGCCGTCATCGCCTATGACACGTATTTCCTTGTCGACGATCTCCTCGTTGATCTCATGATTCACGCTTGCGATATTAAAACACCTCCATAATGCAAAAAACGGATGCCTGACAGCATCCGCGCAAAAACACAGCCCACACGGGCCGGGTCTTTATTGACCGAAGCGCGCCTGTTGCGGCTCGGTGAGGGGCGGGGATGCCGTACCTACTTTGTTTTTAGCTTTATTAATATACCAGCACTTGCGCCGTTTGTCAAGCACTTTTTGCGGATAACGGAGGGGTTTTCCCTCCGTTATCGCATTTTTCATTCATCCTTATTGCTGTGGAACAGATAATAGGCAAAATACGCCGTTGCGCCGCCTGTGAGGACGCTCCATATGCTGGCCCAGTTCTGCGACTTCGGCGCTATGAAATACGAGCCTATAACCAGCAGTGCCGCCGACACGATAAGGCCTATCACGCTCAAAAGCTTACCGGGCCTATGCATCAGTAGCTCTCTCCCTGGCCTGTGCTCTCGCCGCGCTCAAGCTCCATGGCAAGCTTCACGATACGGCTCGTGCCAAGGCGCGTTGCGCCCAGGGTGATGAAGTCCTCAGCGTCCTCAAGCGTTGCGATGCCGCCGGCAGCCTTGACCTGCAGCGTTTCGGGGCTATAACGGCGCATGAGCTCAACATCGTGGCGCGTTGCGCCGCCCTTGCTAAAGCCCGTGGAGGTCTTTATGAAGTCCGCGCCGCACTCGGAGACGATGCTGCACAGACGGATCTTCTCCTCATCGGTCAGCAGGCAGCACTCGATTATCACCTTGAGCACCTTGCCGACGCATGAGCGGCGCACGGCCTTGATATCCTCGGCAACATCCTCCCAGCAGCCATCCTTGACCATGGAGAGGTTTATGACCATGTCTATCTCGTCCGCGCCGTTTGCAACAGCGTCTGCCGCCTCGAATGCCTTGGCAGCCGAGGACATGTAGCCATTGGGGAAGCCGATGACGGTGCATATCTTCATCCTGTCGCCAACATATCTCTTGGCGCCGGGGACGTGGCAGGGCGGGATGCACACGGAGGCGCAGCCGTATTTTATCGCCTGATCGCACAGCTTGCGGATCTCGGCCTCGGTGCAGTCGACCCTGAGCAGGGTGTGGTCACAATAAGCAAGAAGCTCTTTTATATCCATTAGTATGATTTCCTTTCGGTGTTTTTCATTATTATATTGCATCCAGGCGGCATATTCAAGCATTTGTCCTTAATATAATCTAACAAAAACTTTCTAACAAGGACAGGACAAAATATATGGATGAAAACACAAGCACGAATTTCGCCCGCCTCATCGGCACAATGTGCGCACCGCCCGTATTCTCGCACGAGACGCGGTCAGAGCGCTTTTACGTTTTCCCGCTGGAGGTATCCCGCCTTTCGGGGGCGACGGATACGATAAATATCATATCGCGCGGCGAGCTTTTGGAGAGCATCGAGGCAAGCGACGTTGAAAAGCTCTGCGTAACGGGCGAGCTGCGCTCGTTTAACAACAAAAGCGGCGAGGGTGCGCGGCTTGTCATAACCGTGTTTGCCAAGGAACTGTACCCCTGCGCGGGCGATGACGAAAACCTCATCCGGCTTACCGGCACGCTGTGCAAGACTCCGAACCTGCGCGTGACGCCGATGGGCAGAGACATATGCGACCTGATGCTGGCCGTAAACCGCAGATACGGCCGCTCGGACTATCTGCCGTGCATCACATGGGGCCTTAAAGCGCGCGAGGCATCATACTGGGACACCGGCAACACCGTGTCGCTGACAGGGCGCATACAAAGCCGCGGCTACATAAAGCTCATCGACGGAATGCCAATAGAAAAGACCGCGTTCGAGGTCTCGGTGACCGAGCTCGAGCGGTTAACATAATACAAGTGGCCTGCATATACACAGGCCACTTTGGTTTACATAATCACTTTCTCGGCGGGATGATCTCAATCCAGTAGCCGTCGGGGTCTTCGAGAAAGTAGATGCCCATCTTGGGGTTTTCAAAGCAGATACAGCCGAGGGCGGCATGCTTTTCATGCGCTTTTTCCATATCGTCTGCGACGAAGGCAAGGTGGAACTCCTGCTCGCCGAGGTCATAGGGCGTTTCGCGGTCGCGCATCCATGTGAGCTCAAGGGTGAAATCGCTCACGCCGTCGCCGAGGTAGACGAGCTTGAAGCTGCCGTCGGCGGCCGTCTTTTCGCGCACGGGCTTGAGGCCGAGCGCCTCGTCATAGAATTTCAGGCTGCGTTCGAGATCAAATACATTGAAGTTAAAATGGTTGAATGAAAACATTGCGGCACCTCCGATGGTTTTTGTCTATTGTATTATCTTTTAGTCCGCAGCGCAAGCAAAAACTTATTGGCTTTTGCAGTCGGGTGTTTTATAATATAGGATAGATCATTATTGCGGAGAGGACACATGGACTATTCTGAGCTTATAGATAAATACGTTCCGGAGGCAGACGTTTTCCTGTTTAACACGGGCAAGGCGGAAAAGGCCTGGCTGCTGCTGGGCTGCCGATACATCGAGGACGCGAAAATGCACCGATTTGCAGTCTGGGCGCCTAACGCGCAGGCGGTGTCGCTCGTCGGCGATTTCAACGGCTGGGACGCGGAGGCAACGCCGATGCAAAAGCGCGGCGGCATATGGTACTGCTTCGTGGAGGGGCTGAGTAACGGCGCACTGTATAAATACTGCGTGACGCAAAACGGCGGCAAGCGCGTTTTCAAGGCCGACCCCTTTGCGCAGTGGTCGCAGTCGGGACTTGAGACGGCCTCCAGGGTGTGGACAGGCTCGCACGAGTGGCGCGATGCCAAGTTCCTTGCAGGGCGCGGACGGCAAAACTGCTTTGCAAGCCCCATGTCGATATACGAAATGCACCTCGGCTCGTGGAAAACGCCGGACGGCGAGGTCAGCTACACCGCCATCGCGCCGGAGCTTGCGCGATACTGCCTCGACATGGGATACACGCATGTTGAGCTCATGCCGCTCACGGAGTACCCCTACCCCGCCTCGTGGGGCTATCAGGTGACGGGCTACTACGCACCGACGAGCAGATACGGCACTCCCGACGAATTTGCCGAATTCATTGACACGCTGCACGACGCCGGCATCGGCGTTATCATGGACTGGGTGCCCGCGCACTTCCCGCGCGACGAGCACGGCCTTGCCGAGTTTGACGGCACGCGCCTGTTCGAGTGCAAGGAAGAGCGCATGGCTTCTCACCCGGAATGGGGCACGCTCATATTCGACTATGAGATGCCGCAGGTGCAGTCGTTCCTCATATCCTCGGCCTGCATGTTCTTTGAAAACTACCACATAGACGGCGTGCGCGTTGACGCGGTAAGCTCCATGCTGTACCTGAACTACGCGCGAAAAGACGGAGAATACACCAAAAACCGCGAGGGCGGGAACATTAACCTCGGCGCTGTGGACTTCCTCAGAAGGCTCAACCAAACGGTCATGACAAATTACCCCGGCGTCATCACCGTTGCAGAGGAGTCGACGGCCTACCCCATGGTCACGATGCCGCCATCCGTCGGCGGGTTGGGCTTCAGCTTCAAGTGGGACATGGGCTATATGCACGACACGCTCGACTATTTCTCGCTCGACCCGCTGTTTCGCAAGGGCAGCCACGATAAGCTGACGTTTTCCATGATGTACGCATTTTCGGAAAACTTCATCCTCGCCTACTCGCACGACGAGGTGGTACACGGCAAAAAATCGATGCTGGACAAGATGTTCGGCACATACGAGCAGAAATTTGCGACACTGCGCGCTCTGTACGGATACCAGTTTGCGCACCCGGGCAAGAAGCTGTGCTTCATGGGCTCGGAATTCGGGCAGTTTATCGAGTGGAACTTCAAGCAGGAGCTTGACTGGCTGCTGCTGGACTATCCCATGCATGAAAAGCTGAGGCAATACTACCGCGCGCTAAACCGCATGTACACCGCAACGCCCGCGCTGTACGAGGTGGATAACTCGTGGGACGGGTTTAAGTGGCTAAACGTAAACGACGCAGCGATGAGCTCCATCGCATTTCTGCGCTCGGCGCGGCCGGAGACTGAAAGCTATCTCATCTGCGCGTGCAGCTTCATCCCCAACGAGCACCGCGGCTTTGTCATAGGGCTTCCGCAGCCCGGTACACTGCGCGAGATACTCTCGAGCGATGACGAGCGCTTCGGCGGAGGCGGTTTGCATAATGCAGGAACTATCAACAGCCGTGAGCTCGGCTTCGATGACCTGCCGTACAGCGCGGTGATCGATCTCCCCCCGCTGTCGACGGTATATTTTGAATACATTCCGGAAAGGGTGACTGATAAAAATGAAGAAACAGTTTAAAACTCTGCTCAGCGAAAAGGGTCGGACGGAGCTTCCGAATATTCTGCTCGCGGCGGCCGAGTGCGCCCCGCTTTCCAAGACCGGCGGCCTTGCAGACGTTGTCGGAACTCTGCCCAAAGCGCTTAAAAAGCTCGGCTTTGATGCGCGCGTGATAACACCCTATCACCGCTGTATAAAGGATAAATACGCGGACAAAGTCGAGCACATGTTCAATTTTTATGTAAACCTCGGCTGGCGCACGCAGTACTGCGGCATCGAGCGCCTGGAGCTTGACGGCGTGTGCATTTACCTTGTCGACAGCGAGTTTTACTTCGGCGATAAAATTTACCGCGGCGGCATGGCCGAGGGCGAGCAGTACGCCTTCTTCACGCGTGCCGTGCTCGACGCCATACCGAACCTCGGCTTTGCGCCCGATATCGTCCACTGCAACGACTGGCACACGGCGATGCTCCCGATGCTGGCAAAGACGCAGTATAATGGTTCGATGCAGGCCTCACTGTGCTGGCTGCTGACGATACACAACATTGCATATCAAGGAAAATTCGGCTTTGACTACGTTCAGGATCTGCTCGGCGTTGAGGATAAATACTACACGCCCGAGTTTATGGAGCTCAACGGCTGCGCATCATTTATGAAGGCCGGCTGCGTGTTTGCCGACAGGATTAATACCGTAAGCCCCACCTACGCGCAGGAGATAAAGACCGCCTACTTCGGCGAGGGGCTTGAGG
Organism: uncultured Oscillospiraceae bacterium; assembly: GCA_964634435.1. GTDB lineage: Bacteria > Bacillota > Clostridia > Oscillospirales > Oscillospiraceae > F23-B02. The sequence goes on along the minus strand of CAZWJM010000038.1, from coordinate 5,940 downwards.
GCATACTCTCGGCGCGCTCAAACGAGCTCTCCGGCATAATTAACGGCATCGACACCGTTACCTTTAACCCCTGGTCTGACCCCGCCCTCCCCGCGCGATATTCAAAGGGCAGGCCGAACGGCAAAAAGTTATGTAAACTTACACTCCAGCAGGACTTCGGCCTTGAGGAGTGCGAGGACGTGCCCGTTTTCGCGATGGTAACGCGCATGACAGAGCAGAAGGGCTTTGACCTTGTTGAGCGGATGATAGACGAGCTTATGCAGTATAACGACATGCAGTTTTTCATGCTCGGAAGCGGCGATAAGGATTATGAGGACTTCATGCGCGAAGCGGAATCGCGGTACAAGGGCAGGCTGTGCGCCTATATCGGATATAACGAAGAGTTATCGCACCGTGTCTACGCGGGCGCGGATTTCCTGCTGATGCCCTCGAGATTTGAGCCCTGCGGCCTGTCGCAGATGATAGCCATGCGCTATGGCACACTGCCGATAGTGCGCGAAACGGGCGGCCTGAAGGACTCCGTGAAGCCGTACAACAAGTATAGCGGTGAGGGCACGGGCTTTTCCTTTGCCGATTTTAACGCGCACGAGATGAAGGAAGCCGTGCTGCTTGCGCTGGACTGCTACAGTAAGCCCGAGGTCATGCAGTCGCTTGTGCGTCAGGCGATGGAGGCAGACTTCAGCTTTGACCGCTCCTCCGAGGAGTACGCCGAGCTTTACCTATGGATGCTCTGATGCGGCAGGTCCCCACCTTCGGCGGATACGCCGAGCGCTGGAGTGATGGGCGGCTGTACATTGACTATGTGCGCGAGCGGCGCTATGACCTGCGCTTTGACGGGCATAGCTGGACACCGGTCGACGAGGTGCATCCATTCATGCGCTCGTACCTCGTGTCAGCAGCAGTCGTGCGCGATGCGCGGGATAAGTGCGCGCATTTTGGCCTCCCGACCGAGAGGATAATTGAATTTTTGCCGCGCGAAAAGGATGAGCTCATACCGGCAGAGCTCCTGCGGCTACTGATGGACGACATGGGGCTTGGCATGGATAAGGCGCTGGACCTTGTAACGCGCGCGTTCGGCGCTGCCTTGTGCAGCCAGCCTGACCGCGACTGGCTAAACGAAATGCAGCCGAGAACGGCGCGGCTTGATCTTCTGCTGCGCGACGAGCTTAAAAACAACGCATATGCTTTCCACGACGCCTACGACGCGCGGTATCGCTCACCGCTTGGCGCTGTCGTTGAGGGCGAGAAGCTCCACCTGTCCATTGCCGCTTTCGGCGGGGTAGAGCGTGCGGAGCTGTGCCTGCGTGCAGATGAAACTGAGCAGCTTATCCCCATGCAGCGCGAGGGCGACATGTTCACGGCCGAGATAACGGCCCCCTCCCCCTCTGCACTGTTCTACGCATTTAAAATTAACGGCGAGAGCAACCTTTGCTGCGGCGGCGACGGCCATTCATCACTTAAATGCAGTACCGAGGGCGACGGCTTTCGCCTGACGGTGTATAAGCGCGGCTTTGAAACGCCGGAGAGGTTTTGCCGCAGCATCATGTATCAGCTCTTCCCCGACCGCTTCGGCTTTCTCGACGACGGCACGGCTGAGCGCGGCATCGAATATCACCGCCGCCTTGGGCAGACGCCTCAGCTTCACAAAAGCATAAACGAGCCTGTCAAATGGCAGCCACGCGAGGGTGAAGCGGACTACGCGCCCGACGATTTTTACGGCGGCACACTGCGCGGCATCGCCGCACGCCTGCCGTATCTCAAGGGCCTCGGCGTCGGCACGCTGTACCTCAACCCCATCGTTGAGGCGCGCTCAAACCACCGCTACGACTGCTCAAATTACGAAAATGTCGACCCGATACTTGGCAGCGTCGAAGATTATGTAAACCTCTGCTCCGAGGCTGAACGCCTCGGCATCGCCGTTATAAACGACGGCGTGTTCTCCCACACGGGCGCAGACAGCGTGTATTTCGACCGCTACGGCAACTATGGTGGTGCGGGAGCGTATCAAAACGTGGATTCTTCATACGGCAAGTGGTTTGATTTTCGCAGATTTCCCGATGATTATCGCTGCTGGTGGGGATTCAAGGACTTGCCGGAGGTGAACGAGCTCGATCCGGGCTGGCAGGACTATATCATCAGCGGCAGGGACAGCATCGTTAAGCTCTGGCTTCGGCGCGGCGCTTCCGGCTGGCGATTGGATGTTGCCGACGAGCTGCCGGACGAGGTTTTGTCGCTCATCCGCGCGGCGGCAAAGAGCGAAAAGCCCGACAGCGTCATAATCGGCGAGGTCTGGGAGGACGCGGTCACGAAGGTCAGCTACGGTGCGCGGCGCAACTACGCACTGGGCTACTCATTGGACTCCGTGATGAACTATCCCTTCCGCGCGGCGGTCATCACCTTTGCCCGCGGCGAGAGCGACGCTTTTGCTCTGCGCGATTTCCTCGCCTCGCAGATGATGAACTACCCCCGCCCGCTGTATCGGGCGCTTATGAATCTGCTGTCCTCGCACGATGTTGAGCGGCTGCACACGGCCCTCGGCGCGAAGGGAAACGTCAAGTCCCTCAGCCGCGCAGAGCAGGCGGCCTTTGCCCTCACGCCCGAAGAATCAGAGCGCGCAACGGCGCTTCAAAAGCTGTGCGCCGCGATACAATATTGCGTGCCGGGCGTTCCATGCCTGTACTACGGCGACGAGGAATGCTTAGACGGTGCCGGCGACCCATTCGACCGCGCTCCGTTTGAGCCGTCGTGCGCTGGTTTACATAATTTTTATGCTCGCCTTGGTGAGATACGAAACGCAAGCACGGCAATGCTCTCCGGCGAAGTGGAGTTTTCAGCTCCCAACCCCGACGTGCTCATCATTCGCCGCGAGGCCGAAAACGACTGCGTTGCCTGTGTTATTAACCGCGGGCACGAGCCGTTTGAGCTTATGCACGATGGCGCTGTCCCGCTGCTGTCAGGCGGCAGTGGAACCGTCGTTCAGCCGTGCTCGGCGGAGATATTTAAGTTAACATAATTTTGAGGTGCAGTATGGATTACAAGGAAGTTTTGATAAATGCGCGCAAGAATATCGGCCCGAATTGCAAGGTCTGCCCCGAGTGCAACGGCCTCGGCTGCGGCAACACCATGCCCGGCCCAGGCTCGAAAGCTCCCGGCAACGGCGCGCACGATAACTGGAAGGCATGGCGGGAGATACGCCTGAACATGGACACTATCGCCCCCGACGCGCCGGTGGATACGAGCACCGAGCTGTTCGGCAAGGCGCTGTCGCTGCCGCTCATCGCCGCGCCCATCGGCTCGCTCCGTGCACAGTTTAATCCCACGGACGATATACGCGACTATAACGCCTGCTGCACACTGGCCGCCGAAAAATGCGGCATCGCCGCCTGCTTTGGCGACGGGCTTGACGCGAGCGTGTTCCCGCACGGCTGTGAGCTCACGAAGGCTCACGACGGCAGAGCTATCCCGGTCATAAACCCGCTGAGCATGGCGACGATAAAGGCAAACCTTGACCTTGCAAACGCGGCAGAGCCGTTTGCCGTATCCATCGTCGTCGATTCTGCCGGGCTTCCGCATCTCAAAAAGTTCAGCTCCGAGGCGGGAAGCAAGTCGACAGAGCAGCTCCGTGAGCTGTGCGAATATGCCAAAGCGCCGATGATAATAAAGGGCATCATGACCGTAGCGGGCGCGGAAAAGGCCATCGCCGCGGGCGCTGACGGCATCGTCGTTTCAAACCACGGCGGGCGCGTGCTCGGCGGAACGCCCGCAACGGCTGAGGTCCTGCCGGAGATAGTTGAGGCTGTCGGCGGCAGAGCAAAAATTTTAGTCGACGGCGGTATCCGCAGCGGAAGCGACATATTCAAGGCCCTCGCCATGGGCGCAGACGCCGTGATGATATGCCGCCCGTTCCTTATAAGCTACTATGGCGGCAAAGCCGATGGCATCGTCGCCTATGTCGAAAAGCTCCGCGCAGAGCTTAAAGACACTATGTACATGTGCGGCGCGCGAAAGATTAGCGATATCGACCGCAAAATGCTCCGCCTATAATAAAAAATCGCACCCCATGGAATGGGTACGGCAGATGAACGCTTGCAAGGCACAGGCAGAAGCTATCGTGAAGTTTGAACTGATTTATGATTGATACCGAGACCGCCCGGGCAAAAATGTTCGGGCGGTTACTATGTAGCCGGTAGATTTATTAACATTTTTCTGATATACTTCATTTATAAAAAATGTAAGCTGAACAGGAATTTTGCTAGGAGGTTTTTGGATGGATGCTAACAAGGAAATGTTGATTGAACAGTGTATAGATATATTGCACGAAAAAGACCAGTTGTGTGTTCTTGCTTCGGTTTTAGATACGGGATACCCTCTTGCTTCTGTTAATAAACCAGCAGGAGGAATTGGAATTAAGCAAATCTATTTTATTCTTAACAAGACTTCTGCAATCGCTACAGGTTTTGAAAACAACGAAAAAGGTAGCGTAACATTTTATAGCGGTGATAATTCTGTGCATTTGATAGGCAATGTATCTATTGTTTCTACCGAAAAACATTGCAGAGACGAAACGGATGCACACTTTAGGGAAGATGTAGATGCCGATAATGTGTTATTAAAGTTTGTTGCTCACGAATCTCATATAAATATTGGTGAGCAGTATCATGTTTTAGAAATGTAAATGTTAAGTAAATCGGAATTTACCGAAATGAACACAACAATTAAATACAAAAACCTGACCGCCCGCTGGTCGCAATCTGCGAAAAAGTTGGCGGCTATCCCCTGTGGACTTGCCGTCCGCAAGCAGTTTTGACAAACCGTTCGCCGCCAGCAAGTTTGTATATAGATATGAATATCCGACCTATGATCGTAACCATAGGTCGGATGAACTGTTTTATGGCCACCCAGCAATTTCCCACGGGGTGCATTTTATTTGATTTTAATCTCTCTTCAAAAAGTCACGGAACGCGACAAATACGAAACCGCAGTCGATCACCGTTGCCGCGATGAGCACTATAAGCGCACCTGTAGTCATAATTGTCACCTCCTCACAGCCAGCCGCAGCAGGCGCAAATCACAAGCAGCACAACGTCAAAGCCCAGTATGCCGCCGACGGCCTTGACCGAGCCCTTGATGGTCGGCCTGTCGTGCACATAAAACGCCGTCGCGAAGAACGGCAGGTAGCCGATAAGCCACAGCAGCCACGGGCAGGAGCGCTGCCAGAACGGCCACTCCCATGTGAGTATGCCGCAGTAGTTGAGGAAGCACTCAACCGCGACGGCCGCCGTCGTGAGCACGATCGCGAAGAAAATGCGGTTGTTGATGCCGAGGATCTTCGCCTTTCTGTCCTCGGGCAGCATGAGGCAGGTCGAGATGCCCATGATCAGGAACATCATCGATATCTCAATGTTGTATCCGATGAGGATCAGCAGCGAGGTATCGCCGACTCCGGCCGGGGTGCCCCACACCGGCGCAAAACCGCTGAGCGAACAGACCATCGAGTTCCAAATCTCGTTGAACAGATCCATTCCCCACAGCGCAACACCGCCGAGGACGACCTTGTAGTGCTTTTCGTGCAGCTCCTTCGTGACGATGTACATCACTATCAGAAACAGCGGCACGATGTACCATTGCATGGTAGCCTGCGGGTTACGCAATATCGTAAGCGCAGACTGGGTGAACTCAGAGAACATAATTACTCCCTCCATTTATATTAATGTTGTTTCCCTCTATATGCGCTGAAATAAATCGCGATAGGCAAAGTTGCGGTATAGTTTATACAAACAGTATAGTATAGTCAAAAAGCGTTGTCAATAAATAATTGAAGCCGGCCGAAAATTTGAGAATAAAACACCCCGTGGGAAATCCACGGGGTGCTTGTGTTTTTGGGTTTATGCGAAGTAACGATACAGGAACGTTACGGTCTGTGCGCGAGTGCAGGGTGCG
>CAZWJM010000037.1:0-13110 GCA_964634435.1 uncultured Oscillospiraceae bacterium | reverse complement strand
GGGCGCACTCGGCGCAGCAGAGTATGCCCGCCAGAAGGGTCTTGCTAAGAAGTAATCCGCAGGGGTTATTAGGGGAGAGTTATTAAGCATTTTGAGCTCGTCATCCATTTGGATGACGAGCTTTTTTGTTGCGCTAAAGCGCAACAACTATCATATTGTAGTGAACGGGCTTACCCGCTTCGCATCCCACGGCTGCCGACAAAGCCATTACAATCGGAACAGGCAAACCTGTTCCCTGCAAAGCATGGCGGGAGGTTTGACCGGGCAACAGCGCAAAAAAACTGCTGTGTAGAAATACACAGCAGTTTTGCTTATTCTTTTGATTTATCAGCCGGCGCTCATGAGGCCCTCAGTCTTGGCCTTGCTATTGTTAAAGCGCTCAAGATAGGGCTTGAAGAGCTTGTGTGCGATGATGGCCAGCGGCACCATGATGACTGCTATCAGCAGCAGGGCAAAGATGCACTTTGCATATGTGCCGTTGTAGCTGCCCGCGATGGTTTCGCGCATTGCATTCATCGAGTACTTAAACGGCATTATGCCGTACAGCACCTGGAAGACCTTCGGGAGCATCTCCATGGGGTAGGTGCCGCCCGAGCCCGCGACCTGAATGACCAGCGTGATGATCGACAGCGCCTCGCCGACATTGCCGAAGGCGAATACGAAGCCGTAGTTTATGACCGTTGCAACAAGGCTCGCGACGGCCGCAGCCAGCCAGTACAGGAACGGATTATAGCACTGGATGCCTATGTAGTAGAGGTTGCCGAGCACCGTTATAAGCGCTGTGACCTGGCCGATGGCAAAGAAGATGAAGTAGCGGCCGAGGTACGACTGCGTGACTGTCAGGGTGGGGAACTCGTCCCTGCTCTTTATGTGCGGGTGCATGAGGCTGACGCTCAGCAGGGCGCTTGCCCAAATGGAAAGTACGGTGTAGAACGGAGCCATGCCCGAGCCGAAGTTTTCAAGTGCGTATACGCGCACGACTTCGAGGTTAGCGGGGGAGGAGATGTACTCAACAAGGCTTGCAACGTCGTTCTGCATGAGGTCGAGGATGTTCGAGATGCTCTCGGACGAGCGCAGCTCGTTAACATTGCCCTGAATGTTCGTCACCATGTCGAGCATCGTGCTCATGACATCGCGCGTGCCGTTTATGCTCTCCGTGCAGGTGGCCAGTGCGGCGGTGAACTGCTGCAGGGTCATCGACTGGCTGCTGACGTCAGACTGTATCTGCGCAAGCAGAGCGTCGAGGTTATCCAGCGACGACTGCAGGGTCGTCATGGAGTTTATGAGGTTGCTGTCGATGTTAGTCTGCTGGAGAATATCATCAAAGCGGATGACGCTTTCGTGAAGCTGCTTATTTACGTCGTAGTACAGGTCGTCGAGAATTTCGCCCTCGTAATCTGTGATGCCGCCCTCGCCGTATATTGCGTCCCAGTCGACGTATGCGCCGCCTGCGCTGGCGGGGTCGCCGTTTGTCGCGGCGTCAAGGCGCTCAACGGTGTTGCGAAGCTGCTCGGAGCTGTTGCGGATGGCGTCGGCCGAGTAAATGACGTCTTCCTTGCTCGTCTCGAGGCGGTCCTGCATGTTGGAGATGCTCGTTCTGCTGTTTGTGAGCAGATTCATGACATCGGGCAGGAGATTATTGGTCATAGTAGTGACGTTCAGCGCCGACTGCGTGACTGCCGACATGGATTCCATTATCGAGACATAGGTGCGCAGGTCGGACTTTATGTTTTCAAGCTGCTCGTCAAGATTGTCCAGCGACAGGCTCATATCGCCGCTGTCGCCCTCGCTGCCGAACATGGAGGTGAAGGTGGATATCTCATCGACGATGGTGGCAAGGAAAATGCTGTTGACCTGATCCTTTACGATACCCTGCGCGCGGTCTGTTACGCGGGAGGCGACGGCGTTCATCTTCTGGTTATCGTAATAGATTATCTCCGGGCTTTGAAATTCGCCGGTCGTGAAGCTGAGCATGGCGTCGCTGAAGTCTTCGGGTACAACAAGACCTGCGTAGTAGTCGCCGCTGTACAGGCCGTCCTGGACGGCCTGAGCGGAATCGACGAACTGCCAGTCGATCTGGTCGTTGCTTTTAAGCTGCTCTATGATAATATTACCGACATTGATGTCCGTGCCCATGAACGTCGTACCGGCGTCCTCGCTGGTGACGGCGATCTTGAGGTTTTGGGTCGAATCCGGAGTGTACGGGTCCCAGTTGGATATAATATTGAACCATGCGTACAGGCAGGGGATAAGAGCCAAGCCCAAGACGCAGACGACTGCGACAACGCTTCTGCTCAGCCGCTTTACGTCTGAGCGTATAACGGCCGCAACATTGGCGCCTGAGCCTTTGATTTTGTCCTTAACATTATTCATTGCATTACATCAACTTTCGTAACTGAGTGTTTATTCGCCGTCGTCGGCGCTGCTTTCTTCCTTGGGATTGTCAAACTCGAAGCCGCTTTCGGCCACCTGCGCGTCGCTTGTGGGGAGGTGACTGCGTATCGCCTCAAGGATGACGTCTGCGCGCGGGTCATTATCGGATACGGAGGCGGCGTTTTCGGCTATCTCTGCCGGTTCGTCCGCGTCCGATATTATCTTCGCTATCATTTTTCTGAGCGTGAAGTCCTCATACTCGATAACGATCAGGATAGTTGCGATAATGAACATTGAGACTATCCACAAAACGAGGAAGATTGTCTTGGAGCTGTTGGTGAAAAACAGCATCACGAGGAACACCGTCGGAACGATGAGCAGACTGCGCAGCGCAATGCTCGTTCGCTTTACGTTGCGTTCGTGCATCTGCCGCAGACATTCCATCAGTGCGTTATACCTTTTTTCATAATTAGGATCCATATTGCTTGCTCCTAAATCACATCATTTCAGTCTTATCAAGCTGCTCGTTCATGTACTTGTTGATGCCGTCCAGCGGTCTGCGGGCGAAGATGCCTATCAGCACACCGACGATGAAGAACAGCATAAGCTGCAGCAGATAGATAAGATACTGGTTCTGATACAGGCCCGCTATCGCCTCGCGCATTGCGTTGATGGCGTAGGGGAAGGGGAAGAAGAGGTAGACCTGCTGGAAGAAGCTCGGCAGAAGCTCTATCGGGTAAGAGCCGCCGGAGCCGGCTATCTGAATGATAAGGATTACGACGTTGAGCGCACGGCCGATGTTGCCGAAGGCCAGTGCCAGCGCGTAGGCCAGCATCGAGCATGCAAGCGATGTGACTGCGCCTGCCAGCAGGAACAGCCCGGGATGCTGACATTCCATGCCCAGTATCAGAAGGTCACCGAGGATGGTGATGAAGGTCTGTATCTGGCTGAGCGCGAAGAACAGCAGATATCTGCCGAAGAAGCACTGCTTCTCCGTTGCGCCCTCCACGGGGATGGGAGCCTCGACCTTCAAAATTGCATTGAGGATAACTCCGCCGACCCAAATGGCGAGCATGGTGTAGAACGGTGCCATTGCAGCGCCGTAGGATTCAACGGGGTAAACCGATTCAGACCTTACCGAAACGGGGCTTGAGAGGAACGAGCCGATGCTGTCGGGGTCAACATTCAGGAAGTCGAACACGTTCTGCAGCGTGCCGTTTTCGGGGTTGCCGTCAAGCAGATCGATGAAGTCGTTAAGCCTGCTGCTGTAGGAGGTGAGCAGATCCTTGACCTGGATGAGGGCGTTGTTAACAGCGCCGAAAGTGTTGCCAAGCTCTTTGATGATGGGCGTCGCTTTACCGAGGATGCCGCTGAGGTCGCCGAGCAGGGCGGATACCTCGGTGAGCGAATCCTGCAGGTTATTGAGCATCGTGTCGAGCATGGGGTAAACGGTCTCGGTGAGGGTAACGCGCACCGTGCCGAGAGTGTCGCTTATAAGCTGGAGATCGTTTATAAGGTCAATGTCGCGGTCGCCGTTGAGGATGCCGTCGAGGATGCTGTCTGCGTCCTTAACGTCGCTCTGAGCCTGGTCAATGGAGGAGGTGACGCCGCTGGTATCGGTCTCGCCTGCGGTGCCGACAGCCTCGGCTGTGGCGCTCAGAGCGCCGAGCTCCTGCTCAACGATCTGCGTGTCGCTGCGGGCGTCCATGAGGGCCTGCTGGCGGACTTCGGGGTCATTGGTCGTCTGCGCAAGGGCGATGTTTGCCTGTGCGCTCTGGATGCGGGCATCGGTGTCCTCCTGCATGAAGCCGACGACGGATTCCATCGACTGCTGCGTCTCGCTCGCGTTCGTCAGATCCTCATACGGATAGCCGGTTACAGCCTCGTATACCGCGGGGACTGCGACCTTTTCATAATCGGTCTTGAGCGAGTTTATAGCGTCGGAGTTATGAGCTGCAAGAACGTGCATCTGCTGGGTGTTTGTGATGATGCTGTTGAGGCCAAGCTTGTTGCGAAGGTCGGTTATCTTGGTGGTGAGCTTGTTGAGGGCTGTCATGGCATCCTCGATCTCGGTGTTCGTAAGACCCGAGTGGGTGAGGTAGTCAATAAGCTCTTTGTACTGACGCTCAAGCTCTGCAAGGGCTTCCTTTGCGGCCTCAGCGTCGCTGGTGTCGCCGTTATAGAGCCTGTCAAGCTTGTATATCGCTTCGTTTACAGAGTCCTGCAGACCAAGCAGCATGCTGTTGACCTCTTCGTTTATAAGCGCGAGATCCTTCTTGGTGTCCTCTATGTAAACTATCTGATTTGCAATGTTTATCTGCTCGTTGCCGATGAGGTAGATCGAGTAATTGAGGGTGTTGTTCGTGCGCTGGAGCGTATCGATAAGGGCGTTGTTTGCGGAAATGAACTGGTCGATGTTGTTGTTATAGCTCAAAAGGTTTGTGCTGAGCTTCTGCAGGGTGTTCTTGAGCATCTCGGTGGAGGAGTTGCCCTGAACGTCGGTGGAGAAGGAGTTGAGCTTGTCAAAAAGCGTGGCAACGACCGTGGAGATATACTTCTCGTTTACGATGGCCTTTACCTCGTCGCCTGCTGCCTCAACGACCTTGACGGCAACAGCGTTTGTTTTCTCGTTCTGATAGAACTTGATGGTCGGCTGGTACATGTCCGTGTTGAGGAAGTTGTACATATTATATGTAAAGTCGGGCTCGATGATAATGGCGGCGTAGTACTTGCCGGCATAGAGATCCTCGACCGCCTCGTCTGCGTCGTCCAGGAAAACATAGCCGAAATGCTCATCATCCTCAATTTCGGAGATGAGCTGCTTACCCATGTTGACTATGTTGCCGTCAGAGTCCATATAGTCCTCGTCGTTTGAGACGACGGCGATCTTGACGTCCTGCGTCTTGCCGTACGGATCCCAGAAGGCATAGATGTTGAACCACGCATACAGAGCGGGCAGTATAAGGATCGCGAGAATGATCAAAAACGCGAAGGTGTTCTTATACAGCGCCCGGAGGTCGTGTTTGAAGATTTTAAAAACGTTTCGCATATCGGACGATACTCCTGTCAAACTTAAGAGTAATATATCATAAGGATCTGTCAGATCCGAAAGCAATGTGTCGATTACAAAATAGTAACGATTTAGATACAATGTTATTGTACAAGCAATTAAAATAATTGTCAAGTAGACATAACCACTTAAATTGATAAAATTTTCGTACACTTGTGGCATTAAATTTTCCGGCCACAACATCTTGTGTAACGAAGTCATTTGGCGGAAATTACATGTCCAATGTCGGAATATTGCGCGGTCGGGCGGCAATGCTAAGTAACGGGTCAGGAAACGAACCCAAAAATGAAAAGGAGATGCAAAACAATGTCTAACAATTCCAGCAATCATCTTGTCGTTCCCACAGCACGCGAGGCAATGGAGAAGTTTAAGATGGAGGCCGCAAACGAGGTTGGCGTAAACCTTAAAAACGGTTATAACGGCGATATCACCGCCCGCCAGGCCGGCTCTGTAGGCGGCCAGATGGTCAAGAAGATGATCCAGGCCTACGAAAACGGCATGAAGTAAGCTAAAACAGAGAGAAAGAAAAAACCGGTGCCATGCGGCATCGGTTTTTCTTATATTATAATGTATAGCTCAGTCGCGGTATTCAAACTCGAGGTTATATATGCTGACCGTGTCGCCGTCGCGTATGCCCATGTCCTCCATGCGCTGATACACGCCGTTGTCGCGCAAAACGCGGTCGAAGTACATCATGCTCTCGTTATCCGAGAAGTTTACAGAGCTCATGAGCCTCTGCAGCCATGCACCCTCGACGACCCACACATCGTCAAACTGCTCTATCGTCAGCGTCTCGGACGTGTCGATCGTGGGCTCGGGCGGGACATAGTCTGCCTCGAAGCGGATGACCGGCGGGAGCTCGCTGAGCTTTGCGGCCGCCATGCCGACAAGCTCACGCGTGCCGCTGTGCGTTGCAGCGCTCATTTCGAAAAATTCGTAGCCGAGAGCCTCAACGTGCTCGCGCAGCGCCTCGATATTTTCTCTGTCGTCGCCGCACAGGTCGCATTTGTTCGCGGCAACTATCTGCGGACGCTCGGAAAGCTCGGCGGAGTATTCCTTGAGCTCTGCGTTTATCGCGTCAAAATCGGCGATGGGGTCGCGCCCTTCGGAGCCGGACACGTCGACCAGGTGTATAAGCAGCCGGCAGCGGTCAATGTGCCGCAGGAAATCGTGCCCGAGGCCCGCGCCCTCGGATGCGCCCTCGATTATGCCGGGGATATCGGCCATAACAAACGAGCGCCCCTCGTCGACATAGACGACGCCGAGGTTGGGGAAGAGCGTTGTAAAGTGGTAGTTTGCGATCTTCGGATGCGCCTTGCTGACGACCGATAGCAGGGTGGACTTGCCCACGTTCGGGAAACCCACAAGGCCGACATCTGCCAGAAGCTTCAGCTCCAGCGTAATATCATGCCCCTCGCCGGGAAGTCCGGGCTTTGCAAAGCGGGGTACCTGCCGCGTGGGCGTTGCAAAATGCTTGTTGCCCCAGCCGCCCTTGCCGCCGCGCGCGGCGATGTAGGGCTTACCGTCGGACATGTCGTGCATTATGCCGCCTGTTTCCGTATCGCGCACGAGCGTGCCGCGCGGAACGCGGATATACAGGCTCTCGCCGTCCTTGCCGGAGCAGCGCTTGCCCTGACCGTCCATGCCGTTTGAAGCAACGTACTTGCGCTTGTATCTGAAGTCCATCAGCGTCGACATATTGTCATCTACAACAAAGACAATATCGCCGCCCTTGCCGCCGTCGCCGCCATCCGGCCCGCCCGCCGCGACATATTTTTCGCGATGGAAGGCAACAGCGCCGTTGCCGCCGTTTCCGGCCTTGATGCTTATTCGCGCCTTATCAACAAAAGAGGTAGCCATGTTTCACCTCACAAAAGAATCTAAAGATAAATGCCGGACGAGCTTCGTCCGGCATTTTAGTGTTAATTTACTGAGCGATCTCTTCGTAAACAGAAACCTGCTTGCGATCCTTGCCTTTGCGCTCGAACTTTACCGTGCCGTCCACGAGGGCGAACAGGGTGTCGTCCTTACCCTTACCAACGTTGGTGCCGGGATGGATCTTAGTTCCGCGCTGTCTGACGAGGATGTTGCCGGCCAGGACGAACTGACCGTCTGCTCTCTTAGGTCCAAGACGCTTAGACTCACTGTCGCGGCCGTTCTTGGTAGAACCCATACCTTTTTTATGTGCCATTAAGGTTACACCTCCATTATCAGTAGTAGCGGGGAAAAATTATGCGTTGATGGTTTCGATCTGAACCTTGGTATAAGGCTGTCTGTGACCCTGCGTTCTGCGATAACCCTTTTTGGGCTTCATCTTGTAGACGCGGACCTTCTTGCCCTTGCCGTTCTTTACGACATTTGCGGAAACGGTAGCACCCTCGATAACAGGAGCGCCGAACACGGTGTTTTCACCGTCGATGACTGCGAGAACTTTGTCGAACTTAACTGCCTCGCCTGCCTCAACGTCGAGCTTCTCGACGAAGATAACGTCGCCCTCAGCCACGCGGTACTGCTTGCCGCCGGTCATGATGATAGCATGCTTCATAAACTAACAATCCTTTCTTCAGGTCTCGCTCTCATGGGTGCCGGCCTGAGCCAAACTTCCTTACCCATTCAATGCGGCTCGAATAGCATATCACGAACGCCCCCGAATGTCAACGATTTTATTCATAATATTTTATATAGTAGGCGTTGAAAAATCAGCTTAAAGGTGCGATAATATTAACAATAGATATATTTTTCCCGAGAGGTGGTCGAATGTTAAAAAAGATATTCTCGCGCACGGTGATAACAGGGCTGCTCATCCTCATTCAGGTCGTATGGCTGCTTGCGATGTTTTTCCGCCTGAGCGAGGCGCTGCCGGTCATAAACGTTATTTTGTCCATAGTGAGCTTTGCCGCGATTCTCCACTGCATAAAATGCGATATTGACCCATCGTATAAGCTGAGCTGGGTGCTGTTTATCTCGCTTTTGCCGATTTTGGGCGGCCTTATGTATGTGCTTTTCAGCAACAAGCGCCCGACGCATTTTGCCCGCGAAAAGCTCAATGCCGAGCTTGAAAACACGGCAAAGTATTATTCCTCCCGCCCGTCGATTACAGATGAGATCGAAGACCCTGCCGCGCGCGGCATGTTCAGGTACCTTGAAAACTACAGCGGCTACCGCACCTGCCGCGATACGCAGACGGAATATTTTCCCGTCGGTGAGGATATGTACGCAAGGCTTATACCCGAGCTTGAAAAGGCAGAAAAGTTCATTTTCCTTGAGTATTTCATCATTAATTCCGGCCAGATGTGGGATTCTGTCCTCGAGGTGCTCCGGCGCAAGGTGGCCGAGGGCGTCGATGTTCGCGTAATATACGACGACGTCGGCTGTGCGGGCTATCTTCCCGGCGATTATTATCAGACCCTGCGCTCATACGGGATAAAGGCCTTTGCATTCAATCAGTTTGTCCCCATCGTCAGCGCCGTCATGAATAACCGCGACCACCGCAAGATAACCACCATCGACGGCAAGGTCGGCTTCATCGGCGGCATAAACATCAGCGATGAATACATTAACCGCAAGGAGCGCTTCGGCCACTGGAAGGACACGGGCCTCATGTTCAAGGGCCCGGGCGTTGAAAACCTCACGATCATGTTCCTTGAAATGTGGAACGCGTTCGAGCAGCGCGAGGGCGAGTGCGCCGATTATGTGCCCGACGGCTATGCCGAAAAGGGCGATGAGCGCGACGGATACATCCTCAGCTTTTCCGACAGCCCGCTGGATGATGAGAATATAAGCGAGAGCGTTTATTGCGATATCCTGTACAGCGCAAGCGACTATGTGTATATAACAACGCCCTACCTTGCCATCGACAGCACGATGCAGAACGCCCTGTGCCTTGCCGCGAAAAGGGGAGTGGACGTGCGCCTTATTACCCCGGGAATACCGGATAAGAAAATGGTCTACCGCCTGACGAGGTCGTATTATGCGGCGCTTATAAAGGCGGGGGTGAAGGTGTATGAATACACGCCCGGCTTTGTCCACGCCAAAAGCTATGTCAGCGATGATAAGCTCGGCGTCGTCGGCACGATAAACATGGACTACCGAAGCCTGTATCTGCATTTTGAGTGCGGAACGCTTATGTACAACAGCCCCGCAGTCCTGAAGCTGCGCGATGATGACCTTAAAACCATCGAGCAGTGCAGGAAAATTGAGCTCAGCGACTGCCACACGAGCTTTTTCGGCGAATTGCTTGACAGGCTCCTGCGCGTTGTGGCTCCGCTTCTGTAACAGAGAACAAAAAATTGCCGTCCCCGAAGTCTGGGGACGGCAATACTATTTTATTAAACTCAGCAGACGATATCGCGGGTATCGCGTGCGATGACGAGCTCTTCGTTGGTGGGGATGACAAAAACCTTGACCTTGCTGTCGGGAGTGGAAATCATGATATCCTCGCCGCGCTTGGAGTTTGCCTCTTCGTCGATGGTGACGCCGAGGTAGCCGAAGTACTCTGCGATAGCGGCGCGGGAGCTCTTGGAGTTTTCACCGACGCCTGCGGTGAAGACGATAGCGTCAACGCCGTTCATTGCTGCAACGTAGGAGCCTGCGACCTTTGCGACCCAGTAGTGGAACATGTCCAGTGCAAGCTGTGCGCGGTCGTTGCCCTTTGCTGCCGCATCGTCAAGATCACGGAAGTCGGAGGAGACGCCGGAGACGCCGAGGACGCCGGACTTCTTGTTGAGGATGTTGAGCATCTCGTCGATGCCGATGCCGTACTTATTCATTATAAACTGTACAACGCCTGCGTCCAGATCGCCGCAGCGGGTGCCCATCGGCAGACCTACCAGCGGGGTGAAGCCCATGGAGGTGTCCACGCACTTGCCGCCGTCGATAGCGGCGATGGAGCTGCCGTTACCCATGTGGCAGGAGACTATCTTCAGCTCTTCAATGGGCTTGCCCATGAGCTCTGCGCAGCGGCCGGAGACATAGCGATGGCTCGTGCCGTGGAAGCCGTAGCGGCGGATGCCGTCGTTTTCGTAGTACTCATAGGGAACAGCGTACATGTATGCCTTGCCGGGCATGGTCTGATGGAAGGCTGTGTCGAACACTGCGACCATGGGAACGTCGCCCATAACGTCGCGGCATGCGTTGATGCCGATGATGTTTGCCGGATTGTGCAGGGGAGCAAAGGGAGTGCACTCCTCAAGTGCCTTCATGACCTCGTCGTCAATGCGCACGGAGGAAGCAAACTTCTCGCCGCCGTGAACGACGCGGTGGCCGACAGCGTCGATCTCCTTCATGGAGGCGACAACGCCGTACTCGGCGCTGGTGAGCTTGTCGATAACTGCGGCAATTGCCTCTGCGTGGGTGGGCATTGCTACGTCCTCATTGAAAACAGCCTTGCCGCCGACGAGCGGGGTGTGCTTGAGGTGGCCGTCGATGCCGATACGCTCGCAAAGACCCTTGGCCATGACAGCCTCGGTCTCCATGTCGATGAGCTGATACTTCAGCGAAGAGCTGCCTGCGTTGATAACAAGAATTTTCATTCCGATATTCCTTTCTTATTGTAAAAATCACAAATTAATTGTATCATTAGTGCATACAACGATTATTCTAATACTTTTTGCACAAAAATCAAGTAATTTTTGAAAGGGATGAATGATTTGAGCGTTATCGGCATAGTAGGAGAGTATAATCCCTTCCATTATGGTCATTTGCACCATATAACGCAGACCAAAAGACTGCTCGGCGAAGACTGCCCGGTCGTGTGCGTTATGTCGGGCGATTTCATCCAGCGCGGCGAGGCGGCGGTGTATTCAAAATTCGCCCGCGCACAGGCGGCTGTCATGAGCGGAGTCGACCTTGTGCTGGAGCTTCCGCTGCCGTGGGTGCTGTCCTCGGCCGAGGGCTTTGCGCGCGGCGCTGTCGGGCTTCTCGGCGATATCGGCGTTGTGACGCATTTGAGCTTTGGCAGTGAGTGCGGCGAGACGGAGGTCTTGCAGACGATAGCGGAAACGCTCATTGACCCGCGCATCGGCACTGAGATACGCGCTCAGCTTGCCTCCGACGAGGGCATACCCTTTGCCGTCGCGCGCCAGCGCGCGGTTGCAAAGCGTCTGGGCGAGGTGTCCTCCCAGCTTGAAACTCCGAACAACATCCTCGCAATTGAGTATATTAAGGCTGTCTACAGTCTGGGGCTTGACCTAAAGCCTGTGACGATACGCCGCTTCGGCTCGGGGCATGACGAAATGTCCGATGGTACTGGCCACAGGTCGGCCTCCGAGATCCGGCGTATGCTGCTCGGCGGCAAGGATATCGCCGGAAGCGTGCCGGACAGCGCCCTTGAGGTGTACCGCCTTGAAAATGAGCAGGGTAGGGGAGCGATAGACCCCGCGGGCATGGAAAGCGCCATATTATCGCGCCTGCGCATGCTTCCGGACGAGGCCTTTGCCGCGCTGCCCGACTCCGGCGAGGGACTCAATAACCGCCTTGCCAGGGCCTGTCGCGAGGAGCCCACGCTCGATGCCGTCCTTGCCGCGGCCAAAAGCAAGCGCTATGCACTCAGCCGTATCCGCCGCATGGTTATGTGCGCGGCCCTCGGGATAACGGCTCCGATGGCGCAGGGAACGGTTCCCTATGCCCGCGTGCTTGCAGCCAACGAGCGGGGCTGTGCGCTCCTGCGTGAGATGAGCGGCTGCTCGCGCGTGCCTGTCATAACAAAGCCCGCCGCCATAAAAAGCTGTACGCAGGAGTGCCGTGAGCTTTTTGAGCTTTGCAGCCGGGCGCACGACTTTTATGTGCTCTGCGCACCTGCCCAGGGCGAAAGACGCGGCGGTGCCGATTGGCGCACAAGCCCGAAAATCGTTTAAATTGCACCATATTAAGTTCATTGTTAATAATATATTAAAAGAATATTCAAAAAACTGTTGCAATTTGTGCTTTGGTAGTTTATAATGCAGACTATCAACATAAAGACAAATGTTCGCATCACGCGGACACGGAGATCGTTGAAAGTTGAGAAATTATTAGGAGGAAAACCCAATGAAGAAGTTTTTAGCCCTTATGCTTGCAGTGCTCATGGTATTTTCGCTGTGCGCATGCGGCGACAGCGGCAGCGACGAGAAGGTCGTCAAGATAGGCGTTTTTGAGCCTCTGACCGGACAGAACGGCGCAGGCGGCAAGCAGGAAGTCCTCGGCATGCAGTATGCAAATGCCATGGTCCCCACTGTTGAGATCGGCGGCGAGACCTATAAGGTCGAGCTCGTGTACGCTGATAACGAGTCCTCGACCGATAAGGCAGTTTCCGCTGCTACCGAGCTCGTTGCAGCAGGCGTATCCATCGTTCTGGGCACCTACGGCTCGAACGTTGCTATCGCAGGCTCTGCCACCTTTAAGGATGCAGGCATCCCCGCACTCGGCGTAACCTGCACAAACCCCCAGGTAACCGAAGGCAACAGCCACTACTTCCGTATCTGCTTCCTCGATCCGTTCCAGGGCACTGTTCACGCAAACTTTGCCAAGGAGCAGCTCGGTGCAGACACCATCTACTGCCTGGGCGAGCTGGGCAACGACTATGACCAGGGCCTCATCAACTACTGCTCCAAGGCAGCAGAGAAGCTCGGCATGAAGGTCATCACCGAGTCCTTCCCCAAGGATAACTCCGACTTCACCTCTTACCTGAA
>CAZWJM010000036.1:0-13191 GCA_964634435.1 uncultured Oscillospiraceae bacterium | reverse complement strand
TAAGCCTTATCGTTCTGGCGATGCAGGGCATTGCTGAAATGGTCAAGCTTTACCAAGAGCTTAAAACTATTCGCAAGGAGGAAAAATCATGGCACTAAGCGGACTATCTGTCGCCGCCATTATGGCCGTGCTGCTGCTGGTATGCATCTTTTCCGGCTTCTACCTCTTTGCAGCCCTTGGCGGAGTTGCTTTAATTTCAGGCCTCGCTTTTTGGGGCACTGATGTTTTCCAAACCATTTATTTCAGCGTTTTTAAATACTGCAAGGACTATGGCCTACTTGCAGTTCCCCTGTTTGTACTTATGGGACAATTTCTTAACCAGTCAGGCATAGCAGGACGGCTTTTCGATAACCTGTCCCTTGCTCTCGGCCGTCAGCGCGGCGGTATGGCTATCGCGGCTATGATCATAGCGATACTCTTTGCCGCCACGACCGGTATAGTCGGTGCCTCCGTTGTATCTATGGGTCTTCTTTTCACAAAGCCCATGCTTGACGCCAAGTACAACAAGTCACTTACAGCCGGCACCCTAATCTCCGGCGGAACCCTCGGTATACTTATTCCTCCGAGCATCATGCTGGTGTTCATGGGCTCTGCCGCAAACGTCTCGGTGGGCAAACTGTTCTACGGTGCAATAACCCCAGGTCTTCTTATGGGTTTAGGCTATATACTGTATATAAAGACAATATCCATAGTTAAGAAGGACTATGCTCCTCCCATGCCCGAGGAAGTACTGAACAAATACAGCAAGTGGGAGATAGCAAAGGGTTGCATCGTCAATGTTCTGCCTGTTGCGATCGTCATTTTCTCCGTGCTCGGTGCTATTTGGCTGGGCTGGTGTCCCGCTACTGAAGCTGCGGCGTTGGGCGTTTGTGCATCGTTTATAATCGGTCTGTTCTACAAGGCAATCACCCTTGATGTTATCAAAAAGACTCTGTTGGAAACGATTAAGCTCACCGCAATGGTATATGCTGTTTCGGCATTTGGCAATCTCTTTGTCACCGTCTTTATGCGTTTGGGCTGCAGCTCGGCAGTAACAAGTCTGTTCGTCAATCTGCCTTTCGGGAAATGGGGTATCTACGCCATCATGATGGGTACTATATTCATCCTGGGCTTCCTCATGGACTGGATCGCAGCATGCATGATATCCATCCCAATTTTCGTCCCGATCGCCAACGCACTCGGCTTTGATTCTACCTACTTCCTCACTATGATGGCCGTGCTGCTGCAAACAGCGTTTCTTTCTCCTCCTATGGCCGCGTCTATATTCTATTTCCAAGGCGTAGCAAAAGACCACATTTCCACAAGCGAAACTATAAAGGGTATATGGCCATTTATGGGCATTCAGCTTCTAGTATTTATCCTGTGTACCATATTCCCCGACATAGTTAATTGGCTACCTAATATGTTGGTTGGCTGATCGGCAAAAAATTGCCCGCATACATGTTGTATGCGGGCAATTATTATTAATATTTAAATTCAATGTTGACAGACTTATTCAGCTTTTCAGATTCATACGAATATTTGATGATATTATCCGCAATTTCTCCGCGAGTGCGCTCAAGCAGGTCAGCTTGCGTAAACTTGGGGTTAGCTATCGTCCCCCAGTCTCTGAGGTAATAGATTACCGGAACGAGCAGCTTTCCGACTTCCGTAAGACTGTATTCAACTCTCAACGGTTTCTCATCATATTCTGTCCTGGCTATAATATTGTCACGCTCCAGCTCTTGAAGCTGCTGAGCAAACATCTTGTGTGAAATATCATAAGGTACTCTTCTTTTTAGTTCCCCATATCTGCACACTCCACCGGGAGCATCGTGCAGATACCATATGATGTACGGCTTCCATTTGCCGCTTATCGCAGTGCATGCATATGTCAAGCTGCATGACTTAATGTGATCAACTGCGCGTTCCATAACTCATGAACCTTTCTACTATATTTAATAACAGTATTGTACCCTATTTTAAATTCAATTGCAAAACTTTTTGTGCAAAGTATCACAAAGATTTACACATCGATAATATATAATATCCAAATAAAACAAAAGCGCCTCAGGAGCAAAGCCTGAGGCGCGGTAAGCTTTATTCTCAATATTCGTCCATCATTTCGCGGGAGTCCATGTCGCCGTGTTCGGCGGCAAGGCGATACCAGCGCATCGCTTCCTCCCTGTCCTGCTTGACGCCGCTGCCGATGGCGTAGCAGTCGCCGGTCATGCGCATGCAATCAACGTCGCCGTTTTCCGCCGCTTTCTTGAACATCGCGAAGGCCTTCTTCGGATTTTCCTTCACGCCGAAGCCGTTATAATAGCAGCCGCCGGTCATGCGCATTGCATCGACATTGCCGTTATCGGCCGAAAGCTTCATCCAGCGGAACGCCTCGGCGGGGTCGGCTGCCGTTCCCTCGCCGTTTGCGTAGCACACGGCAAGGTCGTGCATGGCCGCGGGGTGACCCATCTCGGCCGCGTTTTTGAACCACTCGAACGCCGCCTGCGGGTTGCGGAAGGTGCCCTCGCCGCGGTCGTGGTTGAGGGCTGTCTTATACATCGCGTCGACCATTCCGGCTTCGGCCGCACGCTTGAAGCGGGCAAACGCCTCGGCGGGGTCCTTCTTCGTGCCGAAGCCCTGCTCGGAGCACAGCGCACAAATATACATCGCGTCAACATCGTCGGCATTGGCGGCCATGAGCGCCCACTTGTAGCACTCCTTTTCGTTCTTGCCCGTGCCGAGGCCCTTTTGATAGCACACGGCAAGGTTGAGCATCGCTTTGACGTGCCCAAGCTCGGCTGCGCGGCGCAGGAAATCAAACGACTTTTTCTCGTCAAGCTCTGCAAAGCTCACGCCGCAGCGAAACAGCACCTCCGGCAGAGCCTCGGCCTCGATGCAGCCAAGGGCTATCGCCTCGTCGTAATACGCGGCGGCGACGGGGTCGTTTTCATTATCATAGGCGTCTGCCGCCTTCTGGCGCAGCTTGCGGCTTTTTTCCTCATCGCCGCAGTCAGAGCCCATTATCTTCTCAATATCCGCAAAAACCTCTTCAAGCTTCATTGCATTTTCTCCCTCATTCATCGTTTGCGGCAACGGTGTACTCTGCCGCGGCAACGGTATTGTCATCCCCGGCCGAGAGCCTGAGCATGGCAGAGCCGACGGTGAACTTATACGTATCTCCCGCCTGAACATATTCAAAGCCGTCCATGCAGGCTATGGCCTCGTCCATATCCATGCCGATCTTCACGCCCTGCGGGTTTGAAACGGTGTCGTCGGCGAGGGTGATGCCGGTTATGCGCTCGGTGTTTTCGATATCGTTTACGAGGATCTCAAAACCGTCGTAGTAATAAAACACGTCCTTGCCCTGATATGCACAGCTGTCGGCCTCGAAGGTATCCATCGGTTCGCCGAGCGCGTCGAGCACGGGCTCTGCCTCGTCGAGGATGCCGAATTTTACGCCGTTTGCCTCATAATAAAGCTCGCCGTAATCGGGCTTAACTTCCGTCTTGCCCTCGTCGCCGGGTTTAGTATCGTCGCCCGTGTCGGAGCATGCGCACAGCGCAAAGACACACAGCATTGCAAGGATGATCGCTATAAGTTTTTTCATTTTTTTATTCTCCCAGTGTCCAGCTTTTAAGATATCCGTATTCCTTGAGCTCTGCCTGCTGAGCCGCGTACAGCGCGTCGTAGTCAGAGCATTTTTCCGTCCAATCTGCGGCGATAGCCTCGTCCGCGCTCCTGTCGGGCACGGCGTAGCGCTCGCTTAGTATATCGGCAAAATACGCCGACAGCTTTTCCGCACCGTAGATATTCAGATGCAGGCCGCCATCATAGGTATCCGTCTGCATGTCGATGCCGATATCATCGGAAACGCTCAGCAGATTGATATAGTCAAGCCCATGCTCTTCGGCATATTCGCTCACCTGCCCGTCCCACTGATCATACCAGTGCGGCCACAGGCTCGGCGATTTTATAAGCACGAGCGTTGCTCCGTTAGCATCGCACAACTCACGCATTTTGTCAAGGTATTCCCAGCAAACGCCGCCGATATCGTAATCATCCAGCGCCGGCGCCGTGGGAAGCTTCGTCATAGGCTCCGTGTCCGAGCGCATGAGGTAACCCGCAACGGTGACGGGCTTGCGGTCAAAGGCGTATTCAAAGTCCTCGCTTGTAAGCTCCGACCAGCGCGAGTGATACCGCAAAAACGGGATAAGGTAGCTTATCATATCCTCGTCGTCTGTCATCGAGGCGCGGATGGCATCGAGCTTTATCTTCGACAGCGGCATACCGTCAAGCGTCATGCGGTTATACGCCTCGCTTTGCGGCTGGCTGTACTTCATCGACTGGACGTTGTACACGACGACCTTGGGGCTCTCCCGCTCGAATACCTCCTCGAGCAGATAGTACGACTGCCAGATAAGCTGCTGGGCAGAGCCTCTGATATAGCTCGTTATGCCGTTTTCTCGCCACATCGTAATGGGCGAAAAATTCTCGTACACCTCGCAGTCGCCGACGAAGATGACGTCGTGGCCGTTTTCCTCGTCGTAATACTCTTTCGTCATCGCGCCCTCAAGAACGCCCGACATGTACTTCGGCTCGCAGACCCTGCCGAGCAGCCAAACGAGCGCGCACAGCAGCAGGATGAACACCGCGATACATATTATATGCAGTTTTTTATTGCTTTTTTTGCTCATTTAACGCCTCAGAACTGGTTATAGATAAACTGCGCGGAATCGTAGCCCACGCCGTAAGCGCCGAAGGTCAGTGTGGCGACGGCAAGGATTAGGAACGCGGCATAGGACAAAACGGGTCTTTCCCACAGCTTTTCGCGCACGCTGCCGCAGTTTTCCTGCACACAGGAGACCGCGAACATGAGCGCAACGCCGACGGCGGCGACGATATAGTCTGCCCCGCTCAGCCCAAGCTGCAAAAGTGCGCCTGAAAATGCCTCGCCCCAGTTAAAGTCCGTAAATATCGAGATAAAAGCCTTAAACGACACCGCAACATCCCTGTAGCAGTCGAGTATGCGCAGCGAGCACATGAGGAAAAAGGTTCGCAATGTCTCAAACACGCGGTAGCCGAAGCCCGAAACGAGCGTTTCATGCTTTTGCCTGAAGCGCTGGGACGCGGGCTTGAATTCCTCGGCCAGCAGGATGAAGAATGCGTTTAAAAGACCCCACACGACGAAGTTCCATGCAGCGCCGTGCCAAAGGCCGGTGAGAAACCAGGTCACGATCGTCGAAACATACACCGAAAGCTTCCTGCCGAAGCCGTCGGATATTTTTTTGCGGGCATTTTTGCTCAGCTTCAAAAGCCACGGCGCAACTGACAGCGGGTAAAAGATATAGTCCTTAAACCACACGCCCATGGATATGTGCCAGCGGCGCCAGTATTCGGCGATGTTGCGCGAAAAGTACGGGCGGATGAAGTTTTCCTTTACCTTCACGCCCAGCACCTGCGCGATGCCGATGGTTATATCGATGCCGCCGGTGAAGTCGGCGTAAAGCTCCGCCGCGTACAGCACAGCGCCTATGAACACATATGCGCCCGTGTACGTCGCGGGGTCGCCGCACAGCGCCGTTACCGCGACAAGCAGCCTGTCGGCAATGACGAGCTTTTTGAAATAGCCCCACAGTATGCGCTGCAGGCCGAAGGATATCTGCTTGAAATCCGCCTTATGCTCGTCAAAAAGCGTCTGCTTGAGATCGCCGAAGCGTGATATCGGGCCCTGTATGAGCAGCGGAAAAAACGATGTGAACAGCGCAACGCGCAGTATATTCTTCTCCGGCTCAAGCTTCTCCCAGTACACATCGATGACGTAGCTGACCGTCTGGAAGGTGTAAAACGATATGCCCAGCGGCAGCACCCAGTCGACAGCCGCGATATCGGCCGAAAACAGGGCGTTTACGTTCGTGAGCACAAAGTTTGTGTATTTAAGCGCGGCAAGGATGCCAAGGTCAATTATAAGCGCAAGGATGAACACCGTTTTGCGCTTTTTCTGGCACTTGGCCTTGTACTGCTTGCGTTCACTGCGCTCGAGCGCCTTGCCCTCGTCGGAGGAAAGGAACGCCTTCTGCTTTTGAAGCGAGGCACCCATCAGGTTTGTCGCCGCCCAGGAGACGACGACGGTCGCCGCCATGAAGCACAGTCCCTGCCAGCCGGCGCAGGCATAAAACACGACATCGGCCGCCAAAAGCAGCAGCCACTGCGTTCTGCGCGGCACGATGTAGTACAAAACAAACAGCGCCGCGACGAAGGCTAAAAAGCCATAGGATGTAAACAGCACGGCTTAGTCGTCAAGGAGGCGATTGACCATGTTCAGCATGGCCTGGGCGGAGTTGAAGTTTTCCGGCACTATCTCGCGCGCGGGAATAGTGATGTCAAACGCGTCGGAAAGCTCGGCAATGACGCTGACGATATCGAGGCTTTCGAGTATGCCGTCATCAATAAGCGTCGTGCAGTTTTCAAAATCGATCCCGAGGCCGAGGCCGTCGAGTATTTCAAGTATCTGATCCATTTTTACACCTCAAGTGAATTTCTGTCTATCTTGCCGTTGGGCAGCAGCGGAAGCTGCTCAAGGCGGCGTATTTTCGACGGGAGCATGTATCGCGGGAGCATCGAGCGCAGATAGGCCGAAAGCTCCTTTTCTTCAATGCTTCCCATGTAGAACATGCTTATTTTGCCCTTTTCCTTATTAAACAGGCAGCAGGCGCTTGCAACGCCCTCGCAGGCGTCGGCGCAGGCTTCGATCTCGCCAAGCTCGATGCGGTGGCCCATGTTCTTTATCTGATGGTCCTTGCGCGAGACGAATATGAGCTCGCCCCGCTCGTTTAGTTTTCCGAGGTCGCCCGTGCGGTAGATCGTTTCGGGATAATGGGGGTTGAGCGGATTTTGCGTGAACACTGCCGCCGTGCGCTCCGGGTCATCGTAATACCCGTGCGTGAGCGCCGTACCGCGGATGCAGATTTCGCCCGTCTGCCCTGTCTGCGCCTCGGCGTCATCCTCCGTCAGCAGCAGAAAGCCCGTGTTGTCAAACGGTCTGCCGACCGGAATGCGCTCATCATCGGCAAACTCACGGTCAACAACGTAGTAAAACGACATGCCCGTCGCCTCCGTGGGGCCGTAGAGGTTAATAAACTTCGCGCCCGGACATGCGCTCTGCCAGAGCTTTAGCTGCCGCACGGGGAATACCTCGCTTCCGAAGCACACCGTGCGCAGATATGTCGGCACGATATCCTCAAATGCGCCAAGTCCCGATATCATGTTCAGCGCCGATGCCACCCAGCACAGGGTGTTCACCTTATGCGCGTTTAAAAATTCAACGGCTTTTATGGGCATGAGGAACATGCTCTGCTGCATGAGATAGGCCGTTGCGCCGCATTTTATGACCGAGAGTATCTCCTTCATGCAGGCATCGACGTACAGCGGCACCTGCATCGCAAAAATGCTCTCCTCCGAAGCACCTATGACAGGGCACAGGGCATTGGCGTAATCGATAAGCGCCCTGTGGCTTCCCGTTACGCCCTTGGGAACTCCGGTGCTGCCGGAGGTAAAGACGACGTAGGCGGGGTCTGTGTCAATGCTCTGCGAGCGCACCCGGCTAAGCTCTGCCTCATTGATGGGCGCTGAAAACAGCTCCCTTTCATCTATTATGCTCCCCTCGGGGACGAGACTTTCGGCAAGAGCTGCGGTCGACTCATCGCATATGACAGCGCGCGGGGACAGGCGCGAGACGATCATTTTAAGCCTAAACAGCGGCATGCCCGCGTCCAGCGGGACATAGTAACCCCCGGCATATATCGCCGCGAAGAACGCAGCTATCGTGCGCGGCGACTTTTTCATGAACACCGCAACGGGCTCGCGGCTTATTCCGCGCGACAGCAGCGCACTGCCTCCGGCGCGGGAAAGGTGCAAAAGCTCGTTAAAGCCAATGCCCTCCTCCCCGTCGGAAAAGGCGGTCTTATCGCCAAGGCGCGGCGCTGTCCGCTCCAAAAATTCAAGAACGTTTTTCATGACTTAGTACATCGAGTACGGCGTAGTCTCCAGCGCGGGATACAGCGTCGCGTCAAATCTCCAGTACTGGCCGCTGAGCTTTGTAAGCTCGTCGGTGGTCTTCATAAAGCACCTGAGATTTTCGGGGCCGACATTGCAGGTATCGAAGTGATACCAGCCGGTGCCGAGGTTTACAAGGCACCAGAAGTGCTGGGTCTTGCCGTTAAGACGCTCGACGGAAAGCACCTGGCAGTCGATCTTCTGCAGCAGGGCATAGCTTGCCGAGTAGAAGGTAAAGCAGTCGCCAACGCCTTCGGTCAGGCCGCGGTAGGCTTCGCTCTTCCAGTCGGTCTTGTCGGAGGTGCCGGTGTAGATTATGTTCTCGTAGCAGTAGTCATAGATAGCGCGCGCCTGCTCTGCAAGGGTCATATCGTCCTTAATGATGCTGCTTATGACCTTATCGACCTCAGCATCGAGGTCATCGTCGCTTATCTTCTTTTCAACAAAGGTGAACTTCACCGTGACGCTGGAGGTGTTGCCCTCGGCGTCGGTGGCGGTGTAGGTGACGTCATATTCGCCGGCCTTCTTCGCGTCGACAGCGGACTTATCCACGTCAAGCGTCGGTTCGGGGTCTGCGTTATCCTCGGCAAATACCTCCTTGAAGTAGGAGACGGCTTCGCCGACGTAGCAATACCTGTCGCGGGCAGCGTATATAACAGGTGCAGTCTCGTCCGGAGCGATAACGGCCTTTGCCGAAACTGTCGTCTCGTTTCCGGCGCGGTCGGAGAGGATTATCTCAACATCCTGCTCGCCCTCGACGCTCCAGTCGGGTTCGGAAACGAACCTTGCCGTCACGCGGGACATGTCGGAAATGTTGGTCACGAACTTTATCGGCGCGCAGTAGTAGCCCGTGCTGCACTGGCAGTCGATGCCCTCGGCCTCGGGTGCAACGGTGTCCTTTATGACAACGCCGACGCTTATCTTCTCATCGCCCTTTGTGAAGCTCACGGCATGGGCGCCGAGGTTTACGCGCTCGAAGGCATCGTCCTGCGACATTTTGTAGCCTGCGTATTCATCGCCGAGCACATCGAGGATATCCTTTTCCGTCACCGTAGCGAGCGAGGCTTCAAGCTCCGCTATAACGTCGCAGACGATGAGCTTGCCCTTTTTCTCCGTGCTGTTTCCGGCGGCATCGGTGGCCTTAATGCTGCACTCGACAGTGCCGGCCTTTTTGACGATGGGGTCAGCGGTAAACTCATAGCTTACCTCCGTCGCGTCGCCGTCGCTCAGCGGAATGGATGCGGGGTCGATTTCGCCGTTAACGAGCACCGCCGCGGGAACAAGGTCGGGGTCGGGCGCGGTGGTATCGACTATGCGCAGGGTGGATGTAAAGGTCTTGCCGTCAAACTCGACCTTGACCTCGGTATCGCCGAGGCTAGACCAGTCTATATCGTCAAAATCGGTCAGAAGCTTTGCATCGTCGCGCTCGACGACCATGAAGTCCTTGAGCTGCGGGCGGGCAGTGCCGGCCTCGTGCTCGAGGACATCGACAAGGCCGAGCACCTTGACGGTGAGCTTCACCGTGCGGCTGTTTCCGCAGGCGTCTTCAAGCTTTATCTTGCAGTCGTAGCTTCCGGCCGTGCCGTAGACGGGCTCAGTTTCCCACTTTGCGGTGTAGTCGGACGCATCGTGAACCTCGCCCAGAGCTTCGAGCGCCGTGAGCGATTTATCGTCGATGGTTATCTTGACCTCTGTGGTGTCCGTCGTCGGAGCCTTTGTATCGCGCACGATAAGAAGCTGCGGACGCACCTTGCCGTCGGCCTTGACCTTGAGGATGTAAGTACCCTCCTCGGTGAGGCTGACGTCGGGCTCGGTGACATAGCTTGCGTCAGCATCGTCAGACTTCATAAACTCCGATGCCTCAGGCGCACCGTCGCCAAGCTCGGCCTTGAGGTACAGGTGCCTGCCGCCGTAAACGACGAACACGACGAGAGCCGCGAGCACCGCGATTGCCAAAACTATGCACAGCGCGATGACAAGACCCTTACCGCCTTTTTTATCATCATTTTTCCTGCCGCCCCTTTTCGGTGCGGAATGTCTGCCTTTGCGGGTTTTTTGCTCCGTCTGAGGGGCCTCCTCGACGGTAGTCTCATTCAAAACAGTGTTTTCTTCCATCTAAACTTACCTCCATTGGGCACATTTCGACAAATATATATGATAACACACATTTGCCGTATGCTCAACGATTTTTTATTTGTTGAATTACCATTTATATAGTGGTATATTAGCATCAGACCCATTCAAGGAGAAAAACAATGAAAAGATACATAACAGTTTTGCTCTGCCTTGCCATGGCGGCATCGCTTTGCGCGTGCGCACCGTCCGATCCCGCTCCGACGGCCGAGCCTTCGCCGACCCCGACGCAGGAGGCGTACACGCCCGTGAGCTTTTTAAATAACGGCACGCACACGACGGTGAGTGCACTGCCGCAGAAGGTCGTGACGGCAGGCCCAAACTGCACGGAGGTTTTCTGTGCGCTCGGCCTTGCAGATAAGGTCATAGGCAAGAGCATGGAAAATCACTCACTGGGTGCGCTTGACGAGTACGCCGAGGACGTTGCCGCGATACCGACGCTGAGCGTGGGCTACCCCACGGCAAAGCAGATAATCGACTCCGGCTGCGACTTTCTGTATGCAAGCGCATGGATATTTGACGATGAGCTGACGGTTTCCGAGCTGCAAAGCGCGGGCATAACCGTGTACGTCAGCCAGGCCGAAAGCTTTGAGACGCTTTTTAAGGAGCTGCGCGAGCTTGCGAAGATATTCCTTGTTGAAAACAGCGAATCGCTCGTAAGCCAGCTGAGCATACGGCTCGAGGCGGTGTCGGATAAGCTTGCAGACGTAGAAGAGCCGCGAGGCGTTTTCGTGCTCGACAGCTTTATCGGCGATAAGCTGTACACGGCGGGAAGCGCGAACATGGAAAGCGCGTGCATCTCCGCTGCCGGCGGTGCGAATGTCTTTGCCACCATCCAAAAGGAGTGGGACGCAGTTGAGCCGGAGGAGCTTATAGTTGCAGACCCCTACTGCATCGTTATCCACGACTACGAGGGCTCGGACTATGACGATAAGGTCGCCGCGCTCAAGGCTGACCCCCTGCTCTCTCAGCTTGACTGCGTGAAAAACGAGCGCTTCGTGCGCCTGTCGCTTGAGGATGCGATGCCGGGCATGAGATCGGTCACAACGGTTGAGACTATCGCCCACGCCCTGTATCCGGAGCTGTTCTGATATACATTTATATAATATAAAAAGAGACTCCCGCTCGGGAGTCTCTTTTATTGCTTTTATTGCTTCGGTATCTTACGCGTGTTTTTCCTCTCGTGTACAAGTGCGCGCACATTCACCGAATACCACGGGCGGGCCTTCGTCCACTCAAGCCCTACGCGGCGCGAGACATAGCTTTTGAACTTTTCCGTGCCCTCGGGACGGATGCTCATTTTCTCAACTATGTACGCAAGCTTCGGCGTTGCGAAAAAGAAGAAGTAATAGTCATCCTCTATGAGCCTTATCATGTTGTCGTAGCCAAGGTGATTGGTGTCCTTGCCGGCGACGATGTCAAAGCCCTTGTCGTCAAAGCTGTAGACGGAGGTGCTGAACTTGCCGTTCATGGCATGGATGAGCTTATCCGCGTCGCTCTTGGGGAAAACGCCGGGCAGGGTGATTATCCAGCAGCCGAGTGCGCCGATGATTATCGACACGCCGCCGGACACGACGCCGCACACGGCCAGCACGATAAGCGCAAGCCCCAGCAGCACAACAAATACCTGCATCGAGCGCCGGAACGCTGCAAACTGCACCTTGCAGAAAGCGTTGAGCGCATCCTCATTATACGTTGCCTTGCCGGTGAACGCGGCGGGCTTTTTTTCTGCTGATTTTTCTTTCATTGCGATTAATACTTGGTGTTTGCCAATTCCTTTTCTATTTTCATGAAGCCGTCGGCGGTGTTCGGGCGCTTGAGGGCTATCATCGTGTAAAGCACATCGACTATCGCCATCTGCGCGATACGCGAGGAGAGTGCGACGCGGCGATAACGCGTTTCGTTCGACGCCGTGTGCAGGGCAATTGTAGCGATATCCGCAAGGGGCGAGCTGCCGACGTTTGTAAGCGATATGACCGACGCGCCGCCCTCAAGGGCAATTTCCGCCGCGTGGACAACGTCGCGCGACGAGCCCGAGTGACTGACGGCAAAGAGCACATCGCCCCGCGTCAGAAAGCTTGAGCATATGACCTGCAGGTGGTTATCCGAATACGCCGTTGCGTTCAGGCCCAAACGCATGAGCTTGTGCTGGATATCCTCTGCGATGGCGTGGGAGTTGCCCAGGCCGCAGATGCAAATGCGCCGCGCACCCAACAGCATATCCGCCGCACGGTCGAGAAGCTGCGCATCCTGAAGCCTGTAGGTATAGTTAAGCGTATGCAGAATGCCCTGAAAGACCTTCTCCATGATTATCGGGGCAGTGTCGCCAAGCTCGATCTCCTCATTGACGTTTTGCAGAGGCGTGACTATATCCTGCGCGAGCGTTATCTTCAGATCCTGATACGAGCCGCTGCCTATCTTCTGACTTGCACGGATGACCGTTGCGTCGCTCACGCCGCTTTTGGCCGCAAGCTCGGACACGGAAAGATAGATGACCTCCTCGGGGTGGTCGATGATATAATCGCAGACCAGAAGCTCCGATTTGCTCATGCTGCCGCGCATGGCCTTTATTTTAAGAAGCATCGCCGGAGTTTTTTTGCTATCCAAACATATCTCCCTCTCTCATTTGAACACTATACATTAATATAACAAAATACCTCATTTTTTTCAAGCGCGGCAGTAAAATTGCGTGAAAAAATTATTTTTCGGTTCTGAAATAAAATTTCAGAAATAAATGTGCACAAAAATGCACCCTCGTTTTTGTGCAAAAGCAACTAAATTGCGTGAATTGCGAAAAATTATTGAAAATATCGCGCTTTAGACTTAGAATGACAGTGTCGGAGGGTGGAGCATCCGCTTTCGGCACGATATTTTCATGCAAAGTCTTGAAATTTTGTTTCAGAACTTTCTAATCAAATTTCAGTAAACAAGGCCATGCTGTTATTTCAATGACCGCATGACTGTTTAAAGAGAGAACAAAGAACCCAAATCAATACAGGAGGTAGAAGTATGAAAAAGTTTTTA
>CAZWJM010000035.1:0-13913 GCA_964634435.1 uncultured Oscillospiraceae bacterium | reverse complement strand
CCTTACGTCTTCGGGATTTTTCATTATTTTCATCATGCGCTGGCGGAGTATGTGAAGCTCACGCCGGGATATCTTGTCTGCGGGTCGATGCGCGAGCCGTTAATATACATTTCAAAATGCAGGTGCGGGCCTGTGGACATGCCGGTCGAGCCGACATAGCCGATGGTCTGGCCGCGGCTGACCGTCTGTCCGACGGAGACAGCGCGCGAGGACATGTGCGCGTAAAGCGTCTGCATGCCGTTGCCGTGGTCTATCATGACATAGTTGCCCCAGCCGCCGTTCCAGCCGTCGGAGGAACGCACTACTGTGCCGGAGTCTGCCGCGTATATCGACGAGCCGTAGCTTGCGCCGATATCCGTGCCGCCGTGGTTTTTGTATTCGCCCGTGATGGGGTGGGTGCGCGGACCCTGGCGGCTTGTTATGTAGGTGCAGTAGCTCGGCCAGACGAGGTTGCCGGTGCCGACGGTGCTACCACTGCTGCCGCTGCTGGGCTTGCTTGCCTGTTGCTGCTGGTTAAGCTCATTTACCTTCTGCTGGATCTGCGCGTTGAGTGCCTTCTCCTGCGCGGCAAGCTGGCTCAGGAGCGAGGAGTTGGAGCTTATATCGCTCTGCAGCGAGGCGATGACCGCCGTAGCCTCGGCAATGTCCTTCTCCTGCTGAACCTTGAGCTCCTCAAGCTCTGCCTTGGAGTCCTCCATCTCGGCCTTGGCGTCCTCATATTCTGCCTTGACCGCCTTGAGCTCCTTGACGGACTCGCGGTAGGAATTCTCCAGTGCCTTATCGCTGCGCATGATATCGCCGATATCGTCGATAAGGCTCAGAAACTCGGCAATGCTGCTTGCGCCGAAGAGGACTTCGATGTAGTTATATCTGCCCGACTCCTCCATCGCACGCACGCGCACCTTGTATTTTGCAAGCTGCTTATCGGCATTATCCTGCGCCTCGTCGACCTCCTTGGTCTTCTGCTCAATGAGGTCCTCGTGCAGATCTATCTGCTCGGTGAGGTTAAGTATCTGCTTTACGGTTATGGCGTTTTTCTCATCCAGCGCGTTTTTGAGCTCTATCTGGCTGCTCTGCTGGCTCTGGAGGGAATTTATCGTCGACTGTATGCTGCTTTTCTCACTGGACAGCGCCGACTTCTGCGATTTGAGCGCGTCGATCTCCGACTGCGTCACGGCAAAGGCCGAAACGCTGAGCATCGAGAACATGACGCTGAACGTCATAAGCAGCGCGAGAAAGAATGAAAACAGTCTTTTCGTCTTTGTCTTAGTCATAAATAGCTCCGTTCTGCGGTGTTAATGATGAGGCTTATACCCCATCAAATTATTATTATACACCATATGTCAAGCCGTGGGTGAATAAGAGAAGCTCACGCCGGGATATTTCGTCTGCGGATTGATCTTCGCACCGTTAATGTACATTTCAAAATGCAGATGCGGGCCTGTCGAGCGGCCTGTTGAGCCGACGTAGCCGATGGTCTGACCGGCGCTTACCGTCTGCCCGACGGAGACAGCGCGCGAGGACATGTGCGCGTAAAGCGTCTGCATGCCGTTGCCGTGGTCTATCATGACATAGTTTCCGTAGCCGCCGTTCCAGCCGTCGGACGAGGCGACGACCTTGCCGGAGTCGGCCGCGTATATCGCAGAGCCGTAGCTTGCGCCGACGTCCGTGCCGCCGTGGTTTTTATATTCGCCCGTGATGGGGTCTGTGCGCGGACCCTGGATGCTTGTTATGTAGGTGCAGTAGCTCGGCCAAACGAGGTTGCCGGTGCCGGTAGTGGTGCCGCCCGGGGTGTTATTCTTGTTTTGCTGGTTGAGCTCGTTTATCTTCTGCTGTATCTGCGCGTTAAGCGCATTCTCCTGCGCCGTGAGCTGGCTCAAAAGAGAGGAGTTTGAGCCAATTTCGCTCATGAGGGAGTTAATTACGGCCGTTGCCTCGGCAATGTCCTTTTCCTGCTGAGTTTTAAGCTCCTCAAGCTCTGCCCTGGAGTCCTCCATGTCGGCCTTGGCGTCCTCGTACTCGCTTTTTACGTCCTCAAGCTCCTGCGCTGCCTCGCGGTAGGCGTTTTCAAGCTCCTTGTCGCTGCGCATGATATCGCCGATATCGTCTATGAGGCTTAAAAATTCAGCGATGCTGCTCGCGCCGAAGAGGACCTCAAAATAGTTGTACCTGCCCGACTCCTCCATCGCGCGCACGCGCCTTTTGTATTTTTCCAGCTGCTCGTCGGCGTTATCCTGCGCCTGCTTTACCTCCTCGGTCTTTTGCTCGATGAGGTCCTCGTGCAGCTTTATCTGCTCTGTGAGGTTTAATATCTGCTTAACGGTTATCGCATTTTTCTC
Organism: uncultured Oscillospiraceae bacterium; assembly: GCA_964634435.1. Classification (GTDB taxonomy): domain Bacteria; phylum Bacillota; class Clostridia; order Oscillospirales; family Oscillospiraceae; genus F23-B02. The sequence goes on along the minus strand of CAZWJM010000035.1, from coordinate 11,574 downwards.
ATCCAGCGCGTTTTTGAGCTCTATCTGACTGTTCTGCTTGCTCTGAAGCGAATTTATCGTCGACTGGATGCTGCTTTTTTCGCCCGAGAGCTCATCACGCTGGGATTTGAGCGCGTCGATCTCCGACTGGCTTACCGCAAAAGCGGGGAAGCTCAGCGACAAAAGCATCGTTGCGGCCGTTAAAATGGATATAAGCTTTTTCATGTGTGCACGGTTCTCCTTATAAGGGATGCTGCCATACTACCACAAATAACGCGCTATTTTGTTAATAAAATATGATTAAAGTGTAAAACCCCCGAAGCCTGAGCTTCGGGGGTTTTGGATATGTAACTTAGAACAGGCCGTTTGCAGTGAAGATAGCTGCGAAAACGGTGGAAACAACGGTCATGAGCTTGATGAGGATGTTGATCGACGGGCCGGAGGTGTCCTTGAACGGGTCACCGACAGTGTCGCCGACAACGGCTGCCTTGTGGGCCTCGGAGCCCTTGCCGCCGTGGTGGCCTTCCTCGATGTACTTCTTTGCGTTGTCCCATGCGCCGCCGGCGTTGGACATGAACATTGCCATCATAACGCCGGATACCAGCGAGCCTGCGAGCAGACCTGCAAGTGCGGTCGAACCGAGGATGAGGCCGACTGCCAGAGGTGCAACGACTGCCATGATGCCGGGAACGAGCATTTCCTTAAGAGCAGCGGTGGTGGAGATAGCAACGCAGGTCTTGTAGTCGGGCTTTGCGGTGCCTTCCATGACGCCGGGGATCTCACGGAACTGACGGCGAACCTCTTCGATCATGCTGTATGCAGCCTTGGAAACGGAGTCCATGGTCATTGCGGAGAACACGAACGGGAGCATACCGCCGATGAGCAGACCGATAACTACGGTGGGGCTGGTGAGTGCGACCTCAGCAGCGTTCAGGCCGGTAGCCTCGGTGAAGGAAACGAACAGAGAAAGTGCGGTCAGAGCAGCAGAGCCGATTGCGAAGCCCTTGCCCATTGCAGCGGTGGTGTTGCCGACAGCGTCGAGCTTGTCGGTGATCTCACGCACGGAGTGGTCAAGGCCGCTCATCTCTGCGATGCCGCCGGCGTTATCGGCGATGGGGCCGTAAGCGTCAACAGCGACGGTGATGCCGGTGGTGGAGAGCATGCCGACTGCGGCAAGTGCGATACCGTAGAGACCTGCAAACTTGTATGCCAGGAAGATGCCGACGCAGATCAGGAGGACGGGTACCCAGGTGGACATCATGCCGACTGCGGTGCCGGAGATGATGGTGGTAGCGGAACCGGTCTCAGACTGCTGAGCGATCTTCTTAACGGACTTGTAATCGCCGGAGGTGTAGACCTCGGTGACGATACCGATGACGAGGCCGACAACGAGGCCGGAGATGATAGCGACGGAGGGACCGTAGCTATTAAGCATGACCTTGCTGAAGACGAGGGAGGCGATGACGACGAGCAGTGCGGAAACGTAGGAGCCCATCTTCAGAGCCTTGTGCGGGTTCGAGCCTTCCTTGCCGCGGACGAAGAAGGTCGCGATGACGGAAGCGAGGATGCCGCATGCGGAGATGACCAGCGGGAACATGACGCTCTGCTCGCCGAACTGAGCGACGACGGAGCCGACTGCGCCCAGGGTCATAGCGGAGATGATAGCGCCGACATAGCTTTCGAACAGGTCAGCGCCCATGCCGGCAACGTCACCGACGTTGTCGCCGACGTTATCGGCAATAACAGCGGGGTTACGGGGGTCGTCCTCGGGGATGCCTGCCTCGACCTTGCCGACGAGGTCAGCGCCGACGTCAGCAGCCTTGGTGTAGATACCGCCGCCGACACGGGCAAACAGTGCGATCGAGCTTGCGCCGAGGGAGAAGCCGAACAGAACATTGGTGTCCTCAAGGATGAGGTACAGGACAGAAGCGCCGAGAAGGCCGAGGCCGACAACGCACATGCCCATGACCGAACCGCCGGAGAAAGCGATCGACAGAGCCTTGTTCATGCCGCTCGTGCGGGCTGCGTTTGCGGTGCGGACGTTTGCCTTGGTGGCAACGTTCATGCCGATGTAGCCTGCGAGAATGGAGAACAGAGCGCCTACGAGGAAGCAAACTGCCGTTACCCAGCTGCCGAGGCCGAGGCCGATGGCGACGAACAAAACTACGATGAAGATCGCGAGGATCTTGTACTCAGCAAAAAGGAAAGCCCTTGCACCCTCGTTGATGGAGGCGGCGATCTCCTTCATGCGCTCGGTACCTGCGTCCTGCTTGGAGACGTATGCTATCTTGTAGAAAGCAAACAGCAGAGCGACCACTGCAAGAACAGGTGCCAGGAACTTCAAAGATTCCATAAATTTCACTCCTAATAATATTGATACTGTACTTTCACGAGTCATTTATAATTCGTTAATAACTCGTTTATGTATTTTATACTATTGGAGGCCAAAAATCAATTTGAAATTGGGCGGCTTTCGGGCATATTCAACAAATTTATCAATTTTCACGAAAGTTGCGGCGAAAAATGGCCAAAGGTGTGCAAAACACACAAAAATGCACCAAAGCGCGCAAAAACACTGTCATACATATAACAAAGTTCGTTTGTTTTCGAACAAACTTTGCGTTAATTGCGAAAAAATGATTTAGTCGGATAAGCATTGATTGTCGAATATTAGACAACTGAATAAAAAATTATTAAAATGTTCAAATAAATCATATTGAAAACTGCAAAATGCTCATGCTATTATATATGAATACTATTATTTATATTTAGGGGAATGTGTGATGCTATTAAAGATCTTTGCCGCTATCGGTGTGAGCGGCTCGGTATTGCATACCGCCATTGCAGGACATGCCGGAGGCGCACTGAAAGTCTCGGGCGTTATGCTCCTGCGCTTTTTCGAGTATTTCTTCGGCGCGCATCTTGCCTATGCGCTTACGGTGCTGCTGTACACGGAGCTGTTCGTGAAGCTTGACGAGCCGCGCGACAAGCCGTCGAAATTCTGGCAGTGGCATCTGCACGAGGTCGCAAAGCTTCTGCAGTTTTACGCCCGCGTGGATATTGAAACGAACGGGCGCGAGCTCATACCCAAGGATACGCGCTATCTCATGGTCGCAAACCACCGCTCGCTCGTCGACCCCGTTGTCACGGTCATAGAGCTTGCAGACGAGGATCTCGTCTATGTCTCCAAGCCCGGAAACTACAAGGTCCCGCTTCTCGGCAAGGTCATGCACCTTTGCGGCTGTCTGTCCATGGACAGGGAGAATAACCGCCAGGCGCTTCAGACCATTAAGCAGGCAACGGATTTCATCGACCGCGACCTCACCTCGGTCGTCATCTACCCCGAGGGCACACGATGCCGCAAAAACGAGCTTTTGCCCTTCCACGCCGGCTCGTTTAAGATAGCGCAGAGGGCAAATGTGCCCGTCGTCGTCGCGGCGCTGCGCAATACCGACAGGGTAATTCACAATTTCCCGCTCAGGCGCACCAAGGTGTATCTTGATATCCTCGGCGTTATCGACCGTGACTATGTCAAGACGCACAAGACCAAGGAGGTCGCGCTTATTGCCCAGCAGATGATACAGGATAAGATCGACGCAGAAAAAGAATAGGAGAAAGTCTATAACGAAATGCGCAAGCTGCTGAAACTATTCAAATATCTCAAGGCTAAAGAATGGCTGTTTTTCGTCTTTAGCCTTGTTTTCGTGTGTGTCCAGGTCGTGCTCGACCTGATGATACCCGACTATATGTCGCAGATAACGACGCTTATCGAAACTCCGGGCAGCGCCATTGATGCTGTGTGGTCAGCCGGCGGCATGATGCTGCTGTGTGCGCTCGGAAGCCTTATTGCGTCGATAGCCGTGTGCTTTTTCGCCTCGCGTATCGCCGCGGCCTTCTCCCGCCGCCTGAGAAAGGCGATGTTCGACAGGGTAGAGAGCTTTACGCTTGAGGAGATAAACGCATTTTCGACGGCAAGCCTCATCACCCGCTCGACCAATGACGTCGCGCAGGTGCAGGGCATAGTCGTCATGTCGCTTCAGGTCGTTGTCAAGGCCCCGCTCATGGCAGTGTGGGCGATAATGAAAATTGCGGGCAAGGCGTGGCAGTGGTCGCTTGCAACGGCTATCGCCGTCGTTTTGCTCATCATAATCCTGAGCATCGCAATGAAGCTCACCTTCCCGCGCTTTAAGAAGATGCAGTGGCTGCAGGATGCGCTCAACCAGTCGGCGAGAGAAAACCTCACCGGCATCCGCGTCGTGCGCGCGTACAACGCCGAAAGCTATCAGGAAAAGAAGTTTGAAAAGGCAAACACCGACCTTTTGGAAAACTCCCTGTATGCAAACCGCACGATGACGCTGCTAAGCCCCTTTATGAGCCTTACGATGAACTGCCTGAGCATGTCTATCTACTGGATAGGCGCTGTGCTCATAAGCTCTGTTGCCATCGACTCTGCCGCGTCCATTGCCGCGAGGGTCGATATATTCGCGGATATGATAGTGTTCATGTCCTACGCCATGCAGGTCATATCGAGCTTTGTAATGATCGTCATGGTCGCTATCATGGCGCCGCGTGCGCTTGAAGCGGCAAAGCGTATAAACGAAGTGCTCACGACGCGCCCCAAGGTCGTCAGCGGCATTGTGACCGATTCCGGCGATAAGCGCGGCACGGTCGAATTTAAAAACGTGAGCTTTGTCTACCCCGGCGGCACGGGCTGCGCCCTGACGGACGTGAGCTTCACTGCAAATAAGGGCGAGACTGTTGCGTTCATCGGCTCAACGGGCTCGGGCAAGACAACGCTCGTTAACCTTATCCCGCGCTTTTATGATGCGACCGAGGGCGAAGTGCTCGTCGACGGCATAAACGTCAGGGAGTACGAGCTTGAGTCGCTGTATGAAAAGATAGGCTACGTCTCGCAAAAGGCCGTGATGTTCACGGGCACTGTTGAGGAAAATGTTGCCTTCGGCCGCAATGCGGATAAGGAAAAGCTCGAAAAAGCGCTCGAGATCGCGCATGCAGCGGATTTCGTCTCCGAGCTTGAGGACGGCACACAGGCGCACGTCGCCCGCGGCGGCACGAACCTCTCCGGCGGTCAGAAGCAGCGCCTATCCATCGCGCGCGCACTCTGCCGCGATGCCGAGATACTCATTTTTGACGATACCTTCTCGGCGCTTGACTTCAAAACCGACCGAGAGCTTCGCGATGCGCTCAAAGCTCAGACCAAGGAGCAGACAAAGCTCATCGTCGCCCAGCGCATCGGCACCATCATGTCGGCCGACAGGATAGTCGTGCTCGACGAGGGGCATGTTGTCGGCATCGGCACGCACAGGCAGCTTCTTGAAAGCTGCCAGGTGTACCGCCAGATAGCCCTCAGCCAGCTTTCAGAGGAGGAACTTGCCATATGAGCTCAGAAAAACAACCCAAAGGCAAGCGCCCCGATAAAAACAAGCCCGAAAACATGAAAAAAGCAATGCTGGAGCTTGTGGCATACCTCAAGCCCTGGTATAAGCCCATCGTGGCGGCGCTTGTGTTCAGCATCATGTCAACGGTGCTGACGCTCGTTGCGCCCGATAAGATGGCAGAGCTCACAAACACCATAAGCGATGGCCTTGAAACGGGCATCGATATGGAGCTTATCATCCGTGCAATACTCATAATCCTTGCCATCTACGTCGGCGCAAGCTTAGTCTCCTGCGCATCGAGCTATATCATGATAACCGTCATGCAGAAGCTGGCGTGGAGCATGCGCACGAGCATAAGCCATAAGATAAATAAGCTTCCGCTCAAGTTCTTTGACAAAACCACCGTCGGCGACGTTATGAGCCGCATCACAAACGATGTTGACACCATATCGTCTGCCCTCAATAACAGCATAACGACCCTTGTGCAGGCTGTCATCCAGTTTGCCGGCGTTGTCATCATTATGTTTGCAACGAGCGGCCGCCTTGCGCTGACGGCGATAGGCTCGACGATACTGGGCTTTGTGCTCATGTTCTTCATCATCGCCCACTCGCGCAAATACTTCCGCCAGCAGCAGAAGAACCTCGGCGATATGAACGGCCATGTCGAGGAAATGTACTCGGGCCACGATATCGTCCGCGCCTACGGCGCTATCGAGCAGTCGAAAAAGGAATTTGACCGCATAAACAATAATCTCTACAACAGCGCGTGGAAGTCGCAGTTCTTCGGCGGACTTATGATGCCGCTGATGGGCTTTATAGGCTCGTTCGGCTACGTTGCCGTGTGCGTCGTCGGCGCTGCGCTGACGATGGACGGAAGCATCCGCTTCGGCACGGTCATCGCGTTTATAAGCTATGTAAAGCTGTTCACAAACCCCCTGAGCCAAATCGCGCAGGCCGTAAACAGCCTGATGTCCGCCGGTGCAGCGGGCGAGCGTGTGTTCGGCTTCCTCGGCGAGGAGGAAATGCCCGACGACAGTGCCTTCGAGCGCAGGCTTGAGCATGTGCGCGGCAAGGTCGAGTTTGAAAATGTTAACTTCGGCTACGACGAGGGCAAGACCATCATAAACAGCTTCTCGGCTGTCATCCAGCCCGGACAGAAGGTTGCCATCGTCGGCTACACCGGAGCGGGCAAGACCACCATGGTAAATCTCCTCATGCGCTTTTACGAGCTGTGGGGCGGGCAGATACGCATTGACGATGTGCCAATAAGCGAAATGAAGCGCAGCGAGGTACACGCGATGTTCGGCATGGTGCTTCAGGATACATGGCTTTTTGACGGCACCTTCCGCGAGAATATCGCCTACGGCAAGGCAGACGTCACCAATAAACAGATCGAGGACGCGTGCAGGCTCGTGGGCATGGATCACTACATAAAGACCCTGCCCAACGGCTACGACACTGAGCTTAACGACCGCAGCAGCCTCTCGGCCGGTCAGCGCCAGCTTCTGACCATCGCCCGCGCCATGGTCGAGAATGCGCCCATGATAATCCTCGACGAGGCCACAAGCTCCGTCGATACCCGCACGGAGGTCCTCGTCCAGCAGGCGATGGATCGCCTCACGCACGGCCGCACGAGCTTTGTCATAGCCCACCGCCTGTCCACCATCCGCGACGCAGACCTCATCCTCGTCATGGATAAGGGCGATATCGTCGAAAGCGGCACGCACGACGAACTGCTTGCAAAGGGTGGCCTGTACCAAGAGCTGTACACCAGCCAGTTTGAAGGATAATGCAATGAAAAAAGTAGCACTGATCACCGGCTCATCGCGCGGAATAGGCCGCGCCTGTGCCGAAGCGCTTGCAAAAAGCGGCTATGCCGTGTGCATAAATTATATAGAGCGGGAGGATAAAGCCTCAGAGCTCTGCGAAAAGCTCAGCTCCGAGGGCTTTGAAGCGATGACCTTTCGCGCAGACGTTGCCGACAGGCAGGCGGTCCACGCCATGGTGTGCGCCGTGCGCGAGCGGTTTGGCTCCGTGACGCTGCTTGTCAATAACGCCGGCATCGCGCGCCAAAGTCTGTTTCAGGACATAAGCGAGGAATACTGGCACCGCATATTCGATGTGAACGTAAACGGTGCGTTCAACACCATTCAGGAGGTGCTGCCGAGCATGCTGCATGAGCACGATGGCTGCATCGTGAACGTGTCGTCGATATGGGGCATGCACGGCGCGTCCTGCGAGGTCGCGTATTCGGCCACGAAGCACGCCATCATCGGCCTTACGCGCTCGCTTGCCCAGGAGCTTGCGCCCACGCACATCCGCGTAAACTGCGTTGCGCCCGGCGTCATAAACACCGACATGGTGCAGGTGCTCGGCGCGGAAACGCTGGATATGCTGGCCGAGGATACGCCGCTCGGCCGCCTCGGAGTTGCCGAGGATATCGCCGCGGCCGTCGAGTTTCTCGCCTCGGACAAAGCCTCGTTCATAACAGGCCAGGTCCTCTGCGCCGACGGCGGCTTTGTAAAGTGAATAACAAAATCAAAAACCGGCAGAGATAGCACTCTGCCGGTTTTTCGTTAAATATTAAAGCTCAATTTCGCCGAATTCCTTTTCAAAAGCTGCTATGCGCTTTTTGATCATTTGCTCCATTTCGCGGTTTTTCGTTCTGCCCTCGTACTCTGCGATATAGCCGAACTTGTCGAGCAGTGTGCGGTCTATCCGCAAGGTGTAGCGAGTTTTATCATCCTGCATTAAATGACCCTCCGCATTTTTTGTGTTGACAAAATTATATCTGCAAATTATTATCGTATGTAAGAATGACTAATTTATTTAGATATAATGACGCAATAAGTAATAATAATTGCGTCAAAATGACGCGGAGGAAGATATGTACAAACGTTTATATTACATGCTTTTTAATTACATTACCGATGCAATACGTGCGCTCCAGGGCGGCAATTATCGCAAAGCGCTGGACATTCTTATCAAGGCACAGCAGGAATCCGAGGAACTATATATAAGCTCCGACGAGGATGATGAATAAAAACCGGCAGAGCTAAATGGTGCGCAATAAGCCTTCCCCTTGAAGGGAAGGTGTCAGCCGAACGGCTGACGGATGAGGTGGATCAAATTGCGCGTTAGCGCATCATTGTTGACACCGCATCCCATTGCTCTGATTTGGTGCAAAATATGTGCTGAGTGTTCCAGATTTGCCCTTGGCTCCACTGTGTAAGGGGAGCTGTCAGCGAAGCTGACTGAGGGGTTGTAACCGGCAGTTATGTTTTGCCGCTGACTAAAATCTGTGGACTGGTAACAACCCTTCCGGCTCGGCTACCGCCGACCCACCTCCCCTTGCACAGGGGAGGCAAAAAGCAGTGGCGGCTGACGCCGCTGATTTATTCCACCTCATCCGTCGGCTACCGCCGACACCTTCCCCTCAAAGGGAAGGCTCATTTGGCGCCATGTTTTCTTAACGCACCGACCTCAAGGGGAAGGCTTTTTGCACTAATTTAGCACAAAGCAAAACCTCCGCACCACAGGGTACGGAGGTTTAAAAATTGCTTTATTTCACGTCACGCGTAAGCTTTACGGTCATGCCGGCAGCTTCGATACCGGGATACGCGTATACGCAGGTGCGTCAAATAGCGATTAGAACGGGAAGCCCATGGGGGAGAGCTTGCTCATTGCCTGGTTGGTCGCGTCCTCGCTCATGGTGATGGCCTCGTTGACCGCCGCAACGATCATGTCCTGCAGCATCTCAACATCTTCGGGGTCGACAGCCGAGGGGTCGATTTCGATGCTCTTGAGTGCGCGGGTGCCGATCATCGTCGCCTTGACAGCGCCGCCGCCGACAGTGGAGGTAAACTCCTTGCTCTCAAGCTCCTGCTGCATCTTCATGAACTCTTCCTGCATCTTCTGTGCCTGCTTCATCATATTTCCGCCGGGCATACCGCCGCGGAATCCGCCTTTTGCCATGTTTATATTCCTCCTAAATTATATAAATCGTGTTTCCTTGAACCTGCGCAGCTCCTCAATGTCCCGACGGGGCTTGTCGTCGCCCGCTGCAAGCTCGGATATGGTTATTTTCAGGCTCCTGCCCGTCACGGCGTTTGCCGCCTCGCGCAGACGCATGAGTATGTTCTGACTGCTAAGCTGCCCGTATGCAAAGCCGGGTGCGGCCTCGAGGTGCAGCTCGTCGTAGCTGACGCTTATGCGCGCCTGCGTGGGATTTGTCAAAATGGGTATCACGCTGTACGGCAGAAGCTCCTCGGCCTTTTCCAGTATCGCGCTTTGCAGCGCTGCCGGGTCCGTGGGCGCGTCCTTCGCGCTCGCCGGGGCATCGGGATTGAGGTCGACGGGGTTTGCCTTGTCCAAAAGATCGTCCTCGGGCTGATATTCGGTAAACGCCGCGGGGTCGATATCGTCCGCCTCGTCCGGCTCAAAGGACTTTTTCGGCGGCTCGTCGTCGTCATACGGCGCGTCATCGAGCGTCGAGTGATACTCCTCCTCGTCGTCATCATCTGCGTCAGCGGGAGCAGCAGCGCGCACCGGCGCATTTTTAAGCTCATCCTCAAGCCGTGCAACTCGTGCGCGCAGCTCGTCTATGCCCTCGCTCAGCCGCGGGTCGCACAGGGATATTATGCACAGCTCCGCCGTGAGCTTTGCGCTTTTCGCGTCGCGGATTTTCAGCAGATACTCCGACACCGTGTTTATCCGGCATATGAGCTCGGCCTTGCTGAGCTTTTTGCAGAACACCGCCAGAATATCGCGGCTGAAGCGCCCGGATATGAGGTCGCCGCCGGCCTTGGGCGCAACGGACATCATAAGGCAGTCGCGCAAAAGCGTGTTTATCTCATACAGCAGCGTCGCCGGGTCTTTGCCGTCGCGCCAGAGCTGCTCGAACAGCGACAGCGCCTCCTCCGTACTCTGCTTCACCGCCAGCGATAGAAGCTGCGCCGTGCGGCGGTTGCCCGTAAGACCCATGGAGGCGTACACCGCGTCCGTGTCGATATCCGCCTGACCCGAGCACTGGTCGAGCAGTGACAGCGCATCGCGCATGCCGCCCTCGGCAAGACCGGCTATGAGCGCGGCCGCGTCCGGCTCAAGCTTCATGCCCTCGCACTGCGCCACATGCGCAAGATGCGCGGCGATGACCTGCGCGTCGAGCCTTTTGAAGCTGTGCCGCTGGCAGCGCGAAAGTATCGTCGCGGGGACCTTATTAAGCTCCGTCGTTGCGAGGATGAACACAAGATGCTCCGGCGGCTCCTCGAGTATTTTCAGCAGCGCGTTGAACGCCGCCGTCGACAGCATGTGCACCTCATCGATGATGTACACGCGCTTTTTGACCGAAACAGGGGAGAACACGGCCTCCTCGCGCAGCTGACGGACATTGTCCACGCCGTTATTCGACGCTGCGTCTATCTCCACCACGTCCATAATGCTGCCGTCCTCGATGCCGAGGCAGGCGGGGCATTTGCCGCAGGGGTTGCCGTTTTCGGGGTGCTGGCAGTTGAGCGCCTTGGCGAGTATCTTCGCGCAGGTTGTTTTGCCCGTGCCGCGCGTTCCGATGAAAAGGTAGGCGTGCGAGGTACGGCCATTTGATATCTGATTTTTAAGCGTCTCGGTTATGTGGCCCTGGCCGACGACCTCGTCGAAGGTCTTGGGCCGCCACTTGCGATATAAAGCCTGATACATATGCTTGCCTTTTTACATAGAATAATGCGGCCCTTGACAAGACTGCACACCCAACGTCGAATAGGCCATATGCCCGCCCCACCGGCAGCCGGCTCAGAACCGGCACCCTCACGGCACACGAAAAGCACCGCTTAATGCTGCTCGGTTCCCCGCCTGACATGGTTCACGGGTTTCCGTTGCGCGAGACCGGCTCGTCAACGCTGCTTACCGGGGTCAGACGACACATGACATATCCTATGTTGGGAATTCATTCCTGCTGTAGCGGATTGCAGGTTACAGGGCACCGCTGGCTCCCCAACTAGTGCAGCCTTGTCAAAAGCCGCGAAAGTATTATAACTCAAATATGTAATATAATCAACAAATATTTTCTTTACTTTTTTGAAAAGTGTGTTATAATACATAAGCACTCATTTTGAGGGTAATATGGGCCCGTAGCGCAGCTGGGAGCGCGTTCGGTTCGCATCCGAGAGGTCGAGGGTTCGAATCCCTTCGGGTCCACCAT
>CAZWJM010000034.1:0-13950 GCA_964634435.1 uncultured Oscillospiraceae bacterium | reverse complement strand
TATCTCACTCTTCGAGCATTATGTCGAGGATCTCCTCGTCGGTTTCGCGCATGCCTTCGCGGGCAAGCTGGCCGACGGATTCGATGGTGCGCTCGACATCGTCCTTCAGGATGCCGTCGCCGCCGTGCAGCGCCTTGCCCTTTTCGTAAAGGTCAAAGCCCAGGAGACCGGCCTCGACTGCGGAGGCGATCTTCGTTGCGCAGGAGGGCTTGGCTCCGTCGCACACGGTGCCGGATATCATGCCGAGGGTGTTCGTTATCGTGGCCGACACTGCCTCGTATGTGCCCTCAAGCAGCCACGCAACGCCCGCTGCCGCGCCGCAGCCTGCCGACACCGCGCCGCAGAAGGCGCTGAGTCTGCCGATGGGCGTTTTCTGATGGATGGTTATGAGGTTTGACACGACAAGTGCGCGCAGAAGCTGCTCGTGGCTTGCCTTCATGTCCAGCGCATACACGATGACCGGCAGGGATGCCGTCATGCCCTGGTTGCCGCTGCCGGATACGATGACGACGGGCAGCTCGCAGCCGCTCATCCTCGCGTCCGAGCCCGCTGCGGCCTGGGCGCGCGCACGCACACGCACATCGTCGCCGCGCGTTTCAAGCAGCGTCTTGCCTATCGACGCGCCGTAGTTTCCGCGCAGACCCTCCTCGCTTATGGCGAGGTTATATTCTATCTGCTGCTCGAGCATGCTCTGCACGTCCTCAAGGCGCACGCTCTCGGCAAAATCGAGGATATCGCGCACATTGAGTATGCTGCGGTCTGTTTCGCTCTCGGCATCACCGTCGGCGTCCTTTTTAAGCAGCACCTCGCCGTTTTTCTCGATAAGCACGATATTCGTGTGGTAATCGCAGATGCGCAGGCGGACATTATCCGTGCCGCTGTAAACGCTCAGGTCGATATCCAGCATCTTGCCGCTGTCGGCCTTCATGACGCTCATCTGGCACGAGCTCATATAGTCGGATATCTTCGGGATATCCTCGGGGTCAACAAAGGCGAGCACCTCAAGCTGCTTATCCGCATCGCCGACCACCGTGCCGGCCGCTATCGCTGCCGCGATACCCTTGAGGCCGCCCGTGTTCGGCACGACGACGCTTTTGACATTCTTAATGATGTTGCCGCTTATGACTATGTCTATCCTGTCGGGCAGCTTGCCCAGCACCTGACGCGCCTTTGCAGCGGCGTAGGCCATTGCGATAGGCTCCGTGCAGCCCATGGCGGGCAGGAGCTCTTCACGCAGGATCTGCAGATATTGCTCATACTTAACGTCGTTATGGTCCATTCTTTATCCCTCCGAATAAAAATATCTCCAATTTCAGTATAGCACCAAAATACGAATTTGTATAGACTTTTCAATGGTTTGTGAACATATTGTCGAAAAAGGCTTGAATAAGGACCAACTGTGTGGTACAATAACCACACAGTTAAGAAGTTGTAAAGAACCCTGCTGACAGCGCAGCTTTTCGGCGCTTCCCTGCTTTTGGCTCTAAGGAGATGTTATTTTGATAGGTTTTTATAATTATACAGTATGGCTCACATTCATCGGTATGCTCTCATCGGTCGTCGGCATAGGGCTTGCCGCGGGCGGCAACGTAACGGCGGCCGTCATATGCCTCATGTTTTCCGGCTTTTGCGATATGTTCGACGGCATCGTCGCGCGTACGAAAAAAGACCGCACGGATGAGGAAAAGCGCTTCGGCATCCAGCTTGACTCGCTCAGTGACGTTGTGTGCTTCGGCGTTCTGCCGTTTGTCATCGGCGTGAAGGTCGGCGCGGATGCATGGTGGCAGATAGCGATAATGGCGCTGTTTGCGCTGGCGGGGCTTATCCGCCTTGCATACTACAACGTGACGGAGGAAACGCGGCAGAAGCAGACGGACGAAAAGCGCAAGCACTATCTCGGCGTTCCGATAACTACCTCGGCGCTGTCTGTTCCGCTTATGTTCTGCTTCAAGGGGTTCATGAGCACTGACGCGTTCGGCATCGCGTACACGCTTTTGCTGCTTGTTAACGGCGCGCTGTTCATAACGCCCGTGCAGGTCAAAAAGCCGACGAAATCGGGGCTTATCGTCATGTTTGTCCTCGGTGTTATCTTCACAGCGCTCATCCTTATATTCTAAGAACCTAATAGCGAAATTACAAAACCCGCACTCAAATGAGTGCGGGTTTCGCGTGTATTTATTACCTGACCGCCGGCTCGAAATCTTCCTTGCCGTGGTTGCAGATAGGACAGACGTAATCGTCGGGCAGCTCGCCATCGCACTCGACGAAGTGGTCGCACACGGTGCAGACATAACCCTTGACAGGCTCCTTGACCTCGGGAACGATGTGCTCGAAGTCCTCCTTGCCGTGCTTGCACAGCGGACATACGAAGTCGTCGGGCATCTCGCTTCCCTCGTGGAAGTAGCCGCAGACCTTGCAGACGTAGCCCTCGCCCTGTGCGGGAGCGGGATTCTTCTTGGGCTTTATGTGCGCATGGTAGTAGGCGTAGGTGCAGCTGGGTGCATCCGACAGCACCTTGGCCTCGACGACGTTTGCAACGTAAAGCATCTGTGTTTCAACGTCGACAACGTCGATGATTTCGCACGAGAGGACGGCATTGGTGTACTTTGTCACATAGGGGATGCCGTTTGCCATGCGGTCAATGTCCGCGAAATCGGCAAACTTATCGACATCGCGGCCGCTCTGGAAGCCGAAGTGCTGGAACAGGCTGTAGGGCGTATCCTCGGTGAGGATGGAGATGTTGAACCTGCCGGCCTTTGCGACCATGTCGCAGGTGTTGTTCTTCTTAATGACGGAGATGGTTATCTTCTTGGGGTCGGAGGAGGCGACCTGGCCGGCTGTGTTTATGATGCAGCCATAGTCCTTGCCGTCGACGTTTGTAGTGAGCACCTCAACGCCGTAGCTGAACTTGTTAAACACCTTGGTGTCCACATCCAGCACGTTTCCGATAGCCTCGGCCTGTGCGGGGATAACGGGGAGCACGGGGCGGATATCGGCGGCTATGGCGTCGGCCAGTGCGTCAAGCTCGGCAAGCTGAGGCTCGGTTATATCCGACTTGAGGGATATCGTCTCGCCTATAAACTCGGTACCGCGGAGCTTTGCAAGCTGCTCGCGCATGAGCTTGCCGCTTGTTGCAGCCCACGAGCCGTTTTCGAGTATGGCGATCTTGCGGCCCTGGAGATTGTGGTTTACGATATCGTGCACGAGGTTTTCCATCGTGACGAAGATGCCGGCATTGTAGGTGGTCGAGGCGAAAACAAGGTGGCTGTAGCGGAAAGCGTCGGAGAGGATGTACGACGCGGGGGTGACGGAGGTGTCATACACCTTGACCTTCAGGCCGCGCTCGACGAGCTTGCAGGCGAGGATGTTCACGGTGTTTTCCGTGTGGCCGTATACGGAGGCGTAGGCTATCATGACGCCGTCTGTCTCGGGCGTGTAGGAGCTCCACTTGAGGTACTTATCGAGGAAATCGCCGAAGTGGCTGCGCCATACAAAGCCGTGCAGCGGACAGACATAGTTGAGCTCCAGCGCCGCGGCCTTCTTGAGCACTGCCTGAACCTGCGGGCCGTATTTGCCGACGATGTTCGTGTAGTAGCGGCGGGCCTCATCCACATAGTCTGTGAAGAAGTCGACCTCGTCGTTAAACAGGCAGCCGTTGAGCGCACCGAAGGTGCCGAAGGCGTCGGCCGAGAAGAGGATCTTGTCGGTCAGATCGTAGGTCATCATGACCTCCGGCCAGTGGACCATGGGCGCCATGACGAAGGTAAACTCATGCTTGCCGGTCGAGAGCTTGTCGCCCTCG
Organism: uncultured Oscillospiraceae bacterium; assembly: GCA_964634435.1. Classification (GTDB taxonomy): domain Bacteria; phylum Bacillota; class Clostridia; order Oscillospirales; family Oscillospiraceae; genus F23-B02. The sequence continues at coordinate 10,148 of CAZWJM010000034.1, read as the reverse complement.
GCGACGATGTGGTAATTGAGCGTATCCGACAGCGAGAAGAACTGGCCGAGCATGGTCTTTATCTTCGTGTTGCACACGATGGTGAGCCCCGGATAGCGCAGGGTCAGCTCCTCGATGGTGGCCGCGTGGTCGGGCTCCATGTGGGATACGACGAGATAGTCAAGCTCTCTGCCGCCGAGGGCGTGCCTGACGTTTTCAAAAAATGTGCGGCTGACGGCCTTGTCGACCGTGTCGAACAAAACGGTCTTGTCGTCCAGCAGCAGGTAAGAGTTGTACGAAACGCCGTCGGGGACGCCGTAGACGCCCTCGAAGCAGGCAAGGCGGCGGTCATCCGCGCCGACCCAGATGAGATCGCTTGTTACATTTCTTGTGCAATACATGATTAAACCTCCCAAAAGCTTCATAAATCATCTTGTCTAAATAATATATCTTTACCGATGAAAAAACTGTGGCACACGCAACAATTATGTGCTATACTTGAGAAAATTATATCACAAAAGGAGGGAAACGCGTGGACCTTCAGAACGTTGAGCTGTTCAAGGGCGTAAGTGTAAGCAGCATTGATGCGATGGTCTGCTGTTTCAGACCCGACGTAAGAAAATTCAAAAAAGGCGATACAATACTGGTGTTCGAGCCGGAGATAAAGAATCTGTGTGTGATCCTTTCGGGCAAGGCGCACCTTTATTGTGTTGACAGCGAGGGCGAGTATACCCTGCTGGAGAACTATGTGGAAAACGATATATTCGGCGAGGTGTTCACCATGCCGTACAGCGGACTTGGCTATGTCGCCGAGGCTGACTCGGACTGCAGCGTCATGTTCTTTAAAATGAGCACCCTTTACGGCAGATGCCCCAACGCCTGCGAGCATCACACGAAGATAACCAAAAATCTCTTCGCGCTTGCGGCGAAAAAGGCGCAGACAATGGCACTCAGAATTAATATGATAAGCAAGAAGACGGTTCGTCAGAAGCTTATGAGCTATTTTGAGTATCTGTCCGAAAAGATGGGCAGCCTGAGCTTTGAAACGGAGCTTAGCCTGTCGCAGCTTGCAAACTACCTGTGCGTCGACCGCACGAGCCTCATGCGTGAGCTTCGGCTTATGCGCGAGGAGGGGCTTATAAGCTCCAGCGGGAGGAAGATAAAGCTGCTCAACGCATAGAAGGAGCCACGTGTACCAAATGAGTAAGTTTATTGTTACGACCGACTCCGGCTGCGACCTGCCGCTTGAGTTTTGCAATGAAAGGCAGATAATCCCCATGCGCCTTAGCTACGCCGTGGACGGTGTTGAGCATGAGGATACTATGCAGCCGGCAGACCTCAAGGCGTTTTACGATGCCATGCGCAGCGGTGCAGCACCCAAGACGAGCCAGGGAACGCCGTATCAGTTTGAGCAGTTCTGGACGCCGCTTCTTGAAGAGGGCAAGAGCATTATCCACATATGCCTCGGAAGCGGGATATCGGGAACATACGCAAACGGAGTTCAGACAGCGCAAATGATGATGGCAGAGCACGAGGGCGCGGATATCCGCATCGTCGACTCGACCCTCGCCTCCGTCGGCTACGGAATGCTTGCGATACTCGCTGCCGACATGCGTGATAATGGCGCAACAGCCGACGAGTGCGTTGCGGAGCTTGAGAGGGTCAAGGGCAATATAAACACCTATTACACCACAGGAAACCTCGAATACCTCTACCGCAACGGCAGAGTCAGCCGCGCGGGCATGACCATTGCCCACACGCTGAACATTTGGCCGATACTCAATCTTGACCTTGACGGACACCTTATCGTTCAGGCCAAGGAGCGCGGCAGGAAAAAGACCATCGAGCATATCCACAAAACGATACAGGAGCTGTGCGTGGAGCCGGAGAAGCAGACGCTTTTTATCTGCCACTCGGACGTTGAGGACGACGCAAAGGCCTTCGGCGAGGCGATAAAAGAAAAATTCGGCTTCCGCGACGTGTTCTATACCTATATCGGAACGACCATCGGCGCAAACTGCGGGCCGGGACTGGTGGCGGCATTCTTCACCGGCAAAAAACGAACTAACTGAGAGGACATATTATGAACGTAGAATTTGTCGATTTTAAGACCGTGAGCCTTAACAGCAAGCTGGACACCTCCGTCGGCGCGGAGCTGCAGCTTACGCAGACGGGCAAGGTATCCGTGAAGCTTCCCGAGGAGTGGAGCGGCTTTGCATTTTTGTATCTGAACATTAAGATACACGACCCCGAGGATAAGTTTTTCGTGTTCGACATAACCACCGAGACCGTTATAAAGCTCCCCGATGAGGAGACGGAGTTTACCGAGGAAGCCATGAACGCGGGCATGGAGATCGCCCAGGCGCACTCATTTGAGGCTATCCGCGGCATATCCGTCGCAATGGGCATAAACGAGCTTGACCTTGCCGGTAAGTGATATGAAGGAGCCGACGCTTGTTATCATGGCCGCCGGAATGGGCAGCCGCTTCGGCGGGCTCAAGCAGATAACCGCCGTGGATGAGGCGGGCCATGCTATAATCGACTATTCTCTGTTCGACGCCTACCGCGCGGGCTTTCGCCGCGTTGCGTTTATCATAAAGCGCGAGATTGACGAAAGCTTCCGCGCCGCAGTCGGCGAGCGCATGGAAAAGTATTTTGACGTAAAATACGTGTATCAGGAGCTTGACAATCTCCCCGAGGGCTACGCAGTCCCCGAGGGCAGAGCCAAGCCCTGGGGCACGGGTCACGCGGTGCTGTGCTGCTGCGAGGCGGTCGACGGCCCCTTTGCCGTCATAAATGCCGACGATTTTTACGGAGCCGGAGCGTACAAGGCAATGTACGATTTCCTCAGCGCCGAAAGAGCAGAGTCTGAATACGCGATGGTGGGCTATAAGCTTCGCAACACCGTGACGGAAAACGGCTCTGTCGCGCGCGGCGTGTGCGATATAAATAACGGCTACCTTGCCGATATCACCGAGCGCACGCACATTGAAAAGCGCGGCGATGACGCAGCCTACACGCTTGACGGCGAGCATTTTGAGCCGCTTTCGGGCGACGTCACCGTGTCAATGAACTTCTGGGGCTTTTCGCAGATGATGCTCAAGGAGCTTGAGCGCCGCTTTCCCGCGTTTTTGGATAAAAATCTGCCCGCAAATCCCCTCAAGTGCGAATACTTTCTGCCCTTTGTTGCAAACGAGCAGCTATCCGAGGGACTTGCGACAGTGCGCGTTTTAGACTGCAATGAAACATGGTACGGCATGACCTACCGCGAGGATCTGCCCTCCGTCAAGGCCGCTATCGCCGCCATGAAGCAAAAAGGACTTTACCCCGATAAGCTTTGGAAATAGGATGAAAAAAAGCACCCTTTAAGGGTGCTTTTTTTGTTATATGATTATGCGTTTTGCGTACTCTCCTCGCCCTGCGAAAGGGCAACGCCCGCAAGGGCGAACACCGCCGCTGCAAAGGCAAGTGTGTCGACAGAGCCGAATATGAGCGATGAGATAACGCTCACAGCGCCGAGGACAGCGCCGACGATGGCAATTTTGAGCGAGAGCGCCTCGCGCTTTTTGGAAAGCAGTACAAGCGCCGCAACGCCGGCTGCAACGGCAAGCAGATGACATGCATAGGTCAGCGTGAACGAAATGCTCGCTTTAAGATATGCTCCGCGGAGCTTGCCCTCGTGCTTTGAAGCAGCGCTCAAAAGCTCGGCCGTTGTGTTCTCCTCCGTGCCGTAGCCCTCGTCGATGAGGTCATCGCGGCCGCGCTCGACCTTTTCGCCGGCCTTTTCGTAAACGGAAAGCTCCTCTGCCTTGGCGTCGAGCGTCTCCTTCTCCTTCTCGAGTGCCGCCTTCGTATCCTCAATAGCCTGCCCGTCGGCGTCAAGCTTTGCCGGGCCCTCGGCTATCTCATTCTGCATGTTCGAAAGCTGTGCGGAGGCGGAGTTTACCTGCTGCTGGGCGGAGTTTAGCTGTGCCTCGCCCTGCTGGAGCTGGGCATATGCCGTGTCAAGCTGATTTTTCATGTCGGCAATATAGCTGTCTGTCAGGTTTATTCCGGCCTGACCGCCGACGATTTTAAGCGCCAGCCAGTGGGGGATAAATTTCTTTTCAAGGTCGCTTATGGCGGCGTTTAACTGATCGTAGGCCGCCTTGCCCTGATTGTACGCTGCCCAGGCGGAGTCAAGCTCACCACGGCTGGAGGCTATCGCGCTCTGCGCGCCGGAGCTGTTAAACTGATTTTTGCCGACATTGTAGGCAATGAGCTGCTGGTTATAGCTCATTATATCCTCAGTGTACTTCTTTTCCGACTCCTCGTACTGCGCGTATTTTTCGTCATACTCGGCCTTGAGCGTGTCATACTCGGCCTTCTGTGCGTCGTACTCGTCCTTATTATCGGTAAGATACTTTTCATTGTCGGAAATGGTGTCAAGCTGAGTTTTGAAGCTTTTGTATTCGGCCTTGGCTTCGTTTACGGGGGCCTTGCTGCCTGTAACACCCGTTATGCCGGTCATGAACGCTGCAAGCAGCAGAATAACGGCCAAAACAATGGATATTGCCCGCATTTGAGTTTTGTTTACCATCAGATCACCTTAAACATTAATATAATTAAGAAGTATACTATACGAAACTTGTTAACTCAATATGAATTTGCGAGAAAAAATTTAAATTCTACACATTGCCATGTAGTAATTCTGTAACCCATGTGGTAAAATGATTAAAAATATAACTAAAAGGTGCTTTAATATATGGACGTAAAAAAACTTGAAAGCTTCGCCGAGCTTATAGCCAAGGTCGGAGCAAATGTGCAGGAAGGGCAGGAGGTCATAATATCTGCCGAGCTCGACCAGCCGGAATTTGTCGAAATGCTCGTTGAGCAGTGCTATCTTGCCGGTGCAGCCGAAGTCAGGGTCGAGTGGAGCCATCAGCCGCTTAGGCTCAAGCATGTGAAGTATCAGTCGGTCGAGAGGCTCGGCGCCGTTCCCGCATGGGAAAAGGAAAAGCTCCTGCACAGGGCAAAGACCCTGCCTGCAATGATATATCTTGAATCTGCCGACCCCTCGGGTCTTGATGCGCTCGATCAGGAAAAGTGGGGCAGGAGCGTTCAGCTTCGCTGGCCGATAATAAAGCCCATACGCGATGATATGGACAATAAGTATCAGTGGTGCATCGCCGCCGTGCCGGGCAAGGCATGGGCAAAGAAGGTCTTCCCCGAGCTCAGCGAGGACGAGGCTGTTGAAAAGCTCTGGCAGGCGATACTGTACACCTCACGCGCTGACGGCGACGGTGTTGCCGCGTGGAAGGCGCATAACGCAGACTTAAAGCGCCGCTGCGAGTATTTAAATTCGCTCGGCCTGCGCAAAATGCACTATAAAAGCGCAAACGGAACGGACTTCACAGTCGGCCTTATCCCGCAGGGGCAGTTCCTCGCCGGCTCTGAAAGAACGCTCGGCACGGACGTTGAGTATAACCCCAACATCCCCAGCGAGGAGGTTTTCACAAGCCCCATGAAGGGTCAGGCCGAGGGCATAGTTTATTCGACCCGCCCCCTGTCCTATCGCGGCACGATGATAGAAAACTTCAGCATCCGCTTTGAAAACGGCGTTGTCACCGAGGTTCACGCCGAAAAGGGTGAGGCCGCGCTCAAAACGCTCGTTAACATGGACGAGGGCTCGAAAATGCTTGGCGAGTGCGCCCTTGTTCCGCACGACAGCCCCATTCAAAACAGCGGCATAATGTTTTATAACACTCTGTTTGACGAAAATGCCGCCTGCCATCTTGCCCTCGGCGAGGGATTTACAAGCTGCATAAAGGGCTTTGAGGACTACACTGTTGAGCAGTGCCGTCAGATGGGCATAAATTCATCGATGGTGCACGAGGACTTCATGATAGGCTCGGAGGATCTGTGTATCACAGGCGAGTGCGAAAACGGCGAAATCGTCGAGATATTCAAAAACGGAAACTGGGCATTCTGAGTGCGAGGTGACACGATGGATACTGCAAACGATAAGATAAGATATTCCGTCAGCAAAAAGAATTTTTTCATTAAGCTTGCGGCATTTTTCATGCTGCTGTCGGCGCTGTGCCGCTTCCTCGGGTACTGGGGCTTCTGGTCGAATCAGAAGGTCGGCTTCATGATATTCCAAATAGCCCTGCCCATCGCGTGCAACCTGCTTTTCGCGGCGATAATCCTCTACGCCGGAAAGAGGTTCTTCACGCTCAGCTTCATCCCCGTCATCCTTGGCGTCATGTTTTTCATCATCAAGGCCTTTACCTTTGACAGCATCCTGCACACGATACTGTGCATCTGCCTGTACCTTGCCGTCGCGTTTATCTACACGGCAACGGTGTTCGGCGTTATCCGCACGAAGTGGCTGCTGGCTCCGCTGTTCGGCCTGCCGCTTGCGGTACATATTTGGCTCGACCGCGAGCTTATCGCGCCGGGCTCGGCCGTTGAGCTTGATGTGCTTTTGCCGGAGATATCGGTTCTGTGCATAATGCTTGCGCTGTTTCTCACCTGCTTTGCGATGAAAAAGCGTGACTTTGCCGCCGAAAAAGCAAAAAGCAGCGAGCAGCAGACAATTGACCTTCTTGTCAACACCGAGGAGCCGCCCGAGGGCGAGCAGCAGGAGGTGAAGGCAGATGAGTGACACCGTGCGCAGAGGCGATGATAACGAAAAAACCGTCGTCATGAACACGGGCGAAATTGAGCTTAGGCTAAATGATCTGAGCGATGAGACCACCGTGCTCGACACGGGCAAGATAAACTACCGGAGCATATTTGACCCCGAGCTTGAAAAGATACTGCGCGAGACGGAGGGGTACGAGCTTCCGCAGGAGGAGCCTGCCGACCGGCGCGAGGAATACATACAGCCCAAAGAGCCGCGCCGCGCCTCAAATGCCGAGCGCGTTATACGCGAGCAGGAGGAAAAGCGCCGCCACGCAAAGCGCAAAAGGCTCATAATCATATGCGTTGCGGTCGTCGCTGTGCTGGCCGTTATGCTTGCCATCATCCTTGCGCTCAAATCCGGCGGCACGGAGGGCGACTATCAGGCGAGCTTTGAAAAAGCGCAGGAGTACTACTCTGCCGGCGATTACGACAAGGCGCTCGAGCGGCTTCGCGAGGCGATGGAGATAAAAAAGACCGACGAGTGCCTTATGCTCATGAGCCGCTGCTACGAGGCGAAGTACGACTATGTTAACGCCATCGCGATCCTCGAAAGCTCAAACAGCGGCGCGTCGGACATAAAGGCCGAGATAGAGCGCCTGCAAAAGGCCAAGGACGATTATGACAGCGGCAAGATAGTCGTCATCTGCGGCGAGCAGTACGACGTCGGCATAACGGTGCTCGACCTGTCGAAAAAGGACGCGGGCTCGGCGGCGTTAAAGGACGTCGGCAAGCTCACAGAGCTTGTGAGCCTCAAACTTTCCGACAACAAGATAACGAGCCTTGACTTTTTAAAACCGCTTGAAAACCTCACGTCGCTTGACCTGTCGAATAACTCGATAAGCGACATTGCACCCCTTAAAAACCTCACGTCCCTCAGGACGCTGCACCTTGATAAAAACGAGGACATTTCCGATTTCAGCCCCCTGTACGGCCTTGGAAGCCTCTCTATGCTGACGATAAGCGATATCGAGATAAGCTCCAGCCAGCTCAAAACACTCAAGGAAAAGCTCCCGACCTGCATCGTCTACAGCGACGAGGCCAAGGAGGACGTGATCGAAATTAAGCTCGGCGGCAAGACCTTCATGAGCGATGTGACGGAGCTTGACCTCAGCTCCTGCGACGTGCGCGATGTGACGCTGCTGTCTGTATGCACGAAGCTTACAAAGCTCAGCCTTGCGAATAACTCGATAAGCGACATTGCGCCGCTTGTCGACCTCCCCGAGCTGCGCGAGCTCGACCTGTCGGGCAATGATATCAGCGACGCAAGCCCGCTTATGAGCCTGCCGAAGCTTGAATATCTCAACCTTGCCGAAAACTCTGTAAAATCCACCGCGTTCCTCACGGAGCTAACAGCGCTCACGGAGCTCAATCTCAGCGGCAACGAGCTTTCAAGCCTCACGCCCATGAGCGGTCTTACGGGGCTCAAAACACTGTGGCTTGACGATACGGGGCTGACCGATGCCTCTCTCTCGGGACTGTATTCGCTGAAGGGCCTCAAGGCGCTCAGCATAAAGGATAACCCGGAACTGAGCGAAAGCGGCGTGAGCGCCCTGCAAAAGAAGCTCACGGGCTGCAAGATAAGCCATTCGGAGCTTCGCCACGCGGTGCAGCTTGGCGGCAAGAGCTTTGATTTTGACGCGGAAACGGTCGAGGCAAACGAGCTTGGCATAAGCGATATCTCCGCCGTCGCGGGCTTTACGAAGGTAAAGCACCTTGACCTGTCCAATAACTCCATTTCAAAGCTTTCGCCCCTCAAAAGCCTCAAAACGCTCGAGACGCTCGATCTTACAAACAACAAGATTAGCGACGTTTCGGCGCTGTATTCCCTGACCTCGCTGCGCCAGCTCTGGATCGGCGGCAACAGCATTTCGGATGCACAGCTTGCAGCGCTTGAGGCCGCTTTGCCGGACTGCTATATAAGTGTTGAATAAAAAAATATTAAAAATCTTTAAAAATTGCAGCAAATTCAACAAAAGCATCTTCCTTTTTGCGCTATGATATGGTATAGTTAATATAGCAAAGGAAAAATCCTTTGCACAAAGCAGAAAGGAGCCGGCATTATGAAATTTACGTTTACCGAAAAAAAGATGGGCACCTCCGAAGAGCTCAGAGCTTACGCTGAGCGAAAGGTAGGCAAGCTCGACCGCTTCTTTAAGACCGAAAGCAGCGCAAATATCACCTTCAGCATGGAGCGCGGCAGGTTCCTGGCAGAGATAACGGTCTCGAACAACGGCCTGTATTACAGGGCCAGCGAGCTTACAAATGACATGTATGCCTCGATCGATTCCGGCGTCGCCGCCATCGAACGCCAGATCCGCAAGAACAAAACCCGTCTCGCCAAGCGCCTGAGAGAGGGCGCGCTCGAGAAGGAAACAAGGCCCGCGTTTGTCCCCGGTGACGACGAGGAGGATGAGGAGTTCAAGATCATGCGCAGCAAGCGCTTCCCCATCAAGCCCATGTCGCCCGAGGAGGCCATCCTGCAGATGAATCTGCTGGAGCATGAGTTCTTCGTGTTCCGCAACGAGCAGGAGGACGGCGTCATCTCAGTTGTCTATCGCCGCAAAAACGGCGGCTACGGTCTGATAAGCGACGACGCGGAATAAAATAAACATTATTAAACTGCCCCGCTTTGCGGGGCAGTTTTACGGAGACAGAATGAATTATACAGAAATAACGATAGAATGCAGGAATACCGATGATGTGTGCGACAGGCTGACCGCGCTGGGTGCCGGCGGCTTTGTCATCGAAAACGAGGAGGATTTCAAAAGCTTTCTCGAAAATAACCGCCAGTACTGGGACTATGTCGACGATGCCCTGGAGGACAGCTACAGGGGCGTCTCGCGCGTCAAGTGCTATGTTGAGGATAATGACGACGGCCGTGCGCTGCTTGCGCGCATAAGCGCGGAGTTTGAGATAACGACGGCGCCCGTATGCGACGCCGACTGGGAGAATAACTGGAAGGAATACTACCAGCCCCTCGAGATCGGCGAAAAGCTCCTCGTCGTGCCGGAGTGGATCGATTGCGAGCTTGGCGGAAGGCTGCCTCTGCGCCTTGATCCCGGTCTGCTGTTCGGCACCGGCGCCCACGCGACGACGCGCATGTGCCTTGCCGAGCTTGAAGGCTATGCCGGAGCGGGCAAGCGTGCGCTCGATCTTGGCTGCGGCAGCGGTATCCTCGGCATCGGCGCGCTCGTCCTTGGCTGTGACGGCTGCGTCGCCTGCGATATCGACCCCAAAGCCCCCGAAACGGTTATGGAAAACTCCGCGCTCAACGGCATAGGCGGCGATAAGCTTCAGGTGTTTGCCGGCGATATAATCGGCGATGCGTCGCTCAGGCGCAGCCTCGGCACGGGCTACGATGTGGTGCTTGCCAACATCGTCTCCGACGTCATAATCCCGCTTGCGCCACACGTCGGCACGTTCATGGCAGACGGCGCCGTGTTCATCGCCTCCGGCATCATCGACGGCCGCGAGGCCGAGGTTGCCGCCGCCATCGAGGCCGC
>CAZWJM010000033.1:0-15183 GCA_964634435.1 uncultured Oscillospiraceae bacterium | reverse complement strand
GGCACTGGGATCTGTCGTACAATCTCGGCCGTGCGTTTTGGGGGCACGGCATCACGGTCGAGGCCATGCGCGCTGCAATAGCTTTCGGCGCAGAAAGCCTCGGGATAACCGAGTTTCGCACCACCTACGCTGCCGAAAATACCGCCTCAGCCCGCGTGCTTGCAAAGCTCGGCTTCCACCCGACCGCCTCTGTTCCCTACACCTGCGGCTCCGGCCAAACCCTAACCGGCATCACCTGCCGACGTGAGGTATAAACAACAAACTCTCTGCCGGGCATTTGCTCAGCAGAGAGTTTTGATTTTTTTGGTTTTATAAAAGTATTTCCACGCTTACGAACAGGCGGCCTTTGCGGCTGGTGCCGCCGAGGGAGGCGACTGTGCCCTTGCCGTGGCCACGCAGGGATATGATGTCGCCCTCGGAGACAACGGCGTCGTTTTTAAGGCAGGGGCTGTAATTTAAGCTTGCGGCCCCTTCCGCGATGGCCGAGACTGCCGAGGTGCGCGACAGGCCGAACATGCCCGCCACCACCGCGTCAAAGCGCATGCTCTTGACCGAAAACGTGAGCTTTTTCACCCGCCGCTCGGGTGCTTTGACCTCGCAAAGCTGCATCGGCGCAGGCTTGACGCCATACCGCCCGACCTTGTCCAGCCCGTCGAGGATATGCCGCTCGACGCTTTTGAGGACAAATATCTGCGCCGTAGGGCCGCTTATCCAGATATCGCCCAGCCACTCGCGCTTTATGCCGAGGCCGAGGACGGCGCCCATATAGTCGCGGTGCGTCGGCTCGCCGAAATGCGCCGTGCATTTAATCGCGGCGATATACTCATCGGCCGCAAGCTCGTCCTCCTCCATATAAAACGGCAGGAAAAACGCCGCGCGGCGCTCAGCTTCAGCCGCGCCGCCGACAAAGAGCATTTTGCAGTCGATATTTTTCGCCCAGGACGCGAGCGCAAACTGCTCGGCAGGCGTCAAAAACGCCGTGTGGGTCACCGAAGTCGTTTTTTCGCATCGGCGGCTGAGATCCTCCGCGCGCCGGATAAGTTCATCGTTTTCCATCAATATACTCCGCGATCTTAGTCATAACGCCGTCGAGCTCGTCGGCAAATTCCTTGACCGACATGCGCAGAACGCCCGAACGCATGGCCGACAGGCGGATGAGCGAATCGTTCGTGACGACCTTTACAGAATAGTTCTTGCCGATATCGTTTGCAAGCTTTTCGATATACATGTCCGCCGTCTCGTTTTCCTTTGTGTACACCGTGCGGATGCCCTCAGTCTCGCGCTCGCCGACGTTTCCGGCGACGCGGTAGCCGTCGAACACGAGCACGAGCTCGCAGTCGCGCATGGCACGGTAGCTGCGCAGAACATCCGACAGGCGCTCGCGCGCAAGCGACAGCGAGCCCTCGGAAAGCTCCTTGAGCTCGGGTATGCCGAAAATGAAGTTATACCCGTCGACGATGACGTACTCGCGCTTTGACGGCGCAACGACATAGCTTGACTGCTCTGCCTGCACAGGGCGCGTATACTGCCGGCGGCGCACGGGGCCAAACTCGCGCTCCATTATCGCCTCAAGCTCGGCATCGTCGATGGAGAAATACCGGCGGCGCGGCGGCGTATCGGCGCTTTTATCCCGCATTATATCGGGACTTAAATGCATATAGCTTTCGACCTCGCGCCAGTTTACGACCGTGCCCGCTCCGTGCGAGCAGAACACGGAGTCTGCCGTATTGCCAACATCCGCCTCGGCGCTGTAGCCGATGCTTTCAATTACCTGCTGCGCGTTATGGCAGGGCCAGTAGCCGGCCAGGGTGCAGCTCAGGCGACCCTTGCCGGAGGTGTAGGAGGCAAGCGTTTCGGCATAGCCGTTCATTTCCGACACAGGCGCGCGGCCGAACACCACGCTGCTGCCCTCGGTGTCAAACTGCCCGCTCATTGCGCGCACATCGCTTATCGCGCGGCCTATCTGCTCGGGCGGCACTTCAAGCCTGAACTCATACCACGGCTCAAGCAGCACGCTCTCGGCCTTCATAAGGCCATGGCGCACCGCGCGGTAGACCGCCTCGCGGAAGTCGCCGCCCTCGGTGTGCTTGACATGCGCACGACCTGCGATGAGGCTTATCTTAACATCCGTCAGCGGCGAGCCTGTGAGCACGCCGAGATGCTGCCTTTCGGCAAGGTTTGTCATGATAAGGCTCTGCCAGTTGCGGTCAAGGTCATCGGTTGGGCAGCGGCTTTCAAAGCTCACGCCCGCGCCGCGCTCGGCAGGCTCAATGAGCAGATGCACCTCGGCATAATGGCGCAGAGGCTCAAAATGGCCGACGCCGTGCACGGGAGAAGCGATGGTCTCCTTATACGCAATGCCGCCGAGGCTTATCTTCACTTCCATATCAAAGCGTTCGCGTATGAGCTGGGTAAGCACCTCAGTCTGCACCCTGCCCATTATGCGCACGCTTATTTCTTTTAATCTGTCGTTCCACTCTATATGAAGCTGCGGGTCCTCATCCTCAAGCTGCCGTAGCTTTGCAAGCGCCGTAACAGCGTCCACACCCGCGGGAAGCTCAATTTTATATGTCAGCACGGCCTCCGTGCCTGTATCCTCACTGTCGCGCTCAAAGCCGAGGCCCTGACCCGCATAGGTATCGTCAAGCCCGGCTACGGCGACGACGCTGCCGGCTCCGGCCTCCTGCACGGCCTCATAGCCCGCGCCGGAATAAACGCGCAGCTCAGTTACGGTCTGACCGTTTACACTGTCGCGATTGCGCAGCGTGCCGCCGGTTATTTTCATGCAGCTAAGGCGCCTGTCGCGCGCGTCGCGCATGATCTTATACACCTTTGCACAGAACTGCTCGCCGCGCGCAGGTTCGGGTATGTATTTTTCTATAAACTCCAGCAGCTCCGACACACCGTCGAGCTTGAGCCCCGAGCCGTAGAGCACGGGGAATATTTTTCGCTCCGCTATAAGGCGTGAAAGGTCGTTATCCTCAATGTCGCCGCCCGAGGCGAATTTTTCAAACAGCTCCTCATCGCACATGGCGATGCCCTCGCGCGTATCCTCGCTGTTATCCTGAATATCAAAGCAGTTTTCCGAAAGGCGCTCGCGCAGGTCTTTGAGGATGTTTTCCCTGTCGGCACCCGTCAGATCCATTTTCGTTGCGAAAATTATCGTCGGCACGCGGTGCTTTTTAAGCCCGCGCCAGAGCGATTCCGTGTGCGCCTGAACGCCGTCGGTTCCGGATATGACGAGCAGGGCGCAGTCGAGCACGCCCATGGTGCGCTCGGCCTCGGCGGTGAGGTCAGCGTGTCCGGGCGTGTCAAGCAGACACAGCTCCATATTGTCTGTACGGAGCTGTGCCTGTTTTGAAAATACGGTTATTCCGCGTTCGCGTTCGATACTCGCGTTATCGAGCGCAGTGTTGCGGTGGTCGACCCTGCCGAGCCTGCGTATGCTTCCGCTTAAATAAAGCAGCGCTTCGGACAGGGTCGTTTTGCCCGCGTCAACATGGGCAAGGATGCCTATGACAAGCTTTTTCACAGCTTGATAAGCTCGTATTCGCGGCTTCCGACGCCGATAGCTGCGGCGGCCTCGATGGTGTGGACGCCGTTGCGGGATTCGATACGCTTTATAAGATCAGCCTTGCCGGGGTCATCGCTTGCGTACACGAGGTCGACGCAGGCCTGGTCGAGCGCAACGGGGTCGAGCGAGGAGAGGATGCCGATATCGCCGATGGTGGGGTCCTTTGCAACGGCGCAGCAGTCGCAGTCGACGGACATGTTGCACATAATATTCACATAGGCGATCTTCCCGTCGAAGTGGTCAACAATGCTCTTTGCGGCGTCTGCCATGCACTCAAGGAAGCTGTCATGGTCTGCGTGCCAGAAGTTTTCTATCTCCTTTACGCCGTGGATGTACTTCTTGCCGTAGCTTGAAGCAATGCCGATGGAGATATTCTTGAGCGCGCCGCCAAAGCCGCCCGAGGGATGACCCTTGAAGTGGGACAAAACGAGCATGGAATCATACTCCGGGAAGGTCTTGCCGACATAGTTTTTCTCAAGATGCTTGCCGCCGACAACGGGGATCTCCATATCGCCCTCGGCGTCCATAATGTCCACATCCGCTATCTCCACCCAGCCGTGAAGCTGCATGGTCTTTTTGTGTGCCTCAGTCGTATCGCGGCCGCCGTCGTATGCCGTGTTGCACTCGACTATCGTTCCGCCGACGTGCTCAACGGCAGGCTTCATGAACGCCGGACGCAGGAAGTTCTGATTTCCCGGCTCGCCGCTGTGGAGCTTCACGGCGATGTTGCCGCCGAGCTTTACCCCCAGTGCGTCAAATGCGCGTACGACGTTTTCGGGGCTTATGGAATCTATAAAATATACCTTTGACTTTTCCATGGTTCTTCTCCTGTTCTTAGTTCTTATAAGAGAATTATAATATATAATTTTGAGTTGTTCAATATTATCTCTTCCAATTTTGTCGCAATTGTAATAAAATATCTTGCGGTGATATCAATGACAACTGTTTTTATCGTTCTCGTAATAATCTGCGTTATCATAGCGCTGGCCTACGCCATTGGCATGAAATACGAGCGCTCGCTTATCTATCGGCAGGATAATTTCCCGACGCCGGAGACGGGCGCGTCGTCCTCGTCGCTGCTCGAGCCGACCGGTGAAGCTCTCTGGGATCACAACATTCCGCATTTTGCTCCGTTCAGGCTCCTTCCGTTTGAGGAGGTGGAGATAACGGCCGAGGACGGGCTTATCCTGCGCGCTGACCTTCTGCGCGGACGCGGCACGGGCGTGACGGTCATGTTCTTCCACGGCTATAAGTCCGAGCCCGCGTGCGACTTTGCCGCGATGTATGATTTCTACAGCGAGCTGGGGTACGACCTCATGTACGTCCACATGCGCGCGCACGGCAAAAGCGAGGGCGAATACATAGGCTTCGGCGCACTTGACAGATACGACGTCGTAAAATGGACGGAGAAAGCCGCCGAGCTTTTCCCCGACAACGTCATTTTCCTGCACGGCATGTCCATGGGCGCGGCAAGCGTCCTGCAAAGCGCGGACTTAGACCTGGCAAAGAGCGTGCGCGGCATAATTGCCGACTGCGGCTATGACATGCTCGACCCGCTGTTTCGCCGTCTGTCATACGAATTGTACCACATTCCGGGCAAGCCCTTTGTCGATATCTTCGAGTATGTCAATCTGCTCAAGGCCGGATACAGCTTTACGGAAACAAGCTCTGCCCGCAGCGTGAGCGTGACGGAAATTCCGCTGCTGTACATCTGCGGTGACTCCGACCGCTACGTTCCCGAGGCTACCGCGCGGCAGATATTCGACGCCTGCGCAAGCGAAAAGCAGCTTATCATCGTCCCCGGTGCGGGGCACGCGGCAAGCTACATGTGCGCAAAGCAGGAGTATCAAAACGCAGTCAAGGACTTTATAAATAAGCACAAATAATAGGGAGAAACAGAAATGGGAAACGCTAACGCATCGCCCAAAAAGGGCATCGGCGCACTTAACTGGACGCTGCTGCTGGTCATCGGCTTTTCCGCGCAGATAGCGTGGGTCATCGAAAACAACTGGTTTGCAAATTTCCTGTATTCCGACTTCGGCGCGCAGCTTGGCGTTGTCACGGCAATGACCATATGCTCGGCAACGGCCTCGACCTTCTCGGCGCTGTTTTTCGGAACGCTTTCCGACCGCATCGGCTCGCGAAAAAAGCTCATCGCATGGGGCTCTATCCTGTGGGGCGTGTTCACCATCGCCTTCGGCATGACGCACTACCTGCGCGACGGCATATATAACGACGTGATGCTCATCGGCGTCACCATCGTCGCGGCCGACACCATCATGAGCTTCTTCGGCTCGATGGCAAACGACGCTGGCTACAACGCCTGGTATGCCGACATGATGGATGACTCAAACTCCGGTCAGATAGGCGCTGTTGCGGCGACGCTGCCCGTCATAGGCACGCTTGTCGGAACTCTCGTCGGCGGCATGTTCGTCTCCGGCCTTGCAACAGAGGCAAATCCCCAGGCGGGCTACATCATATTCTTCTCTGTCGCCGGCGGCATCACCATCCTCGTCGGCATAGCCTCCATATTCCTGCTAAAAGACGCGCCCACACTAAAGCCCGTGCGCGACGGCGGCTTTTGGCATCAGTTTGCCTCGACCTTTAATTTTAAGCGCTTTATCGCAAACAAAGAGCTTGCGCTTGTCTTCCTCACGCTGTGCGTATTTTTCATCGGCTACAATTGCTATTTCATCCACATCATGAACTGGATGAACTACACCCTCGGCTTTTCCGACCCCAGCCTCATCCTCGGCATACCGCTGGTGCTGGCGGTGCTGGTGAGCCTGCCGTTTATTAAGATAATAAACAACAAAAAAGTGCCCTCGGTCGCGGCATTTGCGACGATACTGAGCATCCTCGGCTGCCTTTTCGTTTACTTTGTCGTCGGCCCCATGTCCGGCAGCTTTGACATTTCAAACGCGCTGAACATCGCGGCAAACTGGCCCTGCTACGTCGGCATCATCCTCGTGGGCGTGGGGTATGTCGTGTTCATGCAGTCGATGACGGTGTGGATGAAGCGCCTGTATCCCGAGGAGCATCGCGGCCAGTTTGAGGGCATAAGGATAATGTTCTTCGTATTCTTCCCGATGATAGCAGGCCCCCTGCTGGCTGACCCCATATGCCGCGCCTTCGGCGAAAAGGTATACCAGGTCGTCGACAACGGAAGCCTCATTTTCGTCACAGCCGAAAAGGCCACGCAGATGGGCTATGACATAACGCAGATAGCAGAGGGCTATCTGCCGGTAAACGAGCTGTTCATCGCTGCGGCCATTGTCTCTGCCCTCGCGCTCATACCCATGAGCATGGCGGCAAAAATGTATAAGGAACGCAATAATTAAAAAAACGGAGCTTCGCTCCGTTTTTTTATAGTTTTTTTTCAAGCAGCACGAGCTGCACATTGGGTATGCCGTTAAACACGCATGGAACTATATCGGCCTCGCGGTAGCCGAGGCGGGCATACAAACTGCGCGCGGCGGAGTTAATTTCATTGGTGTCTATCCGCAGCACCGTGCAGCCTGTTGAGCGCGCGTAATTTTCATAAAAGCGCACAAATCTCGTGCCTATCCCCTGACCTGCAAACAGCGGGTCAACGGTGAGCGTGTGCAGAACGCAGACCTCGTCGGGGCCTGCCTCATACAGCCAGCCTGCGCCCTCGTACACGTCCACCTGCGTCTTGTTTATGATAGCGGCGGCTTTGATTTGGCCATCCTCGTCCAGGACGAACAGATCGTGCCGCGAAAGCGCCGCCTGCGCCGTCTCCCGCACGGGGTAGACGTCCCGTATCCAGCCAATGCTCGCCCTGCCGCTGTCAATTTCATCGTGGATGCGGCCGTATATGGCCTCGATTGCGTCAATATCCGTGTGCTGAGCCTGTCGTATCATGTTTTTTCTCCCAAGATCATGTCTATCGTTTTTGCAACGCCGAAGTCGTTATTCGTCTGGCACACGAAGTCTGCTGCCGCCTTGCAGCCGTCGACTGCGTTGCCCACGGCGACGCCAAACCCGGCAAAGACGAGCATATCCGCGTCGTTTTCGCCGTTTCCGAAGGCCGCGACCTCGCCGGCGGTAACGCCGAGGATATCGCACAAGCGCCGCAGAGCCGCGCCCTTGCCCGAGCCTGCCGCCGATATCTCGATATGCCGCGCGCCCGAGCTTGTGATGTAGGCGTTTTCAAGCTCCAGCGCCCTGTCCCAAAGCTGCATTTTGTGCTCGGGGTTTTTGCCCAGAACGTCGATGCTGTCGAGCCTGTGCGCGTTTTCGGCAATAAATGCGGGCATGTCATCGACCGCAAGGCGCGTTGTGAGCACATAGTCGACGTACGCTGCCGAGCAGCCAAAGCGCATGGGGTCGGCAAGATAGCGCGCATCGCAGTAGGCCTGCCCCTCGATAAAGCACTCCAAAAGCTCGTCTCCGAAAAGCCGGAGCACAGCCGCGACCGTTTCGCGCTCGAGCACGAGGCTCACTATCCTCTCGCCCGAAGGCACGCGCTCAATGGCCGCGCCGTTTGAGGTGATGGCGTATTTTATGCCGGGGATGCCCGTAACGCTTTGGGGAAGCGAGCGGAAGGCTCTGCCCGAGGCGATGACGACGTCTATCCCCGCGCTTATCGCCCGCTGTATCGCCTCGCGCGTTTCCGGTGCAAGGCTTGCATCGCTCCTGAGCGTCGTATCGTCAAGGTCAAGGGCGATGAGGCTTATGTCTTTTAGCTTTGTCAATATACTATCCTCACTCTTCTTGGAAGCATTTCAATAGCGTGCTCGGATGCACCCACGCACTTTTCGCCGTCGAGCGCCCATGCAAGCTTTTTCATGCATTCAATCTGTATCCTGTCCGTGCGGCGGAAGGTTATAAGCTCGTTATCGAGGTTCTGCTCGCGCAGGGCGGCAATGGTCGCCTGAAGCTCCATGGGCGAGGCCGGACGGCGGATAAGCAGCACCTCGAACAGCCCGTCATCGGCAACGGCCTTTTGCCCGAAGAAATCGAGCGCACCGGCAAGCGCCGAGGACGAGGCCACAACGCCGAAGATAAATTCACCCTCCTGCGTCTGACCGTTTATCGTGACGCGCAGATGCTCGCTTTGGAGCTTTGCAAGATCCTTTATGCCGTCGAGCACATATGCGTAAAAGCCGAGCTTATTTTTAAGTCTCTGCGGTGTTGTGTACGGAAGCCAGGTGAACGCGCCGAAGTCCGCGGCGTTAACGAAATTCTTATCGCCCAAATGCCCGACATCCACGCGGTGCTCCGTGCCGGAGACTATGCGCTTTGCGGCCTCGACGGGGTCGGAGCTTAGGCCGTGGAACTCGGCAAAATCGTTCGTGCTGCCCGCGGGCATGTAGCCGAGTGGGATATCGAGCCCTGCCTTTACAAGGCCGCTTATCACCTCGTTTACCGTTCCGTCGCCGCCGGAGCAGCAGATCATATCGTAATCCGCGCCGTAGGCCATGACGTACTCCGTCGCATCGCCCTGAGCGCGCGTCGGGTAAAAGCTCACGCGATAGCCCGCATCCATGAATACGCCCGTGACCTCGGTGAGGCTGCGCATTATCTCACCCTTGCCCGCAACGGGGTTAATGATGAGCATAAGCTGCTTTTCCTCTTTCGGCATCGCACGGCTTATCCTCGGGGCAGGCTCGGCTTTTACATTCGAGCGCTCAGCGTCAAAGCGCCGGTATTCGGCCTTCACAGTGTCGTACACCGTTTTTGCCGCCTCGAACGGGAAATCATCCTCGCGACGGCGCACCATCTCCATGGGGTCGACAGCGCCGCTCAAGCAGGTCTCGACAAGGCTTGCCATGCCCGACGCAGTATCGGCAACGAGCGCGTAGGAGTTTCCTGTCATGAACTCAATATTGCGGCTTTCAACGCCCGGCACTGCGTCAATAAACAGTATCGGCAGGCGCTTCATGATAGCCTCCGTGCTGCTCAGGCCGCCGGCCTTGGTTATCATGATGTCCGCCGCGTCCATGTAAAGGCTCATTTTGTCCGTATACCCGCAGATCTTTATGCGGATATCGTCGCCTGTGAGAAATTGCAGATCCTTTTCAAGCTGGCGGTTGCTGCCGCAGACGATGACAAGGCTGTCGTCTGCGTCCATGACCTCGCCAAGGCGCAGGGCGATGCTGCGTATCGGGCCGCAGCCCATGCTTCCGCAGCACAAAAGCAGAACTCTGCCCGCCTCGCTCATGCCGAGGGCGCGGCGCGCGGCAAGCTTTTCACTTCGGCGGCAAAATTCCTCACGCACGGGGATGCCGGAGGCGACAATTTTATTTTCGGGAACGCCCTGAGAGGCAAACTCCCCGCGCAGCTTCTCATGCGGGATAAAGAACCTGTCCGCGTCAAGCTCGGACACACCGGGGCTGCAGGTGTAATCGGTCGCGATGAAAAAGCTCGGTATGCTCACCTCACGGTTTATGCGCAGCTCCGTCATCATCATGGCGGCAAATATGTGCACGCTTATAACAACATCGTAGCTTCCCGAAAACAGCACCTTGCACAATTCATCCGCGCCCTTGGCGTTCTGCTCGTAAAGATGGCTCTGCGGGAGCTTTTCGCTTATGCGGTAGCCCGCGCCGTAGAGCTTGGGCGTGTATTTATATGCAAGCACATGCCCGCGGCTTATAAGCTCCGCGCGGGCCTTGGGCAGAAAGTCAAGAGCGTTTACAATGTCGCACTCATCGCCCATTTTCTCAAAATATTCGCACAAGGCCGAGGCTGCACTGTTGTGCCCGCCGCCGGTGTTGCAGCTTAATATCAAAACCTTCACGCTTCCTGCGTCCTCCTTTTTCTGCGCGAGGCAAGCTTAACGAGCCTCGGTCGATTGTACCTCTGGATAAGGATAAACGGAACATTGCCGAAAATGTTGTACACAAGCCAGAATACCCACGCCCACGCACCGCGCCAAAAGGCGAAAATGCCAAGCGACAGCAGCATGAGGCAGGCATGAATCATTTCGGCAACACAGGTCTCGGCAATGAGTGCGTCGGCATCCGACGTCATGCGCTTTTTGACCATATCGGGCATGATGCGGCTCATATCCGGCAGCTTGTCCTTCCAGTGCTTTATGCCCAGCTTTTCATACACCTTGCCGCCGTTTTCCCAGCCATAGGCCCTGTATGGAAAGCGCTCGGGCGAAAAGTGCGCCCTCGGCAGCGCCTGGCCGACAAAGTGCGAGGCAATACCCAACGCCGCTATATACAGCAGCGCGTACAGCAGCTTCACATTATCCCTCCGTACAAAGTAAGATTAATTTTATAGGATATTTTAATCGATTTATCGCTTTCGTCAAGCCGACAAAGCGACATACGGCGGCGCAAGTGTATGGAAATTGAGGTTTTTCGCACAAAGTTTACAGTTTATTAATTACTGCGCTGCGTTGAATCCGTATAATACCAAGGGCCGTTTTGGTCTTAATAAATTAAGGTATGAATTATAAAGGGGCAATGAACATGAATAACAGATACGATGTTGCTATAATCGGCTGCGGCACAGCGGGTATTTTCGCCGGCTACGAGCTTATCTCCCGCCATCCGGAGCTGAAGATCTGCGTGCTCGACCAGGGCGGCGATATTTACTCACGTCACTGCCCCATCGTCGCGGGAAAGGTCAAGGAATGCATCCATTGCAGCGTGTGCGACACGATGTGCGGCTTCGGCGGCGCGGGTGCTTTCTCCGACGGCAAGTATAACTTCACGACCCAGTTCGGCGGCTGGCTGACCGATTTCATGGATGATGATGAGGTCATGGAGCTTATTAACTATGTCGACACCGTCAACATGAAGTACGGCGCGACCGACAAGACCTTCTCGACCGATACTCCCGAGGCCCGCGCCCTTGAGCGTGAGGCGCTCAAGTACGACCTGCACCTGCTGCAGGCCAAGGTAAAGCACCTCGGAACGGAAAACAATCTGCGCATTCTGCAGAACATGTACGAGGATCTGCGCAAGGTCATCGAATACCGCTTCCGCACAGAGGTCTGTGACATTGACCGCAAGGGCGACGAGGGCTACACCCTCAACCTCAAGTCCGGCGACACCATCGACTGCAAGTACCTCATCGTGGCCCCCGGCAGAAGCGGAGCGGAGTGGTTCTCGACCCAGTGCAAGAAGCTTGGCGTCAAGCTCATAAACAACCAGGTCGACGTCGGCGTGCGCGTTGAGCTTCCCGCAACGGTGTTTGAGCACATCACCGATGTCGTGTACGAGTCCAAGCTCATCTACCGCACCAAGCAGTATGGCGATAAGGTGCGTACCTTCTGTATGAATCCCTATGGCCACGTCGTCGCGGAAAACGTCGAGGGCATAAACACCGTCAACGGCCATTCCTACTCCGACCCCGCCCTGCGCAGCGCAAACACGAACTTCGCGCTCCTGGTATCCAACCGCTTCACCGAGCCCTTCGACCAGCCCTACCGCTACGGCAAGCACATCGCCTCGCTCAGCAACATGCTCTCCGGCGGCGTTCTCGTTCAGCGCTTCGGCGACCTTGTCAAGGGCGTGCGCACCAATGAGCACAGGCTCGCCCAGTCGTACACCCGCCCGACGCTGACGGCGGCTGTCCCCGGCGATCTGAGCCTTGCCCTGCCGAAGAGGCAGCTTGACGACATTATCGAAATGATCTACGCCCTGGATAAGATCGCTCCGGGCACTGCAAACTATGACACGCTGCTCTACGGCGCGGAGGTCAAGTTCTACTCCTCCCGTCTTGAGCTTTCCGGCGACCTCGAGACGAAGTTTTCAAACTTCTTCGCCATCGGCGACGGCGCGGGCATAACCCGCGGCCTTGCTCAGGCGGCCGCCTCCGGCGTCAAGGTCGCGCAGGTCATATCCGAAAGACTGTAATTTTAAATATAAACTGCGGATGCTTTTGCATCCGCAGTTTTTTATACTATTTTCTCCGTCAGATACGTCGAGCCGAGCACCGCAAAAAGTGCGCGGCTTCGCATATTCGCCGTCCATATGCTAATCCCCGCAAGGCCGTATTCGGAAACGAGCCTGAGCCGCGCGGCGACGCTTCGGGCATCCTCGAACCACACCTCGTGGCGCGCGCCATCGGGGTCTGTGTAGTTAAAATACGGCGCCTGAGCTGCAGCATCAAACCTTATCTGCGCGAAAACGGAGTCGGCAAGCTCTGCCGCAGCGGCGTTTGATATGGCTCGCGCCGGCCGCCCCTGTTTTATGGGCAGCGTCCAGTCGTAGCCGTAGTTTGAAAAGCCGAGGAGTATCTTCCCCGGCGGCATTTTCGTCACCGCGTATTCAATGACCCGCCGCATTTCGTTCACCGGCGACACGGCGCGCGGCGCAGAGTAGCTGTAGCCCCACTCGTAGGTCATGATGACCACCCTGTCGCAGTATTGCCCGTGCGCCTCGTAATCGTGCGCGGTGTACAATATGCCGTGCTGCTCGTCGCCCGTTTTCGGCGCGATGGCGCTCGTGAGCATGTAGCCGTTTGCGTGCAGCACCTCAGACATGCGGCGCAGAAGCGCGTTGTAGCCCTCCCGGTCAAACGGCTGGACGTATTCGATGTTGAGGTTCACGCCGTAATAGCCGCGCGAGCGCAGAACGGACAGGGTGTTTTGCAAAAGCGCGTCCTGCGCCGCGCCGGGGATGAGTATGCTGTGGGCGATATCGCTTGAAAAGCCGCCGTTCAAGCCGAGATTCGTGAGCGTCAGAAGCGGCGCACAGCTCTGCTGCCAGGCCGCGGTGATGAGCCGTTCGTCCTCCATCGGTGTCAGGCCGCCCTCGGCGTCGATGTGCCACGAAAACGGACACAGATATGTAAGCTGCGGCAAAACGGCCTCAAGCCGGGCCGAGCTTATGCCGGGGTAGGCGTAGGCGTTCACCTCCGTCTCGCCCTGCGGCCGCGCGCCGTTCGGGATAATTATCGCCCGACCGACCGTGAGCCGCGCAGGGTCGGCTATCTCGTTGAGCTCCACCAGCTCCTGCACGCTCACCCCATGGTTCTTCGCAATGGAGTATAGGCTCTCGCCCCGCTGCACAATGTAGATCTTCATACCATCACCTCGGTATATGATATGAAGTGCGCAGACGCAAGTTGCAGCAAAAAGGCAAGGTCAAATGACCTTGCCTTTTTAATCATTATGATGCCTCTTACATCAGCCGATGCCGCCGAGGGCTGCGCCGGCGATGAGCGCTACGAGCGCGCTTGCGCAGTAGACGTATTTGCCCAGGGGGTAGAACCACTTGCCGATGGGCTTGCGCGCGCCGAGGTTGACGCTCTCAAGCGCAAACTTCTTGCCGCCGATCCAGAAGAACATGATGGCCGCGATGAGCGCACCCAGCGGGCAGATGTATATCGAGACGACATCCATCCACTCGGACACGATGGCCTGTATGCACAGCGCAATGGCGCAGCCGATGACGTGGATGACGGCCGTTGCCGGCACGCGCTTGAGCTTAAACTTCTCCTGCAAAAACGCGACCGGAGCTTCGTAGAGGTTTATTATCGAGGTCAGACCCGCAAACAGCACGCAGATGAAGAACACGATGCCGACGATTCTGCCGCCTGCCATGCCGTTTATGACGTTGACGAGGTAGATGAACATGAGTCCCGGGCCGCCGGAGTCGAGCTGAGCGCCGCCGGTAGCCATGGCGGGGATGATGACGAAGGACGCGAGCAGCGCCGCCATCGTGTCGAATATTGCGACATTGCGCGCCGAGGACGGGATGCACTCATCCTTGCTCAGGTACGAGCCGTAAATGACGCTGCCGTTGCCCGCGACAGACAGCGAGAAGAACGCCTGACCGAAGGCGTATATCCACAGCTTGGGGTCTGCAAGACCCTTGGGGTTAATCGTGAATATATAGCTGTAGCCATCGGCGGAGCCGGGCAGGATTGCGATGTAAATGCCCAGTGCGAGAAACAGCACGAACAGGATGGGCATCATGAACTTGTTTGCCTTTTCGATGCCGCCTGCGATACCGAAGGACATGATGGCAAAGCTTATGATGATGGCGACGACGATCCAGACGTTTGCGCCCCATGCGCTTGCAGTTGCGTTGAAGGTGCCGACGATGGCGTCCATATCCTGACCCATGCCGAACAGGTCGCCCGAGAAGGACATGAAGCTGTATTTGAATATCCAGCCCATTACGCAGGTGTAACCGATCGCGAGGGCGAGCGAGCCAAGGATGGGGATGTATCCGATGCGCTCACCGATCTTGCGCTTGCCGTATCTCAGCTCCGTGCACAGGCCGAACGAGCCCATGGGGCCCGCGCCGCCGGCTCTGCCGAGGGCGAACTCCTCGATGACGCCGGTCGAGCCTATGAGCAGGACGAAAAGGAAGTACGGAAGCAAAAACGTCAGGCCGCCCCATGTCGACACGAGCATCGGGAAGCGCCAAATATTGCCCATGCCGACTGCCGAGCCGATGCAGGCAATGATAAATCCGCTGCGGCTTCGGAAGCCGTCGCGCTTGTGCAGCGAGTTGTTCTCCATGTGTTGTTTACCTTTCACTCTCTATTTCTTAACATTCTAAATATACAGTGTCCGCCCGCCAAAGTCAAGCAATTAGGGCAGTTCATCAGGGCTCACGGCATAATTATACCTCCGCAGTACATCCCGTACTACGGAGGTTTTTTTATCAGCG
>CAZWJM010000032.1:0-15291 GCA_964634435.1 uncultured Oscillospiraceae bacterium | reverse complement strand
TGGTGTAGATGCCGCCCTTGGCGTAAAGTTCGGCATGAGTACCGTATTCGGCAACATGGCCGTCTCAAAACACAGGAACTTGGGATACATTAATAGTTTTAATTGACATAATATTGTGCTTGGGCATTCCAAAGTTCAAAGTATTTACCCGATTCCTGCAAAACAAGTTTATCGTGAGAACCGGTCTGAACAATGCTTCCCTCGTCAAATACCGCAATCTTATCACAGAAACGACACGAAGAAAGGCGGTGCGAAATATAAACAACAGTTTTGTTTTGCACAATACTGTTAAACTGACTGTAAATTTCATACTCCGCTATGGGATCAAGTGCCGCAGTCGGTTCATCAAGTATAATGAACGGCGCATTTTTGTAAAGTGCACGGGCGATAGCGACTTTTTGTGCTTCGCCTCCCGAAACTTCCACGCCATTTCCGTCAAAGTCTTTATATAATGCCGTATGCACGCCGTCCGTCATTGATTCCATACGGTCTTTAAATCCGACCTTGTTTAAGCAGTCGATTACTTTGGCTTCATCGTAATCCGAGCAGGCCGCAACGTTTTCACCAAGCGAGAACGAGAAAAGTTTAAAATCCTGAAATACTACCGAAAAGATCGACATGTATGCATCGTAATCGTATTTTCGTATATCGATTCCGTTCAATAGTATTGTACCTTCTGTGGGATCATAGAGGCGACACAGCAGCTTGATAAATGTGGTTTTTCCGCTACCGTTCATACCGACCACCGCAAGCCTTTCGCCGATTTTGAATTTTATATTCACATTACGCAAAGCATAGTTATTTGAACCGGGGTACTTAAACGATACATTGCAAAACTCGATCTCATAGTCATTGTCGCCGTCATCGCAAAATGCCCGCTTTTCCACAGGAATCGTGCCTTGATACATTTTTTGAGGAATATCGAAATATGCGAGATAGTCTTCGACAAACGGCGTATTATATTTAATATCGCCGAATACAGCAAAATAACTCGTAATACATCCGATGATTGTGTCGACAAAGCCTATATACTTTATAATGCTGCCGACACCAAACACACCGATCAATGCGTACATACAGACAAATATATAAATTACGGTTTCCAGCAATACTCGAGTAATTGACAGCGGGATGTTTAATACATACGATTTTGTCGCTCTTTCACCAAAAGCTTTATTATGCAGATCAAACGAGAACTTTTTGATCTTCATAATAAGTTTGTCTTGTCGAAATAAGCGAACATCTTTGCCCATGCTATAGCAATCTACCGCATCGTCGATACGGTTTTCGTCGATCATCGTTTGCGAAAGACGACGTGATAACTTGCCGAGTTTTTCCTGTACACTGAAAGAGTAACGAACGTTGAATATAACAATACCTGCAAGCAAAGCTGCAAAGAGTATAATATACCAACTGAACCCGGATGCAAACAAGATGGCAAACATCTCCGCGCCGAGAATAACTGCCAAAATCGCGCTTATTGTAATGTTTACAAGCCTGCCGACAGATAACAAGAGCAATTGTTTGCCATGACCGTTGATCATTGCGGATTCCGAAATGCCACGTCGCAATTGACGAACCTCTGGATTTTCGAGATCAGCATAATCGAGCTTAAGGGTTTTTTGATTATAATAAGCCGCTTCTTTTTGATAGAGAACAGTTTGTTTGTGCCCAAATGCACGATTCAAAATGCCGCCGATAACGGCAATTGCAAAATTTCCGATAACGGTAATCAAGACTAAGGCAACAAGCGTGTTTTTGTCTTTGGCACCTGCTATCTCATTTACGATTTCGGCAGAAAGATATAAATTAAAATACGGTGATAACTTACCAAAAAAGGATTTTGCAACTAAAAGAGGAAAATATGACGGGCAAAATGAATTAAGCAGTTTGATCGCACTGATATTAGGATTTGTTTTACGCATCATTCTCGTCCTCCTTATAATAATGGCTCTGTACATCAAACATATATGCATATTTCCCGCCAAGGTTCATCAGTTCCTCATGTGATCCGATTTCTGCGATTTCACCGTTTTCAAAATAGATAATTCTGTCGCAGAACCGCGTAGACGCAAGTCTGTGAGAAATATATATTGATGTCTTATTTGCGGTAAATTCGTTGTATTTAAGGTACAACTCGTTTTCAGCTAACGGGTCAAGTGCGGCAGTCGGTTCATCGAGAACTATAACGGGTGCATCTTTATAAAGAGCGCGTGCAAGCATAAGTTTTTGTGTCTCGCCGCCCGACATTTCTATCGAATCGTCAAACACGCCCTTCATAAGTCTTGAATCGATCCCGTTCGGCAAAGTTTTAATTTTATCTTCAAGCCCGGCCATACATACACACTCTGCTACTCTGTTCCTGTCGATTGTATCCTCGGAAGATGATACAAATTCCGCTATAGTTACGGGGAGCAAGTATATATCTTGGAATACTGCCGAAATCATCGAATAGTATTCTTCAATATTATATTCGGATATTTGGTGACCGTTTAATTTAATATTACCTTCTGTGGGATAATAAAACCCGCACATTAACTTAACGAGTGTTGTTTTGCCTGCGCCGTTAGCACCTACAATAGCAAGTTTCTCGCCTTTTTTGATTTTTAAATTAATGTTTTTTAAAGCATACTTTTCGCCATCTGAAGAAGGATAAACGAACGATACATTGTTAAATTCAATTTCTGCCGGCAGTTCCTGCTTTGTGGGAAGCGGGCAACCTTTTCCGTGATTGTACTTTTCTTCAATTTCAAAATACTCTCTGTAATACCCGATCTTGATGCTTTTATGCACGATACTGTTTACATTATCCGCAATATCATTCAGCCATGCCGAAAAGCCGGTTATTGTTCCAAAATAAAACACAAAATCGCCTGCTCCGATTTCGTTTCTCAGCACCATGGCAATCAATATCGCATAAGCCGCACCGTTGCGAATAAGCATCAGTATGGCGTTTATGCAAACGCCTCCGAGTCCGCGTGCACTTTCTTTTTTTGTCCAGGCAAAACGTTCTTTTTGAAATCCCGACAGCATGTCCGACAGCCAATCAAACATACCGTATATGCGTATATCTTTAGCGTAGTCGAATTTTTGAGAAAAGCTTTGCAAATAGCCTATCTTTCGGTCGATATTCACCCATTTATCTTTGTTTTTTTCGACATAATTCCTTTGCCAACGGCTGACCGAATATGCTATGAATGAGGATAAAAACAGCAGCAATAATATCAGCGGAGAAATCGATGAGATAATCGAACCGTATGTGAATATCCCGAGCAAACTGATAAAAAGCCCCAGCAATGATGTCCAAATGAATTCGGGCGCGCATTGACCCGAACAAGCATCGTTCATTGCGTGTTGATATTTTGTGATGGCTTCGGGATTATCAATGTTGGAATAATCTGTGCGCATATGTTTTTCGGTTATCGCGTGTTGATAAAGCAATGAAAGCTTATATTTTCGCATTCCCAATCGACTGCCGCAAAAGTTGTTGAACAGAGTGACGATCAACATTCCGCCGAAATAAACGGCGATTATCAAAATGATCTTTGATATGCTTTGATTTGCTTCCACCGAATCGATCAATATTTTGGGGAAATAATTTTCTGCCAACGGCAGCAATACGGCAAGAAAAATGCTGGGAATAAAGAACAAATAAAAACCTTTATCCCATCTCCATATATTACGCAATGCGTATGATATATTGGAGAACATGCCGTATTTAGACTTTTTCGTTTTCATTTTTCGAAACCTCCGCATCAGAATCAGAAGTAAAAAAAGTTATTACATTTGCGTACAAGTTTTCCATGTCAGGCTCTGCACCTAATATATATGCCGGAATGTTATATTGGCACGAAAGCGTTTTTGCAATTTTATTTAATTCATCATCAGGCAATCGCACAAGACTGCTTCGACCCAATCGATCGTTATACCCCATAGGGTATACAACAATGGCAATTACCTTGCAATCGACACAAGATTCAAGGTATTGAATCGTTCTTTTAATATAATCTGTTTCGTCATAAGTATTTACACACAACACAATTGCGTCAGGTAATGTTCCTAATAGAAATTCGCTTTGAGAAAATGTATAATAATTAACATTGCCAAAATCATAGGTAACGCTTCCGGACTGGCAACCGGAAATGATGATGTCCGCTCCTTTTTGAGATATATTATTTATTTCCGAATTTAAATAACATACCATGTTTTGACGATAAATATTTGCTGTAGAATGATATCCAAAATGAAAGCATAAATCCATACCATACAAATATGCCGACGGTTCCGTTCCGATTTGTCCTACGCAATAACCGTCTCTTAATAATTTTTCTCGCAATATTAATTGCAGAGTGAATTTCCCTTGCTTAGAAGTTGTTCCAAATACTCCTAACATAGGAACCCAAGGCCTGTATAGCATTCCTAGTGGCATACGATCTATGTTTTCTTCTAGCGTTTTAGGATAATAAACTTGCTTTAACGAAAGAGAATGCCTTTCAATAATATCGGAAATATTATCAAAACTGTATATGTATTTCCCGTTATAATATGCCTGCAGTATTATTTGTTCAACCAATTCGGCATTTCCCAGCATTCTTGTCAATTCGTCTGTATGGCCCAAAATAAGTATATCAAAAGAATCCCAATTTATATTTTCTATATTCTTTATAGTATAAGCTGAAGAATTTGTTATACCAAGCAGACTGTTCGACGATGCGTTAACTCTGGCCGATTGTCGCACATCATATATATCTACAATGTTAACACGCAACAAATGGCTGAAACGCACCAAACTATGCATCTCCTTATTAAACGGGAACAAGGCCGCCTTACTTCCTTCCGGGATATAGGGCACATATGATTGCTTTACATCATTTTTACGAGCATATTTCTTTTTAGCGATATTTTCCAAATACAAAAGCGCTTCACCCGTATTATTACATGAAGACTTAGATAAAATGCCCGTTATATGCGCGCACGCATAACTATTTCCTTGCGTAAAAATGTATTTTGGAGTAATCCATTTAACTCTTTGAAGTCCACCTTTTCCGCAAACATTTACAATATGATGATTTATGAATATAACATCGGTTATTCTTGTACAGTCCGAACTCGAAGCAACTCCAATAACATTGTCGAAAGCAGCCGGATAAGATATGACCTCAAGATTGTCAAATGCAGAAACGAGCACCACACCTTTTTCTGTTAAGCGTTGACAAATTTCGTATAATTCTGTGCGTTGCAAAGAAACAGTGATTCCCAAGCTCATATTTATAAGTTTACATTCAATATTTTCATAAATGTATTTTAAAGCGTGCAAAAGAACATTTTCGTTAATACAATTATTGTACTTATCAAATATTTTCACATGAAAGCACCGAGCATCAGCATTGTGTAATTTAATTATGTTATAAACTGCTGTGCCGTGACCAACATCATCTTTAAATTCTTTTATGCTTTGAAATTCTTCAAAATGGTTGCATAAAAGACGGATTCCTTGCTCATCCGTGCATTCATTCACGCCGGAATCGATTATCACAACATCGTATTTTGTTTTCATCGTGTCTCCAAAATAAAAGTATACCGTTTTTGCAACTCGATTAGTTTGTTTTATTCAACATTTCTTTTTGTCATCATTACAAATGTCATAATCATGCTGACAAATTTCAAAGTTTCCACCACATTCGCCAAAGGTTGAAAGTAAACTAATGGAAAACAATTGCACAAAAGAAATGTAAGTTTGACTTTTAAACGGCTTTTTTAATTTCATAAGCATCTCAACAGCTAAAATAAGTTCCCGAGCATTCTTTATAGGTTCCGGGACACTTTGTATAATTTCCTGAACATTCGCCATATGTCGATGAAAGCAAATCCATCATTAACATATTGATCTTTGAAAAGCGCTTGACTTTTTTATAAGGTTTTGATAATTTCATACAATACTCCTTTCAGCAGATAACGGTATACTTTTTCGCATAATTATTTATCCGGCAATAATGCACATATTAAATCTGAAAAGCCATTCAATGATCTCATAACATCCATCGTTAAATATTCGTCGGGGAAAATAATATCAAATCTGTCTTCTAAAGCAACTATAAATGAAATAAACGTAATCGAATCGATTTCAATCGAAAGAAGATCCACATCGCTTTCACTATCGTCGATGATGATTCCTAAATTTTCCAATTCTTCTATTATGGCTTTTCTAACTTCTGTGTTCATACACATTTGCGTCCCTCTCTATCATTTTTCTGTATATGAGCAGCAACTGCTCTACAAATATAGGTTTTGGACAAGACCGGATGTTTTGATTGATTAACTTTTTCTTAGGACATGCTCCTTGAAAACACATACAACTGAAAGGGCATGTATTGCATTCGCTGTCATGCATTTTATATGCATTTAGCCATTGCGCTTCTTTAGAGCGGTTAAAATGCCATCCTGCAGAATCTATATATCCGATTTGAGTTTCCTCACACACTGTATCACATTTCGCGATCTTACCATCCGCGCTGACTGTATATTTATTTCTGCGAACGGCATTACAAGTTAGCCCGCCAAAATATAAACTGGTAATGTTATTCAAATTGAGCTTGACATTGCTCAATAAAACACTGTCATAAATCTTTTCATAATCACGCGGTTCCAACAATTCGTTTCGAATTGATTCAATTCGTTCACCGCCCCAGTCACTTGCCAGTTTAAATAGTGCAGAAAACCTAGGATCGCATGCAAATTCCGTATTATAGTACTCCAAGAATTCATTAATTTCACTTAATATTGTTTGAGTAAAATTTGTCCTTATACAAACATTTAGATACCTAAATTTTGTTTCATCACGTATGTATTTCAGATTATCTAGTATTTTTGCAAAAGTTGGATTGCCATCGGACAATACACGCTGATTGTCATGCGAATTTTCAAGACCATCTAATGTGATGCAATAACTGTATACTTTGTTTGCAATAAGTTTGTCGATGTTTTTTTGAGTGAGAAGATATCCGTTTGTTGTTATTCCTGCAACATAAGGTTTTTTTGCTTTTTTACATATCTCTATTATTTTTTCGGACATTTCTGTTATAATGTCCATTGCCATTAATGGCTCACCGCCAAACCAACTCACATAAACACCTGAGTATCTATTAATGTTCTTCCTTATGTACGTAATTACTTGTCCTTGCACTAAATCTTCCATTTTTTGATGCTCAAAATCAATAAAGCAATATTTACAACGAAAATTGCAATCCTTTGTAACATGTAATATCAATTGCAACCTATTGTCATAAATATAATCCATCTGAAGCATCTCAACTTCGGAATCTTCATCATAATCGTTGGGTATTAAAAAGCCATTATCTATCAAACAGCGTTCTTTATTGATAGGACAATCTATACAGACTTTTTTCGAAGATAATAGTTCTTCAACAAATTCAATATCATCGCCTGTAACGACAGAAAATGTTGAGAGGCCTTTTTTCAAATTTACAATCATCAATTCATCATTGCATTTAAAACAGTAATTATATTTTGAAGGCTTAAAAATCACAAGATGCCTCTTTCCGCTTTCACTGATATTTCGCTTGTTATTTCTAACACATATATAACATATTTTAAGAGTTCGGTGCTGATTTTGGCGCGAAAGGTATGATAATTGTCACGAATTGCTAAGCAGCGGCAACATAACTTCAGTTGCAAAAACTCCGTCTTCGTTTTGACGGTTGACATATCCGCCGTTTCTTTCTACAATTGCGTCAACGCGTGAAAGGCCGTAACCATGACCGGCTATGCGCTTTGTCGAAAGCATCCGACCGACTTGTTTCTTTTTGCCGCTGAATGTGTTTTGTACGGATATATATAATTGCTTTTTCATAACACCCATATAGATACGAATAAATCGCTCATCATCTGTGTTTTGAGCCTCGCACGCTTCCATTGCGTTATCAAGCAAATTTCCGATTATAACACAAAGATCTATATCCGACAGATCGGTCTCTTGAGGAACCGATGCTTTTGCGGAGAGAGGGATGTTTTTTGCATTAATTAACGAAATCTTGCTGTTTAATATCGCATCGATCATAACATTTCCGGTTTTGATCGTATTATCCACTGTGGTTAAATCATCGTTTAATTGAAGCAAATAATGTTTCAACTCCAAAATGTTATTCTGCTCGCAAAGAAGAAGCATGGCTTGTATGTGGTTGTGATAGTCATGACGCCATCCGCGCATTGTGCGATATATATTATCTACTTGTTCGCAGTGTTTTTGTATTAAATCATTTTGGTAATCCGAAATGCGGCGATCGATTATTCTGCCGAAAATTGCATCAAACAATCTCATGCGAGTTCTCCTTTGTTGTGCTTTACAAAAGCGGAATGCACTTTTTCAAATTCGTTGCGTGACACCGGTATTTTTTTGCCGGTATCTAATATGACATCATTTTTTGAAATCAAAACAATATGAGATAAATTTACAATATAAGATCTGTGAGTATTGATAAAACCGTCTCCCAACATTTTAAGCAAAGACGATACGGTCGCTCTTATATCAAAAGAACCGTCAGTTGTTATGACATGCATGCTGTGAGAATAAGACTCGGCATAAAGGATGCTTTCAAGCAAAACCAGCTTTTCACCGTCGGCTGTGGAAAATATAACTCGTTTGCTGTTTTTTCTTGCGTTTTTTAAGGCTCGGTCAAGAACTTCGAACAACTTTTCATTGGAGATCGGTTTGATTAGATAATGGAGCGCAGAAACATCATAACCGAAGCACATATAATCGGGATATCCGGTAATAAAAACAATTTGAATCGTTTCATCCTCGCACCGTATGTGCTTTGCCAATTCAATGCCGTTTATGTCTTTCATTTCAATATCCAGCAAAAGCAAATCATAGCCTTTTTTGTCTTCATATGCAAACAAAAATGATTCTGCCGAAGAATATTCGCTTGTGGTCACATCGATGTCTAACCTTTCGGCCCATTGCCGAACAGATGTTGCAATGCTCTTTCTGAAAGTCAAATCATCGTCAACGATCGCGATGTTAAGTTTCAAGTTTAATACCTCCTGCATTTAAAATTCATATTAAAATAAACAACCCGCACAAACGCATGACTGCCGACATGGCGGCGACCGCGCTTGTGCGAGTTTAGAGGTCTTGAGCGGGAAATGCTATTCGCATTTGCGCTTTGGAAACATTGTTTTTCGTTTCACAAATGAACTATAGCATAAAAATTTGTATTTGTCAATGATAATAACTGTATTTTTCGGCAAAAAATATGCAAAATGGCCAAAACGCACTTTTAAAGAATGATCCTCATCGGGACAGAAAATCGTACACAGCGTCATCAAAATGCAGCAACGACAATTTAAATTTGTTGCATTTATCGACAAACAGCTCTACGGCTTGTTTGTCGCCGGATATGTCATGTGCCGACGCCACAACAGTGACCGTCCCGTCGGATTCATAGTCGGCATATGCAGCTATGCCGTAAGAAGTGCGTTCTTCTCTACCGAGAATATATTTTTCTTCCACTAAACCGTAAATTATATTTCTCATAACGGCTGTACCTCCTTTTCATCGAACAATAGATATTTCTGCCGTTCCTCGCAAATCTTTCTGACAGTGTCAAAGAATTCATCGGTA
This sequence comes from uncultured Oscillospiraceae bacterium, assembly GCA_964634435.1. Classification (GTDB taxonomy): domain Bacteria; phylum Bacillota; class Clostridia; order Oscillospirales; family Oscillospiraceae; genus F23-B02. Next base: position 5,648 of record CAZWJM010000032.1, on the reverse strand, counting down.
TCGCTTTGCATACAAAGCAGCAGGATGCAGGTGAGCATACCGCAATGAAATTTTCCCGTTTCGATGTCGGAATAAGAACTTTCGCTCACACAAAGTTTTTCCGACATATCTTTTTGAGTTATTTTCAAGGTATTTCTTGTGCGTATGGCAAGTAAACGCAACTGACCTCCGATCGCTTTTTCGAGTTCCTGTCGCATAGTATTTCTCCTTTAAATGATTATATAGCTTTAATGATACTTGCCGTATAATCATATTTAAATGGCGTGCACCTATGTTTCGACCAAAAGCGGCAATATTTTTAAGATTGCGTATGAAAATGGTACAGATCAAACATAGTGTTTATATACACTTTGAAACTTTTCCTCCGACAATGAAACTATTCCTGTCACGATGAAACTTTCCTCGGAGAAAAGTTTCATCGTGACTGCTGTCTATGCGAAAAGAGGGCATCCGGAGCGACGAAAAACCACACTCAAACACCCGCAATGAAACTTTTCCCGAAAGGCAACGGACAGAAAAGTCTTGTGCCACGGGCATTTTTGCAAAAAGAAAAAGGTTGATAGTTTCAATACCAATGGTATCAAAATTATCAACCTTATTTGCCTTGCAACGATACCCTTGATACAACAACACGATTTATGCAAGGAGGGTTATATGGGGGTTCAGATTGATTGAGGGGGTTCAAATACCGAGAAAACGCCGATTTTATGCGGCTTTCAAGAACTTTTGCACCGTCTGTGCAACCACCGTAAGTAAAACAAAAAACTCAAAAATCCCCATAAAAATTGTCTTTGGCAGGTTTCAAGGACAGCTTTATGTACGCAAAAATAAGGGCAAAAAACTGGGCTACACTTTTTGAAATCGAGCACTCAAAGGAGTCAAAAATCAAAAGTGTAGCCCAATTTTATTTGACGCTGATGCGGATGCCCGACTGGAAAACCACGGTCATTTTTTCTTCAGAGTGTACCTCAATGAAGTCAAGGGTACGAAGCATCAGAGTGTAGTCAAAACCATCCAGTCTGCCCACAGTATCCAACAAACCTATCATCTCCTTGGCTCTGAGCCTGGTAAGGGCGTTGTCCGTGGTTTTGGCTGTTCTTTGTAGGATTTGCTGATACCGTGTTTTCTTACTGACCAGTTGATTCCAGGCTCGAACATAGACCTTCTGTGGATATGAAAAAGGAATGCGAATATCGGAGCAGATCATTCCTCTTGCTCGTCCGTCCGAGCAAACGGCATTTTGCATGGCTTGATACTTTTTCACCGATGACTTGGCAAGCTGCCGGCGAAGGGCAAGAACCTCTCGCAACTGTTCGGGAGCAGTTTCAGAAGTTCCGCTACGGTTTTTTTGCCGAGTGTGTCGGTACGCAGACCATTCGCAGAGAGCCAATCCTTCATTTGCGAGACAGAGTTGGGGTTATCCAAGGATGTCAGAGACTTGATAGAGTCCGACAACTCACCGCCGGACACACCGTCCATGGCAATTGCTTCACGGACAAGCGTCATATCCAGAGCCACGCCGTTGTCGTTGATCTGTTGGTCAATGTGATATTCATCCCAGAGATGATCCGGCACGGGAAACTTCGAGAGCCTTTGCTGTATCTCCATCTCGGTCTCCACGTCACGGGCGTTGTAGATTTTAAAGCGTTCCCATTTATCCGGAGCATCGGCAGGGCGATTGCGAGTACGGCCACCATTGGCTTTTGTGGGTTGGCAGGGGACACAGAAATATTTAATCAACTCTTTTCCTTCGGTGAGCTTTTGTTGGTCGAGGTTGAGGACGGTTCCGCATCCTTGCAGGGAGAGCGGAAGTCCCATGTACGCAGACCATATCATGGTACAATGCCATGAGGCAGGGGCAAGGTAAGTCCCGGTCTCAAAACCGAGCATACGGGAAAGGCAAATACGCTCAAAATTGGCGTTGAAAGCGTATTTTATAATGGTTTCATCTTCGAGAGCCGACAGGATCGCGGGAGGTATCTTTTCTCCCATCGCCAGATCGACCACGGATACATCACCACCATCCACAGAATAGCCGAAGAGCATTACCTCAAAGTCCGGCGATTCCGCATAGCGATAGACTCCGCTTTTGGAGAGGTCAACGCTGCTGAAGGTCTCGATATCAATACTGATCATTTTCATATCTTCGGTTACCTTTCTGACGGAGTGGTGGCAGAGTTGCCCCCGCCACCACCATGGCTGATTACTTCAGATCCTTCATGCGCTTTTTGTGATACTCGATGTCTCGAAGTTCACGCTCCGCGTTGCGTTTTGCCTGCTTACGACCTTCAATGAGCGTAAAAGTCATGCTTATGATAAGCATCACGCAGAGGGCGGAATAGAGGGTGGAAAGGATACAAGCAAATATGGTTGACAGCATGGGAAACTCCTCCTTTCATCAGGCGAGGAAGTCATCGTCATCGTCGGATGCGAAATCAGACGCTGCGGATGCCTTACCGCCGAGAGGCTCACCATCACGGATCTTCTGGAGGTTGTTCAGACCGCAAGCGATACCGCGGTTGCCGTTGCTGTTGAAAGCGTAGAAGTTGATAGAGGCGCGTCCGTATACACCGCTGTATACCTCGGAGTGAGCGATGATCTCATTGTGATCGGCATCGATGATGCCGGGAGCGGTGGAAGAATTGGCATTTACGAAGTATGCGTTTGCGTAAGCGGGGTCATCGGGTCTTTCGGTGTCTCCGTCACGGAGCGGGTTCTTAATGGCGGTGAGAGGGGGAACGCTTCTGCCGTTGCCCTTGAGTTTGGCTTCGCCTTCCTTGTAGGCGGCCTCAATGGCGGCTTTGATCTTGGTTACCGTTACGGTATCCGACTTGGGGATGATGAGAGAGACACTGTACTTGGGGGTACCGCCGTTAATGGCCTTCGGCTCCCAGACGTTTGCGTAAGACCAGCGTGTGTCCTTACCGGTGATTACCTTACAGGGGTTGATAACTTTTGCATTGTTCGACATAGTTTTTTCTCCTTAATCTTCATAAAAATCTGTTTTTGCGGTTGTGATCGCCGGGCGTTTATCGCTCTCCGGCACGAGCGTGGGTTTGCCCTGTGGGCGGTGAATGAGACCTCCGAGGAGTTCCTCAAATTTGGCTTTTCCGAGACGCTTTTGCATTTCGGTAAGACCGAGCAGTTTCTTCTCGTATGGGTCATATCCCGCATCCGAGACAGCGGCTGCGACCGCATCATCGTTTACATACTTGCGGACGGATCGACCTTCAACGAGTTTCCAACCCTTCCACACCTTGCCGCTCATAGCGGCTTGAAATGCAAACTCTTTGACATCGTTTGCCCAAGACATCAGGTTGTCCACCTTGAAAAGAACATCCTCTATCTCCTCATCGGTAAGGAGAGGCGGATCCATGAAGTCGTATTTGGCAAGTTCCATGTTGGCTTCGGCACGTTTTCTGCAATCGGTCTTTGCCTTGCAGAACTGACACCATTCGCCGCAGTTGTACTGACCCTCGCCTCGGTAGGCAAGTTCTGCGATGGGCTTGAGGACTTCCTCTGCCCAAATGTAAAGATCGGCTTTCGGCAGGGAGTATGTGCTGACATTTCCGCGGCGCGGTTGGAAGATGGTCATGCTGACGGTCTCAATGTCGTAGATGCCATCGAAGATTTCCAAGGCACCGAGGGCATAGAGTTTCATCTGCGGATTGTCGTCTGCTTCAACAAGGACTCCGCGACCATGTTTGTAGTCGATGATGTGAAGCTCACCGTCCGCAATGACGATGCAGTCTCCCGTTCCGAAGCCTTCTCTGACGAACTTACTGTAATCGAGGTGTTGCTCGATCAGCACCACCGGATCGCGGCAAGTCTCTTTGGCTTTCGCCACGATTTCGGAAACAAAGGATGCGTAGCTGACGGCGCAATCTTCCATTTCTTCGTTATACCGGGTGAGGTTTTCGATGGGGTTCTCGGCAGGGATACCGAGGGCTTCTTGCAAACGGAACTCGCACAGTGCGTGTGCGTCTGTGCCTTCTGCCGCAAAATCACTGCCTTTATCGCTGTAATTTTCGCAAAGCCGAGCCGAGGGCGGGCAGTTTAGCCATCGATGAGACGAGGAAGCCGAGAGCAGTGCGTGTCCTTTAGGTGGCATCTTTGAGTTCCTCCGCGTCCGCAAGCAATGCTTGATAGTTCGCCGGGTCGATCCCCGACAATCTGTCCGAACCATACTTTTTCAAAAGCTCACGGATCTGATCGGTGAATCCGTCCTTGGACTTGTCTGCGAGAACGGCACGCACTTCTTCCAGGGTGAGGGGCTTTCGTTCCTCGACCTCGGTGTGAGCTGGCGGTTCGTTGCCGGACAGCATGGCACAGATCTCATCGGTGAGTTCGGATGCACGGCGATTGACTTCGCGGTATTCATCAAGAAGAAGCGAGAGTTCTGACATCTTTCCCATTTGCGGTATTGCCTCCTTTCTCATATTCTGCAAGAGTTTGAAGGCTTCTTGCCAGCCTTTTGGACACGACCGAGATGGCGAAGAGAATACCGATGAGCTCTTCGTCTCGTTCGATGGTGTCCGTTTTGGTGGGACCGTTCATTGCGTGTCCTCCTTCGTGGGTGGATTTGGTTGGCTTTTTGTGCCTTCCACCCCCTGGTTGGACATTTTGAAGTCGTTTGGTCCGCTTTTTACGAAAAATCTCAAAAATTATTTTTAAGACGATTTTCAAGTTCTTTTTTCAGCTTTGTAAAACGACGCAGATATGTAGTGTGAGCAATACCGAGCAGCCCGGATATCTCCCGTCCGCTTTTGCCTTCCATGAGAAGCTCACCGATGCGGCGACCATCCGGGTCAAGTTCGGCAAGGGTATTCAGCAGTTCTTCGAGTGCGGCACTTTCGGCAAGTACGGCATCCACAAGAGGGGAAGGATCCGGGATGGTATCCCCGATGGTGGTTTGTTCGGACTCATCCACGAACGCATCCACGACCGTATCCAATGAGATGCAATCATTGAGGTGATGGCAACAGGGGCAACCGACGCAATCACCGAGGCGGCGTTTCCAATCCTCACCGGTACAAGTGCCGTGACGCTTGGCACGTTTCCAGGTTTTCCAAATTGGCTGATAGTAAGTGCGGTAGACATCTTCGCTGACTTCCACGAACTGAAAGTCACGGAAGAATTCAATGTATCCGGTGGGGGCATCTTCGGTCTTGGGAAGGGGGATGTAATACTTTTTGGCTTCGTTTGTCATTTCTTTGACTCCTTTGATTTTCATAAAATTTTGAAAATCGCCAGAGTCGCCGATATCGCCTAAAACGAAAACGACGGCAAAGTGAATGTCGGGAAAGAACCCAACACTCGCTCTGCCGTCGTGCGGTCTGGCGATTTTGGTTAATTGCAAGCCTTATTGTTCTTTGAGGTTGCGGTGCTTAATGTCGTATGTCCCGTTGTCGTGGAAAACGATACGGGTTTCTATGCCTTTGATGCTGATAACGACCATCTTTAGACTTGGATCGATGGTACAGACTTTGCGGTCTTCGAGGTTTCTGACTTCTGTCATAATGCAATCTCCTTTCTTTGCTGTTTGGAAAAACAAAAAGCCGACACAAACATTCCAGGGCATACGCTGGAATATATCGGACGGGAAAAGACTCAGGAGGTAAGGCAGGAAAAGCCGTCCATCAGAGAGC
>CAZWJM010000031.1:0-15343 GCA_964634435.1 uncultured Oscillospiraceae bacterium | reverse complement strand
TCAAATCGCCTTTAAAAATACCAGGCTCTGGATGCGTGCGGGCTGAAGCGGTAAGCGAGGCCGGGGGCGAGTTTATCGCCGTTGCGGCACAGGAGCTCGTCGACGCGGACAAACTCAAAGCCCTGCTTCGTGAGGGCGTCTATCGCGCGAAGGACGGCGGGCACGGTGGCGTCCTTGGTGTCATGCAGAAGGACGATATCGCCATCGCGGGCGTTTTCCAAAAACCAGTTGTAGATATACTCTTCGTCGATATGCACCCAGTCGCGCGGCGAAGATGACCACAGGACGGCGATGCTGTCGATGCCGTTTAGAATATCGCCGGTGTAATAGCCATAGGGCGGGCGCAGAAACTGCGGGCGGGTGCCTGTGATGCTCTCGATAAGGTCGTTTGTGCGGTCTATCTCATCGCGTATCTCGTCCATCGAATGCTCGAAAAAGCTTATGTGCGACCATGTGTGACAGCCGATGAGGTGGCCGTCGTCGTGCATGGTCTTGACGATCTCGGGGCGGCGCTCGACCTTGCTGCCCATGAGGAAAAAGCTCGCCTTTATTCCCCTCTCGCGCAGTCCGTCAAGGAGCTCGGCCGTGTATTTGCCCGGGCCGTCGTCAAAGGTCAGGGCTATCTGCTTCGGCGCATCGGAGACGCGCTCGGCGCTGTAGCTTCGCGCGTATGGCGTGAGCAGGAGGCTCAGCAGTGCAAAAACGAGGACTATCGCCACTATTCCCGAGGATGCGGCCAAAAACCTGCGCTTCATATGCGAGCAACTCCGCTTTTCTCGGCGGCAGCCTTGACAGCGGCCGCGACCGTTTCGCCGACGCCTTCGTCAAAGGCCTGAGGCAGGATGTTATCGCGGCTGAGGGCATCCTCGCTGACCATTCCGGCGAGGGCTTTGGCCGCGGCTATCTTCATCTCGTCGTTTATATCCGACGCGCGGGCATCGAGCGCACCGCGGAATATGCCGGGGAACGCGAGGACGTTGTTTATCTGATTGGGATAATCGCTGCGGCCTGTGCTGACAATGGCTGCTCCGGCGGCTTTGGCCTCGTCCGGGAATATCTCCGGAGTGGGGTTTGCGCAGGCAAAAACGATCGCATCCTTTGCCATGGTCGATACCATCTCCTGCGTCAGGACGCCGGGTGCGGACACACCGATAAACACGTCAGCGCCGTGGATTACATCAGCAAGAGTGCCGGTCTCGTCATTTTTATTGGTGACGGCGGCGATCTCTGCCTTGGCGGGGTTTAAGTCCGCGCGGCCGGAGTATATCGCTCCGCGGCGGTCCGTCATGACGACGTTGCCCGCTCCGACGGACACAAGGAGCTTGATTATCGCAATTCCGGCAGCGCCCGCGCCGGAGGTGACTATCTTCACGTCCTCAAGGCGCTTTCCGACGACCTTGAGTGCGTTCATAAGTCCGGCGAGCATGATGACCGCCGTGCCGTGCTGATCGTCGTGGAAAACGGGGATATCACAGCGCTGCTTGAGCTTACGCTCGATTTCAAAGCAGCGCGGGGCGGATATATCCTCAAGGTTCACGCCGCCGAATGAGCCTGCAAGGAGCGCAACGGTGTTGACGATTTCGTCGACATCCTTGCTGCGGACGCACAGCGGTATCGCATCGACGCCGCCGAATTCCTTAAACAGCAGGCACTTGCCCTCCATGACCGGCATACCGGCCTCAGGGCCGATATCGCCAAGGCCGAGCACTGCCGTGCCGTCGGTGACAACTGCAACGGTGTTCCAGCGGCGGGTCAGCTCGTAGCTTTTCTGCACATCCTTTTGTATCTCAAGGCAGGGTGCGGCAACGCCGGGCGTGTATGCAAGGCTGAGCGCCTCGCGGCTGTCGGCCCTTGTGCGGGACGCAACTTCTATCTTGCCCTTGAGCTGATAGTGCAGCTCAAGCGATTTTTTAGCATAATCCATTACTCATTTACCTCGTTTAAATACTCTTGTCTGCCAAGCTTATACAGGTCATTGCCCTGACTGTCAATTGCGACGATAAGCGGCATATCCTTAACGGTGAGACGGCGCACGGCCTCGCAGCCGAGATCCGGCCAGCACACGAGCTCGGCACTTTCAATCGAAGCCGCCATCAGTGCGCCCGCGCCGCCGATTGCCGCAAGGTACACAGCGCCATTACGCTTCATGGCATCCACGACCGCGTCGCTGCGGTTGCCCTTGCCTATCATTATTTTCAGTCCCGCATCGAGAAGCCGGGGCGAATACGCATCCATCCTGCCCGAAGTCGTGGGACCGGCAGAGCCGATGCAGCAGCCGTCATGCTCAGGCGTGGGGCCGACGTAGTAAATGGCGCTGCCGGGAAGCTCAAACGGGGGCGCCTCGCCGTTATCGAGCGCCTCGCATATGCGCTTGTGCGCCGCGTCACGCGCGGTGTACACCGTACCGCTTAGCAGCACACTGTCGCCCGCGTAAAGCTTATTTAGCTCTGTATCGCTTACCGGAACATTTATTCTATACTCCATACCGCACCTCACAGACAGCAGCTTGCACGCCGGGTGGCGTGGCAGCTTATATTGACGGCAACGGGCAGACCCGCGACATGCGTGGGGCCGGCTTCGATGAGGACGGCAAGCGCCGTTGTCTTCCCGCCGAAGCCCTGCGGCCCTATGCCGAGGGCGTTTATTTTGCTGAGCAGCCGCGCTTCAAGCCCGGCGTAATACTCATCGGGATTGGGCTTATCTACAGGGCGCAAAAGCGCATGCTTTGCCATTGCCGCCGCCCTGTCGAACGTTCCGCCGATGCCGACGCCGACGACGATGGGCGGGCAGGGATTTGCTCCGGCGCGCTCGACCGTTTCGACAACAAACTGCTCAACTCCCTCAACTCCGTCGGCGGGCTTGAGCATTTTAAGTGCGCTCATATTCTCGCTTCCGAAGCCCTTGGGCATGACCGTTATGTGCACTTCCTCGCCCGGGATGAGCTCAACATTCAAAACCGCCGGCGTATTATCGTCCGTATTCACGCGGCGCAGAGGGTCCGAAACGACGCTTTTGCGCAGATAGCCCTCGCCATAGCCGCGGCGAACTCCGCAGTTCACTGCATCATTCAAGTCGCCCTCTATGTGCACATCCTGTCCAAGTCGGATGAACACGCAGGCCATGCCCGTATCCTGGCACACGGGAAGCGCCCGCTCGGACGCAAGGCGGACATTATCGCCAAGGAGCGAGAGAACGTGCTTTGCCTGGGCAAAGGGCTCTGCGCTCTGTGCGCCCTCGATGGCGCTTATGACATCCGCGGGAAGGCGCATGTTCGCCTCTATGCAAAGGCGTGCGACCGCGTCCTCAATAAGTTTTGCCGATATAACTTTCATACTGCTCTCCAATAACGATTTATCCACTCAATTATAAGCAAAAACAAAGCAAGAGTCAACCGACCCTTGCCTTGTTTTAACACATCCTATCCGCACCTTGCCGCGCGGAGTGCTCAATTCCCCGCGGCGCGAAACGAACAAGACGCGCGCTATTCGTTTCTCCTATGACGCATCGGACAGTCTGCGTCAGTCCCCCCTCATCATATTTCGAAACATGGTCTTGCCATGCGCCGGACACCGCCCCTCGGATCGGGAAGCAGATACTAAAAGTGTGGGCTCTCAAGTATCACGGTCCAAAGCAGCCGCGCACAAACGCATAGCAGCTATCTCAATAATAGGTCAGGCTCACGCCATCCCAATAAATGAAATACTGTCTCAGTGTGCCTTGCACCACTCGACGATGTCGTCAACGCACCAGCAGGGAGGCTCGCCGACGCCTGTCTTTGCCATCTTCAGCGTTGCGGCAGCCGCGTCGCTGAGCTTGCCTGCCTTTTCAAGGCGGGCGGCGATCTCTTTATTCTTCACCTTCATGATAAGCTTGAACGGCAGCGGGAGCTTGTTGAGATTAAATGCGCCCTGGCGGGTGAAAAGAGGAACATCCGCGCTTATTGCGTTCTTCTCACGGCCGACCTTCTCGCTCTTATCCGAAGCGGGGCTCATGCCTACCTGGACAACAGCGCCGATATCGAACTTCTTTGCAGCCTTGTCATAGCCCATGATCTTGCCTGCCATCAGCCAGCCGACATAGATAGCCTTAGTGCCGGACGGGACATACTCCTCGCCCAAAGGACGTGCAGGTATCGCAAGCTTTGCCGAAAGCAGCTCGGCATATCTCTTGCAGGAGCCTGTGGTCGATGTGTAAACTACTGTGCTGAACATAATAACTATACCCCCTGTATTGTTTTTAATGCTTTACAATACCATATCATAATTAAACAGCGAATTCAAGACTGTCCGCGCCGTGAAATTCACGGTTTGACAAAATTTTTTCGTGCAGGTTTACATAATATTATTGCTTCTTTATCCTGCCCGGGCTCACGTTAAAGGTCTTGGTAAACGCGCGGTGGAACGCGGAATAGTCGGAAAAGCCGCACTCGACAGCGGCGGCGGATGCGCTCATCCCCTCACGGATAAGGCGAGCGGCAAGCACGAGGCGCTTTTGGCGTATGTAATTGTGCACCGTGCAGCCCGTCTGCGCCTTAAAAACGCGCATGAAGTGGTATCGGCTCATGTAGCACATCGCGGCCATATCGTCAATACTCAGCTCCTGCGTGAGATTTTCGTTTATGTATGACAACGCAGGGGCAATTTTGCCGCCGAGGTCGGGCGAATCATCCTCGTGCGAGCGGTCGCTGCGCATTATTCTGTTTATGAGCACAAGAAGCTGCACGAGCATCGTGCCGCGCAGAAGCTCCGCGCCGAAGTCAGAGTCGCCCTGAGTCTGCTCGAGCCGCGCAAGAGCGTCGGACAGGTGCGGAACGCTGTCCTTTTCCGGACGCATGAGGCAGTATTGCCGCTTCTCGGCCGCGGCGAAGCAGTCCATCAGTCCGGCCTCTGGCGCAAAGCGGTCAACGTAGCCGGAGTCAAGGTATATAATGATGCGCTCGTACGGAACGCTAAGGTCTATATCCGCCCTGTGTATCATATGATGGCGCACGAGCAGGATATCCCACGGCTCAAGCTTATAGGTCATGCCCTCGACGGTGTAGTCAACGCTGCCGGAAATGAGGATGACTATCTTGTCGAACTCATGGAAGTGGAAGTCCTTCTCCTGCCCTGAGCTGTCCCTGAGGTGGAACAGGCGGAAGTTTTCGTTTAAGTAGCCGTCGTTTGAGTATTTATACCGTTCTGTCATCATTCTGCCTCCGGATTTTCTCTCGCCAAAAGTATATAGCACTTTTTGCAATGTTTCAAGCACTAATATCAATTTACATGGCAAATATCTGCGAATATAATTTTCTCAGAATCAGTTTTAAGGAGTGTTATCCATGGCAAAGAAGTCCTTCTTCAAATCCTACGGTTTTATAATCTTCATGCTCGCGGGTATCGTAGCCGGCTGCATAGTCGGCGCACTCAACCCCGTCGTCAAGGACGCGGCCGGTGAAGTCGTCGACAAGGGTGCGACCGTCCTCGAGCCTCTGGGCACAGTTTTCATAAACCTCATGTTCTGCGTCGTCGTTCCGATGGTGTTCTGCTCGATAGCCTCGGCCATCGCCAACATGTCCAGCGCAAAGCGCGCGGGCAAGGTCATGGGCATCACGGTCGTCACCTTCCTCGTAACGGCAGCGATAGCGGCTGTGATCATGTACATAGTCGTGCGCCTGTGCCCCGTCGTCACCGGTGACTACACGGTAGTCGAGGGCGAAGTCGGCTCGACGCTCAGCCTGAGCGATATGATAATAAACTTCTTCACAAAGCCCGACTTTGCTGAGCTTTGGAGCCGCAAGGCCATCCTCCCGCTTATCATTGCAGCCATCTTCTTCGGCTTCGGCATCCAGATGGCCGGCGGCAAGGAGACCATGGTGGCAAAGTTCCTGGATAATCTGACGACCTGCCTCATGAACGTCGTCAAGATCATCACCTACTACGCACCCATCGGCTTCTTCGGCTTCTTCGCGTACCTCGTTGCGACCTACGGCCCCGACCTCATCGGCGACTACAGCCGCACTCTTATCATCTACTACGTCCTGTGCTTTGCCTACATGTTCGTGTTCTTCCCCATCTATGCCCGCTTCGGCGGCGGCAAGGGCGGCGCGAAGGTCATGTGGAAGCACCTGTTCCGTCCGGCGGCAGTATCCTTCGGCACCTGCTCGTCTGTTGCAACTATCCCCACTAACCTCGAGGTCTGCGAGGAGACCGGCGTTTCCAAGGAAGTGTCCAACATCGTTATCCCCATCGGCGCTACCATGCACATGGACGGCTCTGCAATGAGCGCTATCATCAAGGTCGCGTTCCTGTTCGGCATCTTCGGCCTCGACTTCGGCACGAGCCAGGCGGTGCTGGCGATTATCGTCGCGGTGTTCTCCTCTGTCGCAATGAGCGGTATCCCCGGCGGCGGCGGTACGGGCGAGCTCGTTCTGTGCACGCTCTTCTTCCCCGACCAGCTTGCTATCGCATTCCCCATCGCGCTTGCCATCGGCAACCTCGTCGATCCTCCCGCAACGATGGTCAACGCTGCCGGCGACTATGTTGCATCTTTCATCGTCGAGCGCTACGCTAACGGCAAGGATTGGCTTCAGAAGAAGCTGAAAAAGGACGCCGAGGCATCCGCCTGATCCGATTTCCACGTTCTCTCCTTTCTATATATGCAAATACCAAAAATCCCACGGTGGAATAACCACCGTGGGATGATTTTTTTATTTGCGTCTTAGGAATGACAGCTTCGTTTCGCTCGTCAGTATCGCGCAGAATATGAGGCAGAAGCCGAGGGCTATGCCGAAGGTCAGGTTCTCCTGCCCGAGGACGACGGATATGGCCGTTCCGAACACCGACTCCAGCGTCAGGATAACGGCGACCTGGGACGGGGGCGTGTATTTCTGTCCGATGGTTTGCAGGAAGAAGCACAGGCCTGTACACATGAAGGTCAGGTACGCGATGCTTGCCCAGGAGCTCGAGGGAATATCCGTCGGCACAGGCTCGAAGATGGCGGCACCGGCAAGGCATACAAGCCCTCCGAAGAAAAATTGTAGCATCGTAAGGATAAGCGCGTCGCGCCCCTCAACAGCGCGCGAGGTCGCGATGATATGCAGGCCGTAAAACAGGCCGCAGCAGATGGTGAGCATATCGCCTATATTGATGCTCAGGTCATTGCCCAAGCACACGAAGCCCATGCCGACAAGGCACACGATGGCGGCGGATATATTGAACTTATCCGGCTTTGTGCCCGCGATGCCCCAGTACAGGAACGGGACGAGGATGCAATAGGTCGCCGTAAGGAAGGCGTTTTTGCCGGGCGTTGTGTACACGAGACCGTAGGTCTGAAGAATATACGCAAACGCAAGGCACAGACCCATGACAGCGCCGCCCTTTATGTACTGCTTATCGAGCTTTTTCAGTTTCGGCAGACATGCGATGAGCATGATGAGCGCCGCGCCGCCGAAGCGGATGGCCAGCACCCACAGCGGGGTTATGCTGTCAAGCGTGGATTTTAAAATGACAAAGGAGCTGCCCCAGATAAGCGTTGTTGCTATAAGGGCAAGCCGTCCGATATTTGCTTTATTTTTCATATTATATCTTTACCATATGCAGTGCAGCGGCGCGAAGCATGAGCTTTTTGGTGGTGCCGCTGTCAAATTCGATCTCAATAAGATAGTCGTTACCCATGGGGGTCATTTTGCGCAGTGCGCCCTCGCCGAAGGCCTTATGGCGCACTCTGTCGCCGACGGCAAACTCGGGCTTTTCGGCCGCCTTAGGTCTGGGCGGCTTCGGCGCCGGAGGTGCGGGCTTTTTGAAGCTCTGCGACGGTGCGCGGAAGGCAAACTCCTCCTGCACCCTCGAGCGCTCTGAATAGCCGTAGCCCTTGGGTATGCCGCGCTTTTCAATATGCTCCTCGGGTATCTCGTCGACAAAGCGGGAGACGCGGTTAGCCGTTGTTCTGCCGAAAAGCATACGCTGGCGCGCGCAGGACAAATACAGAAGCTTCTTTGCGCGGGTTATGGCAACGTAGCACAGTCTGCGCTCTTCCTCCATTTCGTCGGCCTCGCCAATGGCCTTGATGCCGGGGAATATGCCCTCCTCGCAGCCGACAACGAAAACGTTCGGGAACTCAAGGCCCTTGGCCGAGTGCATGGTCATCATGACAACGCAGTCTGCGTTATCGTCATAGTTATCCATATCCGTATACAGCGCAACGTCGGCAAGATAGCCCTCGAGCGTGGGCGTTTCGGTCTCGTTCTTATAATTTAAGATGCTGGACTTGAGCTCTTTAATATTCTGCGCCCTTGCATCGTCCTCAACGGTGTGCTTTTCCTCGAGCATGCGCAGGTATCCCGTGCGCTCGACGAGCATGTCGTACAAAAGATCCGGCGCAAGCTCGTCCTTTTCCCGTCTAAGCTCCTCGATCATGCCGGCAAACAGCAGCATGCGCGGGGCTGCACGGCTCAGATCCGGGTGCAGGTCTGCCTTGCTTATGACCTCATACAGCGAGCAGTTATTCTCATGCGCTATGGCCATCGCCGTCTCGATGCTCTTGGCGCCGATGCCGCGCGGAGGATTGTTTATTATCCTGCCAAGACGCAGATCGTCCTCGGGAGAGGCAATGACGCACAGGTATGCGAGCATGTCCTTGACCTCGGCGCGGTCAAAAAAGCCCGTGCCGCCGAAAATTTTATAGGGTATGCCGTTGCGCTTGAAGGCCTGCTCTATCTGATGCGACTGGGCATTCATGCGATAGAGCACGGCATTATCGCCCCAGGAGGAGCCCTTGCCGTAGAGTGTCATTATCTCAGAGGCGACAAACCGCGCCTCGTCATGCTCGTTATCGGCAACATACAGCTCCGGCTTTTCGCCAAGGTCGCCCTTTGTCCAAAGCTCCTTGCCCTTTCGCCCGAGGTTATTTTTAATAACAGCATTTGCAGCGCCGAGGATATGCCCCGTACTGCGATAGTTCTGCTCAAGGCGGATAACGCGGCAGCCGCGGTACTCGTCCTCAAAGGAGAGTATGTTCTCTATCGTCGCGCCGCGGAACTTATATATGCTCTGGTCATCGTCGCCGACGACGCAGATATTGCCCCAGCCCTCGGCGAGCTTGGACGCGAGCATGTACTGGAGCTTGTTCGTGTCTTGATACTCGTCGATGAGTATGTATTTAAACCTTCTCTGCCAGTATTCGCAGATATCCTTATTCTCGTTTAAAAGCTTTACGGTGTAATAGATAAGATCGTCAAAATCCATTGCGCCGGCGGCAAATGCGCGGCGGGAGTATTCCGAATAGATCTCCGCTATCTTCACTCTGCGCTGGTCGCCCGTTGCCCTTACGCGGGCAGTGTATTCCTCAGGCGAGCAGCAGTCATCCTTCGCGCGGCTTATCTCCGAAAGGAGCATGCGCGGGGGATATTTTTTATCGTCCAGCTCAAAGTCGCGCAGGATGTGCTTAATAAGGCTTAGGCTGTCAGAGGTGTCATAGATGGTGAAGCTTTTCGTAAAGCCCAATCTGTCGGCATCGCGGCGGAGTATGCGTACACAGGCCGAGTGGAAGGTCGATGCCCAGACGTCAGCTCCGGCAGAGCCGAGCTTGTCGGCAAGGCGGGTCTTGAGCTCCTCGGCCGCCTTATTGGTAAAGGTTATAGCCAGGATGCGCCAGGGCTCAACAGGCTCAAAAGCAGCGACGCGGCGCGCCTCGTCATCAAGGCGTGCCATTGCGTCAATATCCTCAACACCCGCATTTTCGGGCACCTCGATCGTATCGGATGCTTTGCCATAGCGCAGGAGGTTTGCTATCCTGTTAATGAGCACCGTAGTTTTGCCGCTGCCGGCGCCGGCAAGGATAAGCAGTGCGCCCTCTGTTGCCATGACAGCCTTTCTCTGCATGGGGTTAAGCCCGGCAAAATCGGTCATTATGACCTTGTTTCTTGCTTCAATATATCGTTTTTCAAAATCAGTATTCATAGCGAAACATTTTAACACGTCGGGCGGATTCTTGCAAGTTATAACTCGTGCTTATCCAGTACCGTATGGTCGAAGCGGCGCGAGGGGTGATAGATAAGCAGCGCACCGAGGATCAAAAACGCGTTGAGCGCAAGGCTTATCGGGAATATGGTCATGATAGTCTCAAACGACGGGTACTTGGGGAAGACCGTGTATATCCAAGTTATGCGCGTGCCGCACACGGCCGTTATTGTAAGCAGTGCCGGGATAAGCGACAGGCCGAAGCCGCGCATGTAGCCGGACATGGTATCGTAGAAGGTCGAGAATATAAAGCCCATGAAGATATATTTTATTCTTATAAGGCCGATGCGGATGACCTCGGGGTCGCCGTTAAACAGCGAAAGCAGGAAACTGCTTGACGGCAGGACGATGAGTGCTGCAAGGCCCGTTGCCAAAACCGCTTCAACAAGGCAGAGCTTGAGGGCTTTTTTGCACCTGTCCATCTTGCCGGCGCCGTAGTTCTGGCCGACGAAGGTGGTACAGGCCTGGCCGAAGGAGTTGAGGACGTAGAACACCATTATCTCGACATTGAACGCCGCGCTGTTTGCCGCCATGACGACCTTGCCGAGGCTGTTTATAGCAGACTGCATGACAATGTTTGCCGCCGAGAACACGGCGCTTTGCAGGCCCGCGGGGATGCCTATGCGCAGGATGCGGCCGAGGATGCCCCAGTCGATGCCGAGCTTTTTGAGGTCAACGTGTATGTAGCCCTCCGAGCACATGAGCTTGCGCAGAAGAAGGGTGGAGCTTACGACGTTTGCAATGACAGTTGCTATCGCAACGCCCTCGACCGTCATGTGGACGACGACGACGAAAAACAGGTTCAGCAGAACATTCAAAACGCCCGAAAACGCAAGGGCAATGAGCGGTGTCTTCGTATCGCCCACGCTTCGGAATATCGCCGCCTGGAAGTTATACAGCAATATGACCGGCATGCCGACAAGGTAAATGCGCATGTATCTCGTTGCAAACGGGAGAACCTCATCAGGCACATTGAGCGCTGACATGAGCGGCACGGCAAAAATTTCGCCCAATATGGCCATGATGACGCCGCCGAGGAAGGCCGCTACTATCGACGTGTGCACAGCGCGCGTGACAGTGTCCTTATCTCCCCTGCCGATGGCGTTTGCGATGACGACGTTTGCACCGAGCGAAATGCCGATAAATATATTCAGCATCAGGCCTATGACAGGACCGTTTGCGCCGACTGCGGCGACGGCTGAGACCTGATGCGCTTCATCTGCGAAGTTGCCGACGATGGCTATATCCGACGCGTTAAAAAGCTGCCCCAGGATGCCGGTGGCGGCAACAGGCAGCGCGTAGCGCAATATTTTATCCCACATTGAACCGTCGAGCATTTCGATCGGTTTTTTCTTTATCTTTTCCATTATATCTGCCTCCAAAACACATATTATTCTATCCCAAAAGCAAAGAAATTCAACAGGTTTTTTGACTTTTGCCGTTTTTTCGTGAAGTTGCACTGTTTTGACCGAAAACGCCCACGGAGATGCAGCAATTTCTCCGTGGGCGTTCATAAATTATTCATCTAACATCTGTCTCAGGCGGCCTATGGCCTTGCGCTCGAGGCGGGATATCTGCACCTGCGACACGTTGAGCACACGCGCAGTCCTGTCCTGCGTAAAGCCGTGGAAATACCGAAGATACAAGGTCTTGCGCTCCTTTTCCGGAAGCTTTTCGATGGCACAGCGCAGGGCGATATGCTCTATCATGCGCTCCTCGCCGCCATTATCGCCGAGGACATGCTCAAGCGTAAAGCCCTCCTGCCCCGTCTCGCGCTGAAGGCTCTCGGTCTGGCCGGTGGCGGTCTCGGCAAAGGCTATCTCCTCGGGCGTAAGGCCCGTTTCAAGGGCTATCTCCGACACCCTCGGTTCGCGGCCGAGGCGCTGCTCGAGCATTTGACGGGCACTGCGTATATGCTGCGCGCGCTCCTTTATGCTGCGGCTGACCTTGACCGTGCCGTCATCGCGCAGAAAGCGGCGTATCTCGCCCGAAATCTTCGGCACGGCATAGGTCGAAAACTGCGTGCCGAACTCTATGTCAAAGCCCGCTATCGCCTTTAAAAAGCCGAGGCAGCCGAGCTGATACAGATCGTCCGGCTCAACTCCGCGGCCGAAAAAGCGCCGTGCGATGCTCCATATAAGCCCCGAATTTTCCTCAACAAGGCGCTCGGCTGCTTCCCTGTTGCCCTGCTTTGCAAGGCGCAGGTCGCTCAGCATGCACTCGGTCATCGCAATGCGCGGCGCTGGCGGATGGTGCGGAGCATGGTGACGGTCGTGCCCTTGCCGGGCAGGGACTTCACCTTGAGCTTGTCCATGAAGCTTTCCATGATGGTAAAGCCCATGCCGCTGCGCTCCTCACCGCCTGTTGTGTACATAGGCAGCATCGCCTGCTGGAGGTCTGAAATGCCGCGGCCGCGGTCGCGGATGACTATCTCGAGCTTTTCGCCATCGAGTATGCGCAGGCGCATGCTGATAACCCCGATGCTGTCGGGATAGGCGTGGACGATGCAGTTTGTAACGGCTTCGCTGACGGCGGTTTTGATATCGCCGAGCTCATCGAGCGTGGGGTCAAGCTGGGCGGCAAAGCCCGCCGCGGCCGCGCGTGCAAAGCCCTCGTTTGCGCTGCAGCTTGGAAAATCAAGCTTTATGTAGTTTGTAACGGTCATGTTGTCACCTCCCTTTTTGCTGCGATGGGTATCATGCGGTCTATGCCCGAGGCGTCGAGCACCTTCATCGGCTGCGCCTGCGGCCCTTCGATATACATGCGCCCGCCGGAATCATGCATGCGCTTATAGCTGCGCACGATGACGGCTATGCCGCTTGAATCCATGAAGCCGAGGCGCGACAGGTCGAGCACGAGGTCGCGCGGCAGGAATCTGTCGATGGCCTCCGTTATGCCGCATATCGCGCTTTTTGCGCTGTGGTGATCCAATTCGCCGGCAAGGAACACCGTCAGCCTGCCGTCAGAGTATTCTGACGCGATATTCATTTTCATCACTCCAATGCAATAAAAAAACTGATGCTATAACACATAGCATCAGTTTAATATTATTTGTCTGCGTATTTTATCGAAAGCCGCCGTTATCCGAGATTTTTGAGGCTTTCCTCAAGATTCGCGATGAGCGCCTCGAGCTTTGCCTTTTTCTCACGCTCGACATTGACGACCTTTTCAGGTGCGCGGGAGACAAAGTTTTCGTTTGCAAGCTTTGCTATCTGGCCTTCAAGCTGCTTGCGGGCATTGCCCAGTTCCTTTTCCATGCGGGCGCGCTCTTTTTCGAGGTCGACAAGCTCTGCCATGGGCATGAACATGCGGGCGTTATCCGTTATGACGGACACCATGCCGTCGGTGGTTTCGGGCATGTCCGCCTTTACCTCGATGCCGCTTGCATACGCCAGCTTGCAGATAAACTTTTCGCCGTTTGTGAAAGCATCGGCCTTGTCGGTGACGATGATGAGGTGGCTCTTGCGGGAGGGCGGGACGTTCATTTCCGAGCGGCGTGCACGCACGGCCTTGATTGCGTCCATGACCATACTGAAGCTTGCCTCGTCTGCCGGGAAGTCGAGCTCCTCAGTAAACTTCGGGTACTCCTGCATCATGAGCGCGTCGCCTTCGTGCGGCAGTGCCTGCCAGATCTCCTCGGTTATAAACGGCATGAACGGGTGCAAAAGCTTGAGTATCTCAACGAGAACATACAGCAGAACGCGCTGAGCGCCTTCCTTTGCGGCCTCATCCTCGCCGTTGAGACGCGGCTTTGTAAGCTCAATGTACCAGTCGCAGAAATCGTCCCAAATAAAGTCGTATATCTTGCCCGAGGCAACGCCGAGCTCGTAGCTGTCCATATTATCGCAGACTTCCTTAGTCACGCGGTTGAGCTTGGACAGTATCCACTTATCCTCGGTTTCAAGCTTTTCGGGCAGATGATTATCCTCGATGGTGAGGTTCATCATGACAAAGCGGGAGGCATTCCAGATCTTATTGCAGAAGTTGCGCATCGCCTCGCACTTTTCAACATAAAAGCGCATGTCATTGCCGGGGCTGTTGCCGGTTATGAGGTTGAATCTGAGTGCGTCCGCGCCGTACTTTTCGGCCATCTCCAGCGGATCGATGCCATTGCCGAGGCTCTTGGACATTTTTCTGCCCTGACTGTCGCGCACAAGGCCGTGGATGAATACGGTGTGGAACGGCTCCTTGTTCATCTGCTCCATGCCGGAGAATATCATTCTCGCGACCCAGAAGAAGATGATATCATAGCCTGTTACCATGACCGAGGTCGGGTACCAGTAGTCAAGCTCCGGCGTCTTTTCCGGCCAGCCCATGGTAGAGAACGGCCAAAGCGCGGAGGAGAACCAGGTATCGAGAACGTCCTCTTCCTGGTGGATGTTCTTGCTGTGGCAGTGGGCGCACTCGCAGGCGTCCTCGCGCGAGACGGTTATCTCGCCGCAGTCGTCGCAGTACCAGGCCGGTATTCTGTGACCCCACCAAAGCTGGCGGGAGATGCACCAGTCGTGCACGTTCTCCATCCAGTTCATATAGGTTTTCGTAAAGCGCTCGGGCACGAACTTAATCCTGCCGTCCTTTACGACCTCGATGGCGGCCTCGGCAAGAGGCTGCATCTTGACAAACCACTGGGGGCTTGTGAGCGGCTCAACGACCGTGCCGCAGCGGTAGCAGCAGCCGACATTGTGGTTATACGGCTCGACCTTGACGAGATAGCCCTGCTCCTCGAGGTCAGCTACGATGGCCTTGCGCGCCTCGTATCTGTCCATGCCGTTATACTTGCCGCCGTTTATGATCTTTGCATCCTCGTCGATGCACAGTATCTGCTCGAGGTTATGGCGCAGGCCGACCTCGTAGTCGTTCGGGTCATGGCAGGGCGTCATTTTGACAGCGCCCGTGCCGAAGCCGAGCTCGACATATTCATCTGCAACGATGGGAAGCTTTCTGCCGACGAGGGGCAGGATGGCGTTTTTGCCGACAAGATGCTTATATCTCTCATCATCCGGGTGCACTGCAACGCCGGAGTCGCCGAGCATAGTCTCGGGACGGGTGGTGGCGATGATGAATTCCTCGTTCGAATCCTCGATGGGGTATCTTATATGCCAGAACGAGCCGGGCATGTCCTTATACTCGACCTCGGCGTCGGAAAGCGCCGTGCGGCACTTGGGGCACCAGTTTATGATGCGGCTTCCCTTGTAGATAAGGCCCTTTTCATACAGCTCGCAGAACGTCTCGCGCACGCTCTTTGCGCGTGTCTCGTCCATGGTAAAGGCGCTTCTGTCCCAATCGCAGGACGCGCCGAGCACCTTCTGCTGCTCAACGATACGGTCGCCGTATTTATTCTTCCA
>CAZWJM010000030.1:0-15859 GCA_964634435.1 uncultured Oscillospiraceae bacterium | reverse complement strand
AATGCAGGAAAAACCGTAACGGTTTCTTCTGCATTTAATGATACTCTCAACAAAGAATTGCGCGCTGAAGCTTTTGTGTTGACTTAAACCTCGGAAAAGAGTAAAATAAACTGATTAAGTATGTTTCTTAAGTTTAGGAGATTCGAACCGCTACCGCCTGACAGTGCCTATTTTTGGTGCTTTTAGCCCTTCGAAAATTGACGGCTGTCAGGTGCGAAGCAGTTTTGCCGGAGTGATTTTTCGCTCAGGCAAGGCAAAGGCCGCAGGGAATACTGACGTATTGCCAAGGACTTTAACGCGGCATGGGCGGAAAATCGCCCGTCAAAACCGGCAGCGGTTCGACTCTCCTAAGCTTAAATGGAGGATGCTATGGAAAAGCTGTCACATGCGTATATAGTGTCCTCGCCGTCGGAAAATGCGCGCAATGCTGCGGCCTTTGAGCTTGCGGAAAAAATGCTGTGCTCGTCCGATGGCGTGCGCCCCTGCCGAGCATGCCGCGACTGCCGGAAGGTCAGGGCAAAGGTGCATCCCGACCTTGCGGTCATCGAGCGCAGGATAGACGACAAGGGCAAGCAGAAAAAGGAGATACTTGTCGACCAGGTGCGCGCGATGGGCGCCGATGCGTATGTCCTGCCGAACGAGGCGCAGGCGAAGGTGTACATCATAAAGGACGCGGACACGATGAACGAGCAGGCGCAGAACGCGGCGCTGAAGATTCTCGAGGAGCCGCCGCAGGGCGTGCATTTTATCCTGTGCGCGGCAAATCCGGAGCGGCTTTTGGTCACGGTGCGCTCGCGCTGTGTGCTTTTAAGCTGTGCCGGCGAGGAGGACGCGGAGGACGAGGAAGCGGCGGCGCTTGCCGATGAGCTGGTCGCGCTCGAGCAGGGCGGCAATGTCCCGCACCTTACGGAGTGGTGCTTCGAGCATGAGGCGATGGATGCCCGCACGCTCGGCAGACTTTTGGATGCGCTCCGGCGCAGATATACGGCGATGCTCGTCCAGAGCCCGGACAGGGCGCGCATAATGGATATAATACAGCTTGTTGACCGATGTGCCGAGTATCAGACGGTCAACACCGGCGTAAAACACATATTTGGACTGCTTGCAGTAGGAATGAGGAAAACAATTGACTGAAGTTATAAGCGTAAGATTCAAAAACAGGGGAAAGACCTATTACTTTTCCCCGAACGGAAAGACAGTTAAAAGCGGCCAGGCCGTAATTGTCGAAACCAGCAAGGGCCTTGAGATGGCCGACTGCTGCCGCGGCAATCACGAGGTCGAGGACGATACCGTCGTGCAGCCCCTGCGCCCCGTGGTGAGGATAGCCACGCGCGACGATATGCGCGTTGCGCAGATAAACAAGCAGCGCGAAAAGGAAGCGTTCGATATATGCCAGCAGAAGATAAAGGAGCACGGGCTTGACATGAAGCTTGTCGACGTTGAGTGCAACTTCGAGGGCAACAAGACCATGTTCTTCTTCACCTCCGACGGTAGGGTCGACTTCCGCGAGCTGGTCAAGGATCTGGCCGGCATATTCCGCAACAGGATAGAGCTTCGGCAGATAGGCGTCAGGGACGAGGCAAAGATGCTCGGCGGCATCGGCATCTGCGGCCGCCCGTTCTGCTGCAGCCAGTTTATCGATGAGTTCATGCCTGTGTCCACAAAGATGGCCAAGGTGCAGTCCATGTCGCTCAACCCCGGCAAAATTTCCGGAAGCTGCGGCAGACTCATGTGCTGCCTCAGATACGAGCAGGAGGCATACGAGGAGCTTACGAAAAACGTGCCCAAGCAGGGCGCTTTCGTCGAAACTCCCGCAGGCTACGGCAATGTCACGCAGGTAAATCTCCTGCGTCAGATGGTCAAGGTCAAGCTTGACGGCGATGGCGACGATACGATAAAAACCTTCCGCGCCGTCGAAGTCGCGGCAGTGCCCGGCGGCCGCCCCAAGGATGGCGAGACGCCGCCCTCGGTGCTCAAATACATCCCCGAGCCGGAGGAGAACGACGAGCCGGAGGAGGACGAATGGCGTCTTCCCGAGCTTATCGCCGAATCGGGCGAGGAGACTCAGCAGCCGGCGGAAAATCAGAAAAAGCGCAGCCGCTCCCGCCGCTCGCGCAGAGGCGGCAAGAAGCATACCGAGGCAAAGCCGCATGATGAGCTTTCCACGCAGGAGAATGTTCCCGCCGAGGGCGAGAAGAAGGCTGTTCGCCCGCGCTCGAAAAATCGCAGAGGCAGCGGCAAAAAGCCCGCAGCGGAAAAGCCCGCATCAGAGCAGCAGCCGACCCAGCCCCAGCAGAATCATAAGCCCGCCGAGGGCGAAAAAAAGCGCCCGAACCGCCGCAGACATCCGCGCGGCAAGCCCAAAAACAAGGGCGAACAGGCGCAGCAGTAGCATTTCGGAGGCTTGAGATATGAACGATAAAAAACAAAAGCGCAGCATGAGCATGAAGACAAAGTGGATAATAACAGGCGTACTGTGCGTTTTGGCTGTTTTGACGGTCGTGCTCGTCGCGGCCGACGGCTGCTTTGATTTTAAGCCCGGCTCTGTAAAGCCCAATAACGCCGAAGCCGCCGAAAGCGCAGCGCCCGTCGAGGAAGCCGGCGATGTGGCCGACAGCAGCACATACAGTGTGCTCGTAACGGCAGGCAACGGCGGCAAGACCGACCCCTCGGGCAGCGTCACCATTAACGCCTGGGGCAGCGTTACCATTAACATCACGCCCGACGAAGGGTATGAGATACAGGCTGTGACGGTCGACGGCGAAAATAAGGGCGCCGTATCGAGCTACACGCTGCAAAACATCGTTGCCGACCACAGCGTAATGGCCACCTTTGTCAAGAAGGTCGAGCCTACCCCCACGCCGACGCCCACCCCGTCTGCCGATGTCGAGCCCGACGACGGTGACGGCGACGAATAACGGAGGCTGAAATGAAGGATATAAAAAGCACCTGCCGCATTGCGCTCGTGCAGGCCGAGCCCGTTATGTTTGACAAGGCAAAGGGTCTTGAAAAAACGCTGGAGCTTATAGCCGAGGCCGCGGCAAAAAACGCAGAGCTTATCGTGTTCCCCGAGCTTTTCATCCCCGGCTACCCCATCGGAATGAACTTTGGCTTCAGCATGGGCAAGCGTTCTGAAAGCGGCCGCGAGGACTGGAAAAGATACTATGACGCATCCATCGTCGCGGGCGAGAGTGAGTTTGAGCAGCTCTCCGCCGCCGCAGTGAAGGCGGGCGCGTATATAAGCCTCGGCTTTTCCGAGCGGGACGCGGTGCTTGCAACGCTTTATAACAGCAACGTCATCTTCGCGCCTGACGGCACATGGAAGGTTCACCGCAAGCTCAAGCCCACCGGCACAGAGCGCGTCGTGTGGGGCGATGCAAACCGCGGCTATTTCCCCGTCACCGAAACGCCCTGGGGCCCGATCGGAAGCCTCATCTGCTGGGAAAGCTACATGCCCCTTGCGCGCGTCGCGCTGTATGAAAAGGGCATAACGATATACATTTCGCCCAACACCAATGATAATCCCGAGTGGCAGGCAACTATCCAGCACATCGCCATCGAGGGCAAGTGCTATTTTGTCAATGCCGACATGATCGTGCGCCGCTCGTCCTACCCTGCGGACTTAAATGAGCGCGAGGCTGTCGGGCGTCAGCCGGAAATGGTCTGCCGCGGCGGAAGCTGCATCATTGACCCCTACGGCCACTATCTGACCCAGCCTGTGTGGGACGAGGAGACGATAATTTATGCCGAGCTTGATATGCAGCTTGCAGCGTCCTGCAAAATGGAGCACGACGCCGTCGGCCACTATTCAAGGCCGGATGTGTTAAAGCTCACTGTCGAAGATAAATAAAAAAATCCCGCCGTATGGTTTCCATACGGCGGTTTTATTTTGTTAGCTTATCATTTCGATATCGCCATTGTTCGGATAAAATTGCAGCGCGTCCTGAACGGTCGAGAAAGCTCCGTTTTTGCCGCTCCATGGGGAGCTGATTCTCGCTTCCATGGCGGTCTTGGCGGGGTACTGGAACCAGCTTAGCTGATGGGTGTAGTTTATCCAGCTGCTTATGATGTGGCCGTCCTCAAGCTCCGCCACCTCGTATGCAACATAGCCGCGCCGCGCCCGGACGCCGTTCGGCATTGAAAATGCGGCGAAGATATCCGTGCTCTCCTGCGTGCCCCAGAACATTGTGTCCTGGCTGAAGCTCTGCTTGCCGAGGAAGTGGAACGGTGCGGCATAGCTTTTGCCGTCGTCATACAGCACGCGGCCGCTGAGATAGCCCGTCTCCGTCCAGCCCTCGGAAACATCGCGCGCCGTTGTCCAGATCTGCAGCGATTCCGTTCCGTAGAAGGTCGTCTGTCCCGTCCAGCGGAAGTGGTGGAATATCATCCACGTCTCGCGCTCGTTGGATAGCTGCACGCCGATGCCGGTGATGGTGAGCCTGTTTTTGTTGTAAAATTCGTCCTCGCTCTCGTCGATAAGGCCAAACTGCTTGGAGCTTTTGTCCACAACGACCTGCACCGCACCCTCGCAGGCGGCGATATCCTCCGCAGTGAGGTCATTGAGCACATCCTCGGGGAAGCCGAGGGTGAGGAGCTGCTGCTTTGTCTCCTCGAGTGTGCTGTGCTCGTTGGGGTCAACTTCGCTCCAGTCCATGTCGTAGCTGCTGAAGAAAACATATCCGCAGATGCAGCCGACGATGGTGACGGCGGCAATGCCGAGGCAAATCCACTTGCCGGAGAGCTTCACGGGCGCCGCTGCTATCATATAGCCCGTTTCGTTGAGCGTGTTATACGTTTTTATAAGGCTTCGGATGATGAAAATGTAGGATATGAGCATCAGCACCATTATGATGATGCCCTGGTACTGCCATAGTGCCAGCAGGCACATGATTACGTACCACACCATAAGCGCGCCAGCGCCTTTGGCCTTGGGCTCTGCCTCCGAGCTTCTGCGCTGCACGGCAAGTATGCCGCGCCACAGGCAGAAAAACAAAACGAAGTTAAGTATAAGGACGGAAACGGTCAAAATTTCGTCCACCCGCGGGCTTGAAATTTCGACCCGCGCGGTGGTAACCGTGTTCAGGATAAGCGAAACGAACACCGTCGCCGTGCGGATTATGCTTATGACGTAGCAGGTCATAAACCAGCCGTTTTCGCGCCGCAGACTGCGAAAGCCCAGCAGCATCAGCACAACGCCGATGGCAGGGAGAATGTAGTTAAGGCCGAGGAAATTGAGCGTTATCGTGCACAGTGCAAGACCGGCGACAACGCGGCTCATGGCCCTTTTCCACGGCGTAACGTCGTTAATGACGCTCTCGGGCGGGGCATCGCCTATGCTTACGGACAGAAGCTCTTCAAATTCGCTGTCCGATAAGTTTTTATCGCTCATATCCGTCACCTCCCAATGCTTTCCGCAGCCGCTGCTTTATGCGGTAGAGCCGACCCTCGACCGCGCGCTCGGTCATGCCGAGCTCCGAGGCGATCTGCTGTGTCGACTGGCGGTAGTAATACTTTCTGTAGAAAAGAAGCTGCTCATTGCCGTCAAGCTGTGAAAGCGCGCGGCGCAGTGCCGCCTGCCTCTCTGCCCGCAGGAGCGCCTCCTCGGGCGTCGGAAGCGGCGAGGGCGTGCCGTCAGGCATGTCGTCAAGGCTTGCGTGCTGCTTTGCCCTGCCCGCGCGGGATATGGCCGCGTTGCGCGTGATGGCCGTCAGCCATGCTTTCAGGCTGCCGCGCTCGGGGTCAAATTGGCGTATCCGCTCCCAAACGCGCATCGTCACCTCCGAAAGGCAATCCTCGCGCTCGTGCTCGTCGGGCAATATCGGCGCGATTATGTATCTCATCAGCGGGCCGTAGTGCCGCAACAGCTCCTCCAGCCCGCGCTCATCGCGCTCTATCAGAAGCTGCAGCACCTCGTTTTCGTTCACGTCCTCACCTCCCGTCTTGGCGTTTCTATCCTATTATACATCCTTCAGCGCAAAATCCCACGCTTTTTCTTAAGCGCTTGGGTCAAATAAAGATGAAAAAAGCATCGCCGCCGTCTGCCAGACCGCAAGCGATGCTTTTTTTGTTTTTGAGCCCATGCGCATATTCCCGCGAGCATCAATCCTCGGATTCTTCCTCCTGCTTCAGGATGGCGGCATAGCGCAAGAGCTGCTTGAGCGAGTGTATGCCAAGCTTGGAATAGATATTTTTATTATGGAACCTGACCGTGGACTCCTGCAGACCCAGAGCCGCCATGATCTCCTTTACGCTCTTACCCTGCATATAGTAGTTGAAAACCTCGCGTTCCTTTCCCGTAAGCATGTCAAGGCCTTTTTTGAAGTTTTCATAATCGTAGGGGTCGATCTCGCTTTTTCTCGAATATGCAAGCCGCTCGTTCTGCCTTGCCGTTTCGTCAAATTTGCTCTGAAGCTCATCCGCGGCGCTTATAGCGTCCGACCTTTCGCGGCACAGGCGGCGCAATTCCTCCTCGTTTATCCGGTCCTGCTCGGCCAGATACGCAAACAGGTCCGTAAACTCCGGAATGCTCGTCCCGCTTTCATACTGCCCGGCCTTTATCTGCTCCATCGCCTTGAGCAGTGGTCTTACAAATCGGTGGCTGAGCATCACGCTCGATGCAATAGCCAAAACGGATATCAGCGCAAGCAGCAACATGGTGTTGCCAAGCTCCTTGTTTACGAGAATATCATACTGACTTTCGGGCAGCATTACGGCAACGGTATGCTCGGACGAGCCTATGCGCATGTCCCTCATTTTCCCGATAAGCGTCATGCCGCCATCGGAAAATGCAGAAAAGCGCTCGCCTGTCTTAACGGAAAGAGGCTCCTTTAAACTCGGCGCATAGCCTGAATTGTTCGGCGCGAGCTGCCCCGTATATGCTCCGTCTTCCTGCTCTATCAGGGCGCAGACGACGAACTCGTGCTCTGCGTCCGATGCCTTATACGCCGCGTGAAAAAACGGGTCGCTGATCTCAAAGCCGCACACGCCGATGATGTTTCCGTCCCTGTCGGATATGGGCGCGCAGAGCAGGCGCACCTTTTCCCATGCTTCGGGCAGCCTGTACGCTTTCGTGAGCAAATACCCGTTTGTCGGATCGCTTTCAAGCTGCTTTAACACCGCTTCCATTTGCGGGAATGTGCCCTCTTTCAGCTCACACTCCCAGGTGCTGAACAGATTTATGCCGTTTTGCCTTGCCACCTGTGCCGCTCCACGGAACATGCAGACGGAGTTGCGCAGCGTCATATACGAGCCGACATTGGCATATCGGAGATAAATGCCGCTGTAATAGGTGTCTGCAAGAGAATCATTTACGGTCGTGTTCAGTATGAAGAAGGCGCCGCTGCAGCTTGCCATGCGCATGTTGTTAAGAACTGTGCCGTAGGAGTTCTGCTGCAGCTCAGCCAAGGCGGTTACATTGTTTTTGAGCTCTTCAAACGGAGTGCCGAGGCTCTCGATCTGCGCGCTCATCTGATGCGAAAACTCTACCGCACCGGCGGCAAGCAGATCCATATCTCGGTACATTTGATTCAGCGAATAGTCAAGCTGCTGATTGAAAATATGCTCAAGCTCATCATCAGCGGAATTTGTTACGTCAAACAGACTCAGCAGCACCAGCAGCACAGCTACGATGGAGATCAGAAAGACGATCAGGCACAGTACGAATCTTCTTCGTATGGAAATGCTTTGCTTGCGAAAGCCAAAAAGTATTTCCTTGAATGATAGGCCTTTCTTCGCCATGCTTATATTCCTCCGGCCTTATTGCAGCGCCGACCGGAGCTCGGAAAGGGCAGCGGCAACAAGCTCGGTCATGACGTCCTCGCCGTCCTCGCCGTTTTGGGTGCGTGTTACGTATTCATCGTGAGCGGCCGCCAGGGTGGATTTTATGAGCACTTCGAAGTCCTTTTGCGTTTCAGATGCACCGGCAAACAGAGGAACGCTGCTGAATGCATAGTTGCCCTCGTACTGATCCTCGACTGCATTGTAAAGCATACGGTACTTTTCGTTATCGACCTGCACCGAGCCGGCAAACAGCTTTTCAAAGCCGCTGTTCGTTACGGGCAGATAGCCTGCCTGCGTGACAAAGTCAAGATTGTGCTCAGGCTCGGCTATCCACTTTGCGAAAACGGCTGCCGCCTCATTCTTGCGCTCATCGTCGCTTTTTACTGCAAACAGACCGCCGCCGCGCTGGACAACGGTGGGCTTGCTGTCCTCAAGGCAGGTATAGGGAAGCACCAGCGTTTCGATATCCTCGGTGCTGTTATCCTCATATGTCACATGGTCGCGCAGATAGAGTATGCCGGCGGTAGAGCCGGAGCTGCATATTATCTCGCTCGTCTTCCAGCGATCCGATGCATATCCGTCGCCTACGCAAAGGCCGCCGTATATTCCGGCCTCCGCTATCGGCTCAAAGGCGCGCTCAAAGGCCTCGGAGTCTGCATTTATCTTGCCGTCTTTTATAAATTCATCGTCCAGGGCGGCCATGTTTGCAAGGAAATAGTGATAAAAATCGTTTATCTAGAACATGGTCTTGCCGCCTGACCAGTCGTAATAGACGTTGCTTGCGTCCATAAGCTCTTCTATCGACTCAAAGCAGGCCGTCGTTATGCCCGTTGCATCGGAAAAACGGTCGAATATCGTCTTGTTGACGAACACGAGCTCGCTTGACTTTGCGATGGGGAGCATGAGCAGCTTTCCGTCAAAATAGCCCTCGGAGAGGAACTCCTCACGGTACTCGGCAAGCTCCTCGGCCGTGTAATAATCCTTAAAGTCAAGCAAAACGCCGTCGTCAAACTGCTCTGCCATACGCGGATAGGCAACGAACAGGTCGGGCAAAGCCTGCGCACCGGGGGCGTGTGTCAGCGAAGCATTCAGGGATGCGTCGATATCGCCGGAGTCGGTCACAAGCTCGACCTTGATAACGATGCCCTTTTCCTTGCCTACGGTATCATTAAATTCGTCGATAGCATCGTTGAGCGGCGACAAAGTCTGACTTCCGTAGACATGCCATATCGTCAGCGTTACCGGATCTTCGGGATCCAATGCGGTTTGGCTGCTGCAGCCGGCGAGCAAGCCGAGCATAAGCATAAGCGTTAATAAAAATGCGGTAACTCTCTTCATAATTGCCTCCTTGGTGGTGTTTGCCACCCTCGTCTGCCCGTTCCCGTCAAAATTCGAGTTCAAACCCTAAAAAGGAACGATTATTTTATCCCACCCTATCAATTTGAGCCCTTTTGGGGGCGACAGAACAGACGAAATCCTTATAATTTTGCATAGCAAGAGATTTCAAAGGAGGGTATAAAGGTCTTGCCGATCATCGAATCGAAAGGGGTACCCCTTTTTATATAAACTCGCTTTATATAAAAAGAACTCTGTCTGCACGCCAATGAAGTTCAGAGTCCGCCCCGCTTGATTTCTTATCTTTTCATTATAGTAAAATATCTTGTTTCGGTCAACAAAAATGTACAAATAAAAGGAGCATTGTCGATGATTGAGCGAAGAAAAACCGCAGCTTACCAGGTCATTCCCGATGCCGGCGGCAACCGATACAAGTTTTATTGCGACGTATCCGGCGCCCATGCATGCACAACTGCGCCGTATAAGGCCGACACACCGGAGGATGAACTGATACTGGCATGGGAAAACGAGGGCAAAAAGCATTTTAGCCTCTGCCACAAATGCGGCAAATGGGTCATCTCCGCCGTATATAATCCGGAGGTTTTCGAGTGCACCGACTGCGCCCCGTTTGAGCATGCAACCCGCTTCTGCAAGTTCTGCGGCTCAAAGGTGAGCGGGCAGCCGCGCATTTGCCCTGTATGCAACAAAAAGCTGCACTATGAGGGAGGTCATCTGCCTTGACGGAAAAAGCAAAGATCGAATGGCTTGAAACCTGCGGATATGGCCCGAAGGTCATGAAGCGCATCAAGGTCTGCCCTAACTGCGGCACCGTGGTGGGCGAAAAAAGCTCCGCCTGCCCCGAATGTGGGATGAGGCTTCTTAACAAAACGCTTTATGACCGTTACCGCGAAAGGCATCTGTGCTGCGACAGATGCGGAACGGTGCTGGCCGCCGATTCGCGCTACTGCCCGCACTGTGGCAGGGCGCTGTATTTGGACGCCGTGGGCAAATAACATGCCCGTAACATCTATAGATTAAGGAGTGGAGATAAATGAAAAGCTCTAAGCTTCTTGCGTTTTTCACAGCGCTCGTTCTGCTTTTTTCACTGTGCGCCTGCAGCACGAACGCTCCGAGCGGTAATTCCAATAAGGATAAGCTTGACGGTGTTGCCGTCGCGCTAAAAAAGGGTCAGCAGTTTTCAACTGACGCCGCCACGTCCATTGATGTGCTGCGGGAGGAGATAGGCAAAAGCGCGGCTCAGTTCGGCATAGCCTACATAGGTTATTTTGACGCCGCAGCGGCTGAGGATACCGGCATTGACTTCGCGCAGTGGTTTGAGGCAAGCTCAAGCGGCGTTGCAGCCTACTACCCCTTTGTTACCGAGATAGACAAGGCGCATACCGTCGGCAGTGAGGGTCATCTTTACTGCGTCATTGCCAAGGACTATGAAGCCTCGATAAGCGTAAGCAGGATAGGCGGCGACAAGGCGCTTTACACCGCCCAAAACGGCGACCCGATACTTGTTTTCTGCAATCTTGACGGCGATGCGCAAAATGCCGACACCGTCGTGACGATAACAGCCAAGGACGGCACGGAGTATCGCTGGGAGCCCACGCTCGACGAGATTGGCTTCCCGAACATCCTTATAGGCGATGAGCGTGAGCTTTTGTCGTGGGATTTCACAGCGTCGGCTGACGCGGGCTTTGACCTTGAGCAATGGCTCGTCGACGGCTGGCTCGGCATCATCGATACCGCTATTGCCGGCATCGGCGACGGTATTGACTGGTGGATAGAGACATGGGACGGCAGCGTAAGCTACTGCCTGAGCTTCCATCTGGCCAAAAGCGGCGGCTACGACGGCGAGGTCGCGCTCGAGTGCTACTATGACGGCGACCCCAACGTTCAGGCGCAGTGGCAGGGCTGGTGGCGCGTTGAAACGGAGCCCGAGCAGCCGAGCACGCTGTATATCGACATGATGCTCTGCAACGGCGCGGACAAGGCCTCGTTTGCAAGCTCGGCGACGATATCCGAGTCGTATCAGGCACTGCTCCATCCGTCAGGAGAGTATATCCTGCTTGTTGCCGACGATGCAGCGAATACATGTATGCCCATATTCCCCGAAGGCGTGCAGGCTGTAGAGCTTACACAGAGTTTCGGATGATTTTGCGGAAAACACTTTTTGAAAGGAGCTCCTTATGAAGAAGTATTTATCCCTGCTGCTTGCACTATTGCTGATATTTAGCCTCGCAGCCTGCGGAGGCGGCGACAACAAGGGCGGCGACGACAAATCAGGCGACGATAAAACCGGAACCGAACGCATCGACACCGAAGTCAGTGGCGGCTTCGATGGCAGCCTTGAGTGGCTGGACTACTGGACCGGCGACTGGTACGGCTGGTGGGCCATGACCGATCCTACCGGCGAGTATGCGGATTTCGGCGAGGGCGTTTGGGATGCCTGCGCATATATCGAGGCGTAGCTCTCGGCTCCGTCACTCTGCCGGATGAGGATGCAGAAATGATCAAGCAGGCACAGCGTGCGGCGATCATGCGCGACCCCACCATGGCAGCGGCGACCCTCGTCGGAGCACAGGCCGATGCAATGAAAGCGGCAGCCTCCAACAGCGGCGGCGCTATGACAGGCTTCATGGGCATGGGTATGGCCATGAACGCAGGCGGCGGCGTGAATGCTCAAAACCTCTTTGCCATGGGTCAGCAGCAACAGCAGATGCAGCAACAGCAGATGCAACAGCAACAGCAGCAGGCGGCACCCGCTGCTCCTGCACAGGGAAGCTGGACATGCTCCTGCGGCGCGGTGGTAACAGGCAAGTTCTGCCCCGAATGCGGCACAAAGAAGCCCGAGCCGGTGCAGAGCGGCGCATGGAAGTGTGCCTGCGGTGCGACCGCAACAGGCAAGTTCTGCCCCGAGTGCGGCGCCAAGAAGCCCGAGAATGCCGATGGCTGGACCTGCTCCTGCGGCACGGTGAACAAGGGCAAGTTCTGCCAGAACTGCGGCGCTAAGAAGCCCGCGGGCGTTCCTCAGTACCGCTGCGATAAGTGCGGCTGGGAGCCCGAAAAAGGCTCTGCACCTCCGAGATTTTGCCCCGAATGCGGTGACCCGTTCGATAACGGTGACATTATAGGATAAGGAGAATTTGATATGGGTTTGTTTGATAAAAAGTACTGCAATATATGCGGCGAAAAGATAGGACTTCTCGGCAACAGAAAATTAGAGGACGGCAATCTCTGCAAGGACTGCGCCAAAAAGCTCTCTCCCTGGTTCAGCGAGCGCCGCCACTCGAGCGTTGAGGATATAAAGGCTCAGCTTGCTTATCGTGAAGAGAACAAGCAGAAGGTCGCTCAGTTCCGCAACTCGCGCAGCTTCGGTGATGACA
This sequence comes from uncultured Oscillospiraceae bacterium, assembly GCA_964634435.1. Classification (GTDB taxonomy): domain Bacteria; phylum Bacillota; class Clostridia; order Oscillospirales; family Oscillospiraceae; genus F23-B02. The sequence continues at coordinate 3,353 of CAZWJM010000030.1, read as the reverse complement.
GATATGTGCTCTTTGATGACAATCATCGCTGGTTCACCGTTTCGAGATCCTCGAGCCCGAACGAAAACGAAAACCCCGATATCATCGACTATGCGTCCGTTACCGGCTGCCGCTTTGATATCGACGAAAGCAGAAACGAAATTTATCGCAAGGACAGCCAGGGCAATAACGTCAGCTATAACCCGCCCCGCTATAAGTACTACTACGATTTTAAGCTCACCATCAATGTTGATAATCCGTACTTTGATGAGCTCGACTTTTCGCTCAGCGGCGGCTCGGTAGGCTACGAGCCGGAGCCGACCGTGCAGGTCTCGCTCTTCGGCCGTTCCATCACAGACAACAGCGTCAATCCCGAAAACTGCCTGGAATACCGCAAGTATCGTGACATGGGTCAGGCTATCTGCAACGAGTTTGACCGTATCCGCGGTATGGGCGGTGCCGCGGCTCAGCCCATGCAGGCTGCTGCCGCTGCTGCTCCCGCATTTGACAATGCAGTTTGGCATTGCGCAAATTGCGGCGCTCAGAACACCGGCAAGTTCTGCGAAAGCTGCGGCACTCCGAAGCCGGCAGCCAAATTGACCTCCTGCCCCAAGTGCGGCTGGGCACCGGCAGCGGGTCAGACCATGCCGAAGTTCTGCCCGGAATGCGGCGCATCACTCCAGCAGTAAAAAAATTATGCAGCATATTAAATCGAAACTGCGAAAGGAGGAAGCCTTTTGAATACATTACAGGAATACAAATGCCCCTGCTGCGGCGGCGCCATAGCATTTGACAGCGGTATTCAGAAAATGAAGTGCCCGTATTGCGAAACGGAATTCGATATGGAAACGCTCGCGGGATACGATAACGATCTGAACAATGCCGCGGCTGACGATATGCAGTGGGAAAGCGCGGGAAACGAGTGGTATGAGGGCGAGACGGACGGACTTCACTCATTCGTCTGCAAATCCTGCGGCGGCGAGATCGTGGGAGACGAAAATACGGCGGCAACAGCATGCCCGTTCTGCGGCAATCCCGTTGTCATGATGGGCCGCGTCTCCGGCGCGCTGAAGCCCGACCTTGTTATTCCGTTCAAGCTGGACAAAAAGGCCGCAAAGGAAAAGCTGCTCAAGCACATTTCCGGCAAGCGTCTGCTTCCGAAGATCTTCAAGGATCAGAATCACATTGATGAGATAAAGGGCGTGTATGTTCCGTTTTGGCTGTTTGACACCGATGCCGATGCGCAGGTGCATTACCGCGCCACAAAGGTGCGCAATTGGAGCGACATCAACTATACCTATACGGAAACACAGCATTTTTCGGTCAACAGAGGCGGCAGCATAAGCTTCAGCGGTGTGCCGGTCGATGGCTCGACGAAAATGCCCGATGACCTCATGGAATCGATAGAGCCCTTCGATCTGAAAGAGGCAGTGCCTTTCCAGACCGCATACCTTGCCGGCTATCTTGCCGACAAATACGATGTTGACGCGCAGCAGAGCATCGAGCGTGCAAACGTCCGCGTAAAGCGCTCAACGGAGGAAGCCTTTGCAGGTACGGTGCGCGGCTACACAAGCGTTCAGGCGGAAAACAGCAATGTTCAGCTCCGCGGAGGCAAGGCAAGATACGCCCTGTATCCGGTTTGGCTGCTCAATACCACCTGGAACGGCAAACAGTATGTTTTCGCAATGAACGGTCAGACCGGCAAATTCGTCGGCGACCTTCCGCTTGACAATGCCGCTGCAACAAAGTGGACGCTCGGCCTCACAGCGGCCTTTGGCGTCGCATCATACGGTGTCGTCTGGCTGCTGCACCTGATGGGCTTGCTGTAAGGGAGGGACGAAATGATGAAAAAGAAACTATTTGCACTTTTGCTTGTCCTCGTCCTCTGCCTCGCAGCAGCCGTCCCCGTGCTCGCGGATAACGAAGGCTTTGCCGATGAATACTACCGCGTTCAGGATATGGCCGCTCTGCTCAACGGAAGCGAGGAGGAGGCACTTAACGAAAAGCTCGATGAGATCAGCCTGCGTCAGAACATGGATATCATAGTTGCGACCACCGAAGATCTTAACGGCTATTCGGTCAGAGAGTATGCCGATATGCTCTATGAGCAGTGCCTGTTCGGTTACGGAAGCGACAAGGACGGTCTGATACTTCTCATCAGCATGGAGGATCATGACTGGTGCATAAGCACCTGCGGCTACGGCATTACCGCCTTCACCGATGCCGGTATCGAATACATCGGCGAGCAGATCACTCCCGATCTTTCCGAAGGCAACTATGTCGCCGCATTTTCAAGCTACGCCGAGCTGTGCGATGACCTTATCACGCAGGCCAAAGCGGGCAACCCGTACGGCGTCGACGACGGCGACGGCGACAGTACCGAGCCTGCCTCACAGCCTTTGTCGCTCGTGTGGATACCTGTTGCTCTTGTTATCGGTTTTATCATTGCAAAGATCATTGTCGGCAACATGAAAAGCGCGCTGAAAACAGTTAAAATGCAGACCGCGGCAAACAGCTATGTCAAGAGCGGCAGCATGAACATTACCGAAAACCGTGACATGTTCCTGTATCACACAGTTACAAAAACGGCCAAGTCCAAGAGCAGCTCCTCCGGAAGCAGCACCCACAGCTCGTCCTCCGGTACGACGCACGGCGGTGGAAGCGGTAAGTTCTGATTAAATTGTTCAAGCAAATTAATTTGTTCAAGCAAAACCAAATTATAAATTTTTTCAGGAGGAAAAAACAATGAAAAAAGCGTTACTCATCTTCATGGTACTCGTGATGGCCTTCTCCGTAACGGCATGCGGCGGAGACAACGGCGGCAATGATGCCAAGGATCCCCTTCAGGAAGCAATAGACACCTACAGCATCGACATTGAGTCCGCCGATGAGCAGGCAATGAGCGAGACCCGCGCAACCAAGGATCAGCTCAGCGCACTCAAGCACGATTTCTTCAAGGACACCATGATGTTCGAAGGAACCGAGTTTGAAGATGTGACCTACGGCGACATTAAGGCAGAGCTGGGTGTTGACGCATCCTACTACTACCGCAACGGCGAAGAGCAGTGCTTCGTATGGCAGGCCGACGGCGCCGACGCCTCCAAGCTTCTGATAAGCTTCCTCGATGGCAAGATCTACGGCCTCGGCAGCGCAAACGTCAGCTGATATAGCCTGAAACGACCCGCACCGAAAGCAGCGGACGACAGCGGCTGTAAGCTGCTTTAGATCCTAACGCAAAACAGAGCTAACTGATTTAAATCAGTTAGCTCTGTTTTTATAAATATTTGCCGCGGGCAGTGAAGCGGTCTTGCAAAATTATTCCCACTCAATAGTTGCGGGGGGTTTGGAGGTTATGTCGTAGACGATGCGGTTTA
>CAZWJM010000029.1:0-16750 GCA_964634435.1 uncultured Oscillospiraceae bacterium | reverse complement strand
AAAACCTCCGCACCATATCGGTGCGGAGGTTTAAATTTTATTATCTTACTTTCTTACTTTACGAGGCCCTTGTCGGTCTTTTTGACGTGCTTGAAGACCTCTTCGAAGCGGCAGAGAGCTTCGTCGATGATCTCGGGCGTGTCGGCAAGGGAGGTGTACAGGCGGCTGCCGGCGAGGGTGACGATGCCGTTTGCCATGTATGCTGCGCCCATTCGCTCCATGGAGTCCTTGCGGACGTACATCATGGACTTGTTGCGCAGAAGGCCGACGGCGGACTTGACAAAGGACATGGACGAGAAGTCAAAGCTCATTGCGCCGGTGCACTCGAGGTGGACGATCGAGCCCTGGTTGTATGCCACGAAGGGCAGGCCGTAGCGGTCGATGAGCTCCTTGAGGCCATCGCACAGTCTGTCGCCCATCTTGCCTGCGACTTCGCATGCGTTGGTGCGCTCGATCTCCTGGATGGCGGTGTAGCCGGCCAGGCAGGACAGGGGGTTAGCAGCCAGAGTGCCGCCGACATATGCGCGGTGCTTGCCCGTTGCAAGGCCTGCTGCCATAAGCTGAGCATACTCGCGCTTGCCGCCGACGCCGCCTGCGGAGGGGTAGCCGCCGGCTACGACCTTGCCGAAGATGGTCAGGTCGGGAACGACGTCGAAGTAGCCCTGTGCGCCGGACAGTGCGACGCGGAAGCCGGTGACGACCTCGTCGAAGATAAGCAGTGCGCCGTACTGATCGCACAGTGCGCGGACGCCCTTGTTGTACTCATGTGCGACGGGGCGGGTGCCGCTTTCGGGGCCGACGGGCTCGAGGATGACGGCTGCGGTGCCGCCGAGGAGCTTGTTGCGCTTGAGCATACGCTCGAGCATGTCAAGATCGTTCGGGCGCACCTCGTCGGTGGTGCTGTATGCGCCCTTGGGGATGCCGTGGGACTCAAGCAGGCCGCGGCTGCCGGGGATCTTCAGGCCGTAGACCATCTGGTCGGACCAGCCGTGGTAAGCGCCGCCGATCTTGATGATGCGCTTGTTGCCGGTGGCGATGCGCGCGATGCGCAGGGACGCCATGACTGCCTCGGTGCCGGAGCCGAGCATACGGAACATCTCGACATTGGGCATGTGCTTATTTATCTCGCGTGCGATGAGCATTTCCGACTCGTGCAGCAGACCGGTTACGGGGCCGCACTCGTTGAGAAGCTCGATGACCTTCTCGCGGATGACGGGGTAGTTGCTGCCGAGGATGGTCGGGCCGCCTGCCTGCAGGAAGTCGATGTACTTGTTGCCGTCCTTGTCGTACAGGTATGCGCCCTCGGCCTTGGCCATGCACATGGGGAAGGGCTTGTTGAAGGCGAGGTTATGCTGCACGCCGCCGGGGATGTACTTCTGCGACTCCTCGTAAACGGCGCGGGATGCCTGGCACTTCTCGTCATAGTACTTCATTATGACGTCGGTGTAGTATTCGTCGGTGACCTCCCAAATGGGCTGGCTCGTGAGGTTTTTGAGCCTTGCGTTTATCTCGTTGGGGTCGTCCCATCTGCTTATTGCGCAGTTATTCATGTTCATGCTGCTCCTTTTCAAGTTTTTTCTTAGCTCTTTCATTGGTGTCCTTGCTGTTGCGGTAAACAACAAAGTTATCCCACAAATACTCCAGCGAGAGGTTGAGGGCCATGTTTATTGCAAGCACGGCATACTCGTTCCAGCCGTGGGTATCCGCGAGGAAATGCTCGTTCCAGATGGTGAACGGTGCAAACGGTATGTAGAACAAAAATACCAGCAGCATCGCCTTGGGAACGTTCTCTGCACTCTGGAAGGTGAATTTCCTGTTGAACGTGAAGTTCCACAGAACGCTCAGTACGAGCGCTATCGTGTAGCACACCCAGTGGCCGGGGATCTTCAGGACTTCCTCGCACAGGATCATCGCTACGGTTTCGATTATGCCTGCCGATGCGGAAAACAGAATGAATTTCAGCACGCGGGCGGTCTCTTTCTTCTTAGTCTTCTCCATGTGTCATCCCTTCCTCTTTGAATATTTCTTTTTGTATACAAAGCGCATGAGCGCAGTGTCGGCCGAAGCAAGTCTTATATCCGAGCCGAGGTTTGACGTGTGCAGCGCGCACAAGGCCGATTTCTCGCTCAGGAGCCTGAGCGCCTCACGGTCGTCGGCCTCGGGTGCATTAACTATCGCGCCGACGCCCTGCACAAACACGGCATCGCGGCATTTGAGCGCGCGCAGCACCTTCTTCGACGCGGGCTTTACGCATGCAACGTGCGAGCCGAGCATCTGAGCCATATCGTCAAGCTGGGCGCGCAGGGGCTTTTTCCTGTTTGACCACATGACGGCCCAGTCGCCGTCGGTAAGCTCAGCCGTGGGAAGCTCACTGCGAACAGCGGCCATGAGCTTTGCCGTTTTATCGGCCGCAAGGCGCTTTGCCGAGTCCTTGCCAAGGCACAGATTGCGTCGGCAGATATCCTCAAGAAGCTGCACGCGCGCCATGGCCTCATCCTTATCCCTGCCGCAGACGACAACGCCGTGGTTTACCATGAAAACGACGTGTGCGCCGGTCTGCATCGCGGTGCGGACAGCGTTTTTGAGCTTTTTCATGCCGGGCAAACCGTATTCTGCCTTGGCGATGCCGCCGAGGGCAAGGCGCTCGGAATCCGTTATATCCATGCTGTCAAAGCCGGCAAGACCGAGGGCCGAGGCGCAGTTCTGGTGCGTGTGGATGACAAAGCCCACATCGTCAAACAGCTCGTAGGCCGAGGCGTGCACGCCCTTTTCGCTCGAGGGCTTGTGCTTGCCCTCCCACTCCATCGTCTCAAGCTCGACGCGCACGATATCCTCGGGCGTTGTTTTGAGATAATCAAGGCCGCTGGGAGTTATGAGGAAGCTCCCGCTGTCCTTGCGGCAGCTTACGTTGCCCCATGTTCTTGCGACAAGGCCGGTCTCGAGAAGCTCACGGCCTGTCTGGCAGATAAGCTGTCTTATCGCGCTTTCTTCCATGTTGTTATCCTCCTAATTGAGCGCGGCGAAATTCTTCTTGTTTGCCGCGTAAAGGTTTTTGAAAACCTCGAAATTCTTATCGTAAACGGCCTTGTTGCCGGCGTTGGGCTCATAGCGCTTTTCGGGTCTTATGCGGTGTCCGGCATCGGAGAGGCTCTCAATAAGTCCGCTTCCTACGGCCACCAGCATCGCAGCGCCGACTGCGCCGACGTCCTTTGTCGATGCAACGGTCTCGACCGCGCGGCCTGTCACGTCGGCAAGGATCTGACATGTGACCTCCGAGAGCGCACCGCCGCCGACAAAGCGCAGGGTCTGCGCCGTTTTGACCTTCTTATCCTCGCACTCGAGCATCCATCTGAGGTGATAGCATATGCCCTCGAGCACCGCGCGCAGCATTTCCGTTTTGCCGGTGTCGAGCCGTATGTTGAAGAACATGCCCGCGGCCTTGGGGTCTTCAAACGGGCAGCGGTTTCCGTGCAGCCAGGGCGTGAATATGACGCCGTTTGCGCCCGGAGCGATCTTCGAGACGGTGTCGGTCATATAGTCATACAGGCTCTCGTAGGCGCGCTCGTCGCCCTCGGCGACGTGGGTCTTTTTAAGGTAGATGCCTATCTCGTCCAGTGCGAGGTGATCCTTTACCCACTCAAAGCACTTGCCGGCCGTCTCCATCTCGGCAAAGTAATTGTACTTGCCCTTCTGAGCGCCGACGATGCCGGCGATCATGGAGTCAATGTCGACCTCCTGCTTGTCGATTATCGTGCCGACCCAGCCGGAGGTGCCGGAGTAAATGTGCGTCTGACCGACCTCGGTGCAGCCCGCGCCGAGACCTATGAGCGTTGCGTCGCCGCCGCCGCCGTAAACGGGGCAGCCGGCGTTGAGGCCAAGCTCCTCTGCTGCCTTTTCCGTGAGCGCACCGGCAACGTCTGTGCACTCGATAAGGCGGGGCAGGTGTTCAAAGTTTACGCCGTACATGCTGCAAAGCTCGCGGCTCCAGCACTGCTTATCCGGCCTGCTGTCGTACAAAAACGTCGAATACGCAGAGTCGCGCGTCATGACGAATTCGCCCGTGCAGCGGCAGATGATGTATTCCTTTACGTCGAGCCATTTATAGCCCTGCGCGAATATCTCCGGCTCATTCTGCTGCACCCACTTGTACTTCCACAGGGGGTCCTTTACGCTTGTGGAAGCGGCCTTGGTGCGCGAAAGGCTTTTGAGCAGCATGCCGACGTTCACGCCCGATATCGTCGGGCCGTGGGTCTGACATTCGGCAAACTCCTTGGATGCGCGCTGATCCATATAGCTCATCGGGCGGCGCAGCGCCGTTCCGTTTTTGTCGACCAGCACGAAGCCCTGCATCTGCGAGCAGAACGATATGCCGCCGATATCCTTTGCGCGGACTCTCGACTTTTTCAGAAGCCTGCGCGTGCTTTTGCACATGGCCTCCCACCATTCGTCGGCGTCCTGCTCGGCGCCGCCGCCGGGCAATATGTAAAGGCCGTAGCCCTCATATTCGCCATGCACGAGCCTGAGCGTCTCGTCCGCTTCGAAAAGGCAGGTCTTAACGCCTGTCGTTCCGATGTCGTATGCGATGATGTACAAGCTTTATCCTCTCCCTCATTGTTTTATCTTGAGCGCGTTTTTGACAAAACGCATGAATCCCTCTGTTATCTTCTCCGTATCGTCGAGCGCATCCTCGCCGCAGAAAATTTTCATTCTCTCTTTATAATAATCGCAGCTATATGAAAACTGCAGCATCATGAAAAGGTCATCGAGGAAAAACGCGAACAGCTTCGGGTCAAGCCCCTCGTCGACCGTGCCGGCCTGCCGTGCATTCTCCAAAAGCTGCGAATACACCGCCGCCGTGCGCCCCTCAATCTCGCGCGCCAGGGTCACAGCGTATTTTTTACAGCCGCCGGAGCTAATTTCGTTATACATCGCGTTGTGGCTCGAATGCTCGCGCGCATGGTCGACAAGGGCGTTTATGATGCACCTTACACCCCTTTCGATATCCGTCTCGTGCGCAACGGCGGAGATGAGCACCTCATCGAGCAGATCCAGCGAATGGCGCACGCAGGCGAGGAAAAAGCTCTCCTTATCGCCGAAATACTTATATATAACGCCGACGGATACGCCGGCCTTTTTTGCAATGACATTGATATTCGCGCGGTCAAGCCCCTGCTGGGCAAACTCATCTATGCCCGTTTCGAGGATGAGCTCTATCGCGCTCTCGTCAAGTTTTTTGTACATCCCATGTCTCTCCGCAGATATTCCGCAATGTCGTGAGCGGCGGCTCACAAGAATGCCTATATTATACTCCCTGTGCAGCGCCTGCGTCAATGCCTTTTGTGCAATTTTGCGGAAAAATACGCAAAAACGGCGGGTATTCCGCAGAATACCCGCCGTTTTTACTAAATTGGTTCAAAATTTTTAATTTATCAGCCGCCGAAGCCGAAGATGTTCGGGAAGGACTGGCTGCTCTGCTGCTGGCTCGACTGCTGCTGGAGAGCGTCGGTGGTCTGCTCGCCAATTTCGACCGTTATCGTCAGCGTCTCGCCCTGACGGTAGACCGTGAGCGTGAGCTTATCGCCCGCGGCGTGGTCGGCCACTGCCGAGGAGAGGTCACTTTTTCCCTTTATCGTCTCGCCGTCGATGGCAGTCACGATATCGTTTTGTTTAAGTCCCGCCTTGTCAGCCGGGCCGCCTTCCGTCACGGATACGATGGCCGCGCCCTCGGGCAGACCGTAGTTTAATGCCTCGCTGCTGACGTCGGAGACGGTTACGCCGATGTAGGGCTTGGCGACGACGCCCTTTTCGATGATGCTGTCAACTATCGAGCGCACGGAGCTTATGGGGATGGCAAAGCCGATATTGTCGATTGACGCGCCGGAGCTTGAGGAGGAGTATTTTGCGTTTGTTATGCCGACGACCTCGCCGTAGAGGTCAAAAAGCGCACCGCCGGAGTTGCCGGAGTTGATGGCGCAGTCTGTCTGGATAAGCTCCATGGTGACATAGTCGGACATGGTGATCTCGCGGTCAAGCGCGCTCACAGCGCCTGTCGTGAGCGAGAAGGTGAGCTCGCCGAGGGGGTTGCCTATTGCAACGACGGGGTCGCCGACGTTGAGCTTATCCGAATCGCCTATGATGACGGGGCTAAGACCCTCGGCATCTATCTTCAAAACGGCGATATCGTTGCTCTCGTCATAGCCGACAAGCTGCGCATCGTAGCTCTCGCCGTTATAGAGCGTGACCTTTATGGCGTTTGCCGACTCTATGACGTGGAAGTTTGTGAGTATATAGCCGTCGGCGGTATAGATAAAGCCGGAGCCGGAGGCGGCAGACTGCGTGGTGTAGCCCCAGAAATTCGTCGTGACCTGGGTGGTTATGCCGACGGTGGCGTTTACGTTTGCCGCATACACCTCGGCTGCCGTCATCTGCTTTGACGTGTCGATTTTTGAAACTTCTATCGCGGAGGATGGACGATTGCCCTCAAACACCGTCGATGATCCGCCGCCGAACACGGCGTTTCCGATCGCAGAGCCGACAAAGCCCGCGAGCATCGCCGCGACCAAAAGTCCGGCGATTATGACGCCGCGCTTTTTCCAGAACGGGGTCTTTGGCGGCTTCGGCGGCTCGGGTGAGCGCTCGTACACGAAGCTGTACTCGCCGTCGACGACGTTATCGTTATTGATGTTATTGTTGTTTTCCATGTTGTCCACAGTTATTGCCTCCTTTTATATACTGCGGCAAATATTATCGCAAATGCGAGCACCGCCGCGCTTATAGCTGCTGTTATGACCGCCTGCGTCCCCATTGGAGACGCGCGGGCCATAGCGGGCTCACCCTTGTCGTTCACTGACGGGGACTTATCTCCGCCGCCCATTAAAGTATTATCCATTCCGCCCATATTGTCAATGCTTATTGCCGAGGCATCGACAAAATTGCTTTTATCCGACTGCTGACCGGCCTGCGTTGAGGGGATAGTCCCGTCAAGCTGGGAAGCAATGCTCTCGGCGCGCAGAAGGCAAAACTGCCTGAGCGCTGCGGCGCCTGCCTCAAATTCATCATAGGTGCAGAACTTCGTCGGGTCTTTTTCGACATAGGGGGAAATGAGCGAAACTGTAGAATCCATAAGCTCATCAAAGCGGCCGGAATCGAAGAGCTCTGAGATAAACCGCGCCATGTATTCGTGATACATCTCGGTGTACTCACTGTCTGCGAATATCCACGCGAGCATGGGCCTCTCTGCCGCCGCCGTGCCGGATACGGGGTCGTCGATGGGGTAGTTTACAAGGCTCGTTGCGTCGGTTTGCGACTCAAAGCCGCCGAAGGCGAGGTTATAATCCCAGGGTATCATGGAAAGGCGGCCGTCTTCCTCGTAGAGATAGTAGTTGTGTATCATCGAGCCCGTGTAGCTGTCGAAATTGCACACGAAGTTGTGAACGACAAAATAGCGCAGTACCTCGTCTGTGTTCACGACGCTTTCAATATCCTCGCCCGCATTGAGCTTTTTAAGCGAGGCTATAAGCCGCTTTTCATCGGCCGCCGTTGTCGGGGTCTTGGCGTTGTCGAAAATGTTCGGGTAGCTGTCGGGGTCATCGTCCGAGTATTTTAAAAGCACGTCGTCCGAGCCGCGCGAGGCGTTATCCTCCGGCTTTTCCATGCCGTCCATGCCGCCGGTGGGCATATCGCCAATAGGCCTTTCGGGTGCGTCGCCGCCCTGCTCACCGAAGCCGCCCTGCGGCATGTCGGGCATTTGTCCATTGTCGGGCATATCGGGGCGCTCACCGCCGTCGGACATTTCGGGCATATCCGGAATATCCGGCGCTGCTATATCATTCTGCGGCATGTCCTGCGGCGCATCGGCTTTGCCGAAGTCAAAGTCCCCGCCGTCAAATTCAAAGCCCATGCCGTTGCCTCTGCCGCCGCCGAGGTCGCTGCTGTCGGGCTTATAAAGCTCGCCGTAGCCCGAGCCGTAGTTTCGCTCAAGGAAGCTCTCCTCCACGCCCTCGACCGCGAGATACAGGCCCCAGTCCTCGCCGTTTACGGTGAGGTAGCTGTAGCTGCACAGCGGCGCGTCGACGCCAAACTCGTTCATCATCGTGTAGCACAGGAAATCCTTCATATAGGTGTTATCCTGGATGATGTTATTGAGGCTGAGCTTATCAAGGCCGTCGCAGCTTTGCCCGTCTGCGTAGCAGTCAAACTCTATCTTGAAGCTGTATCGGCTGCTGCCGAGCGCGGAGACGTTTGAAAGCGAGGTGTTGCCCTTGGCGCGGATGCCGACGTTTTTGTACGTCACGCCGTCAATGGTAACATCGCAGGCGACGTACTGCTCATCCTCGCAGGAGGAGATAAAGCCGTCCCAATCGTCCATCTGAATGTCGATGCTGTGGACAACGGAGGCATCAAACAGCGTATTTTCATACGTCATGCCGACGCCCTCGTCTCCCGATTTTCCCGAAAAGATCATCAGCAGCACGGCGGCGATAAGGGCGAAGATAAGCGCGGCACAGCAGATTATATCAACATGTCTGCTCTTTGCCATAGCTTCACCCCATGTAATCGCCGTTGTAGCTTACAAGCACCGCCGACTGCACACCGTCAATTTCCGACAGGACGTTTACAAAATCCGTGTCATCCTTTTTGAGCCTGACCTCGAGGTTTAGCTCCACGCTGCCTGCCCGGGCGGATTTGCTCTTTACGCTCGAGCGGGCGACCTGACTCAGCACATACTCCGCTGCGCGCTTTTCGCTCTCATGGTCTGCGCAGCTCAGGACAAGGATGTAGGGATTCGTGTGCGATTTGCGGTTAACGAATATAAGCAGGATAATGCCGATTATCGCGCTGCCGATGACCGCTAAGGGTATCATTCCCGCTGCAAGCACGATGCCGACGGCGATCGACCAGAACAGGAATGCTATATCAAGCGGCTCCTTTATCGCGGTGCGAAAGCGCACTATCGACAATGCGCCGACCATGCCCAGCGACAGCACCACGTTCGAGGTGACCGCAAGGATAACAAGCGTCGTTATCATTGTAAGCGCAACGAGCGTCACGCCGAAGCTCGATGAATACATGACCCCGCTGTAGGTCTTTTTGTACACAAGGAAAATGAACATGCCCAGCGCAAAGGCCAGAAGCAGCGCAAGGAGCATATCTATTATGCTCACGCTGGTCACGTTTTCGAGAAAGCTTGATTTGAAAATGTCGTTGAAGGTCATGTTTTAGACTCCTTATTGATTGATTTTCAGCCGTAAACGCGGCCGGCGGCGTATTTTGAAAAGCTCTCCGTGCGCGCACAGCCGGGCTGGACGAGGCCGCGGATGACATCGGGCAAAAATTCATCCCACTTGACCTCCAAAACCGTCGCCGTCTCGCGTGCGGGTATCGTGAGCCTGTCTGCGTCAAAAAAGTCCGTGCAGCCAAGCCCTGTGCGGATATCACCGTCGAGCGTGACGCGCACATTTCCGGCGGGGAACACAAAAGCCCGGCGCCGGTATTCTATTATCGTCTTAGGGCGCAGAGCCTGAGATGCCATTTTGCCCGATAATTCGGCAAGCAGCGGCGGCTTTTCTTGCGGCGTGTACAGTGCGCCGAGGGTGATTATCCTTTGCGCCTCGGCCTGAGAAACGGTGCAGCGGCTTTTTGAGCACAGGCCGTTGATTTTGCTCTTTTTCTCAAGCCACACCTCGTCAAAGCAGCCGTCGTACACACGCAGGCGGAACTTTTCACGCATATTCACGCCGCTGAGCTTTTCCCTGAGCGCTCTGTCGTCAAAGCTGTCAAAATACAGGCTGGTGACGATATAGCCCGCGCCGCCATCGTGCCCGTCGCGGGGCATAACGGCGCCAAGGCGCTTTATTAAAAGCTCAGCCTCCTTCGGCGGGATAAGCTGCTTATACTCGTGACGGTATTTCATGCTCCCTCCTTGAATTTTTTAATAAGATCGCTGCCCTTGCCCTAAAAGCGCCCGGACAGCGACCCGTATTTTGGGGACAGACAGATATTATCCCCCGAACCTGAAATGAGCTGCAAATGCTTTGTGAGCAAAATATGAATTTTAAAAAGACTGTTTTCATTTATCCCGCGGGCTGTTAAAATGATTTCAGGCTTATTTTAGCTGTGTACATTAATATGTATCCGGGAGATGAGACAATGCGCATATTGATAGCCGAGGATGAGCCGGGCATAGCCAAAGCGCTCAAGCTCATGCTCGAGAAAAACAGATACGCCGTCGACATGGTGCACAATGGCATTGACGCGCTGGAATATATGCTGTCGGTGAGCTATGACGCGGTGGTGCTGGATATAATGATGCCGGGGCTTGACGGGCTTGAGGTGCTGCGCCGTGCGCGGGATGCGGGCGTGACCGCACCTGTTTTGTTCCTGACGGCAAAGGCCGAGGTCGAGGACCGCATAGCCGGGCTTGACGCGGGCGCGGATGACTATTTGCCCAAGCCCTTTGCGATGGGCGAATTTCTCTCGCGCGTTCGCGCACTCACGCGCCGCAGCGGAAGCTACGCGCCGGATATCCTCCGCGTCGGCCGCACGAGCCTTGACACGGGAAGCTACACCCTGTCCGTCGGCGAAAAAAGCCTGAGGCTAAACAACAAGGAGTTTCAGCTCATGGAGCTTTTCATGCGCAACCGCGAGCATGTTTTCCCGACCGAGACGCTCATGCAGCGCGTTTGGGAGCTGGACACGGAATCGGACACGGACGTCGTGTGGACATACATCGGCTTTCTGCGCAAAAAGCTCAGGGAGCTTGACGCGGATGTCGAAATTCGCACGATACGCGGAGCGGGCTACGCGCTGGAGGCAAAATGATGCTAAAAAAAATGCGCCGCAGATTCATTGCGGCGGCGATGGCGGCTATAGGTGCTGTGACGCTCGTGCTGCTGCTCGTCGTAAACCTCTGGAACTATGAGCTTACGACGGCGCGGCTTGACGAGACGATAGACTCGATGATAATGACGGGGAAGGACCCCTACTCAGGCTCCTCGGGGCTTGCGCTGCCGGACATGTTCTCACAGCAGTCGCCGGAGACGAGGTACATGACGCGCTTTTTTGCAGTCATCTACAATTCCGGCGGCGAGCCTGTGCGCGTTTTCTCCGACTATATCGCAACGGTGAGCGCGGATGAGGCGCTCCGCTACGCCGCCTCCGTTGCCGACAAGGGCAAAACGCAGGGCTATTACGGCGATTACCGCTACAGCGTAAAGGGCGGCTACGGCGGCGCGGCGGTCATATTTTTAAACGCCTCGCAGGAGCAGCAGTCCATGCGCACGCTGCTTGCAGTGTCGCTCATAACGGCGGCTGTGAGCCTGCTTGCAACGCTTGCACTCGTCGCGGCCTTTTCAAAAAAGGCCATCGCGCCGTATGTGCGCAATATGGAGCTGCAAAAGCAGTTTATAACCGATGCCGGACATGAGCTCAAGACCCCGCTGACCTCGATATCCACGAGCGCCGAGGTGCTCAAAATGGAAAATGGCGATAACGAATGGGTCGATAACATCCAAAAGCAGGCGGGAAAAATGTCGAAGCTTGTCGCAAATCTCGTGACCCTCTCGCGGCTTGACGAGGGTGCGCCCACGCCGTCGACGGCGACGTTTTCGTTCTCGGACGCTGTGTGGGAGGCCGCCTCGCCCTTTGATTCGCGCGCACGGGCGCAGAATAAGCGCTACAGCCGCGATATTGCAAACGGTCTCAGCATGACGGGCGACATGGCCGCCGTGCAGCAGCTTGTGTCGATACTTCTCGATAACGCGTTTAAATACTCCGACGAGGGCGGCGAAATCCGCATTTCGGTATTCGCGCGGCACCGCGGACACGTCATCGAGGTGTATAACACCTGCCCGCCGGACACGCTCGGCGATATCGACCGCTTTTTCGACAGATTTTATCGCGCCGACAAAGCCCGATCCTCCGAGGGCGGCACGGGCATCGGCCTTGCCATAGCAAAGGCGACGGTCGAGTCCCTCGGCG
The DNA here is from genome assembly GCA_964634435.1 of uncultured Oscillospiraceae bacterium. Classification (GTDB taxonomy): domain Bacteria; phylum Bacillota; class Clostridia; order Oscillospirales; family Oscillospiraceae; genus F23-B02. The sequence goes on along the minus strand of CAZWJM010000029.1, from coordinate 4,771 downwards.
GCAGCATAAGCGCCGAAACGCCCGACGGCAAAAGCATAATCTTCAAAGTGTTGATATAATGATATAAAAAAGCCCGCCTACGGCGGGCGCGTTACCGGTCACTCGGGCCGGGATCGTAATCTCCGAAGATCATATCGTCGATATCTGTTCCCATGTTTTTCACCTCAGATAAAATCAGCATACTTTCAGTATATGCCTGAGATATGTAAAACATGACTGAAATTTTTTAGTCCGCTGCAAGCGTTACGCAGACTATCTCCGGGCGGTTTAAAAGCCTTGGGATGGGCACGGAGTTGCCCAGTCCGCGCGAGACGATGAGGCTGTAGCGCCCATTGTCAAACTGCCCGGCCTCGAAATCCGGGAAAAGGCGGCGATCTGTGCCGACAAGGCCGCCGACGCCGGGGATGCGGATGATGCCGCCGTGCGCGTGGCCGCTGAAAATGAGGTCGACGGGAAGCTCGGGATACTCCGTCATCCAGTAGTTGCGGTGGCCGAGCAATATCTTAAACGCCGCGGGGTCAGCATCATTCATTTCGCGCGCAAGCTCGTCGGGACTGAGCATATCGGCATAGGCGAGGGGATCCTCGACCCCGCCGAGGATTATGGACGCCCCGTCACGGCTTAGCGTGAGAAATTCGTTGCTGAGATATTCTACGCCGCTGTCGGTCATAATGTTCCGCACCTCGGAGGCAAGACCCGAGCCGAACTCGTGATTCCCGCTGACAAAGTACACAGAGCAAAGCGCCGTAAGGCGCGGGATGAGTGCGCGGAGTACGGGAAGATCGGCATCACTTGTCACGAAATCGCCGGTGAGCGCGATGATATCGGGCTCAAGCTCCGCAACGGCAGCGATAAGCTCATCGTTATCCTCGCCAAACTGCGCACCGTGAAGGTCGGATAGCTGCACTATCTTAAACCCGTCAAATTCCTCCGGGAGCTTCTCCGACGCGACGGTGTAATCCGTCACCTGCAGATTCTCCCTGCTGTCGTTTATAAGATACGCAAGGGCAGCCGCCGCTATCGCGATGAAAACAAGCACCGTCAAGCAGCCGCTTTTCCTGCATTTTCTGCGTTTAATACTCAAAAATCACATACCTCTTAAAAATTCATACCGTTAGATAATATCACATTGGCGGCAAAGCTGCAACTTTACTATTGAAACCGCGCTGCTTTTGGGGTATAATGTATAAATCACATGTGTAAAAAGGAAGTTCAAACATGAGTGCATCAACCGAAAGAAAAAACCGTCAGACCGCCCGCAGCGAGGGCACCTATGCTAAGGACATCAACGCGCAGAAGGAAGCTGCAAAGAAGAAAAAGCAGCAGACCAAGTGGACGATAATCGGCATCGTCATCGTCGCCTTCTTCGCATTTGCTATCTACCTCAACTCCGGCGCTATGTACAGATCTCTTGACGCGCTGACCGTTGAGAACACCGAAGTCACCGTTGGCGATATCACTATCCCCGCCGGCGAGCGCAGCTTCTCCGTTGCAGAGTGCAACTATGTTTATAATATGCAGTATGTCAGCTTCGTAAACAGCTATGGCAGCTACGCATCCTATTTCGGACTGGATACCTCCTCTCCGCTGGACGAGCAGACCTGCTCCATGACGACCGAGGACAAGGGCGAGGATTACACCTGGGATGACTATTTCCGTGACGCAACGGAGTCTACCCTCTCCCAGCTTGCCGCCTTTGAGGCATACGCAAAGGTGAATAACATCACCCTCACCGATGAGGATCTTGCCGAGGTCGAGGAGACCATCGACGCCATCGAGGAAGCAGCCGAGACCAACAACTACGCAAGCGCAAGCAAGTTCCTGGCCGCAAACTACGGCAAGGGCTGCAATGAGGCTGTCGCACGCGGCATCCTCGAGCTTGAGGTCCTTGCAAGCAAGGTCCAGACCACCATCACCGACGCCGAGACCTACACCGCCGATGAGCTGACCGCAAAGTACGATTCCGTCAAGGACAGCTATGATAAGTTCACCTACAGCTACTATCTCGTAGCCGCCGAGGTCCCCGAGCATGAGCATTCCGAGGACGAGGATGAGCATTCCCACGAGCCCACCGATGAAGCCAAGGCCGCCGCAAAGCAGGTTGCCGAGGATATCCTCAAGCAGGTCGATGACGGCACGGCACTTGCCGATGCTGCAAAGGCCCTTGTTGAGGGCGCAGAAATCACCGAGCAGAGCGCACTTGTCGGCTCCTCCGTCGAGTCGGATATAGCCGAGTGGCTCAAGAGCGCTGACCGCGTCGCAGGTGATACGACCGTTATCGACGCAAGCAGCGGCAGCTATGTCGTCGTGTTCACCGCACGCGACAATAACCAGGCTCCCACCGAGGAGAGCGGCGAGCAGAACTACTGCGACTATGTCGCCGAGCAGCTTCTCGATCAGGAAGTCCTCAGCGAGTGGAGCGAGCATGTTTTCAGCGAGATCACCGCAGTGTACACCAGCTCTTACACGGGCTCTGCCCGCTATGTCGGCAGATAATCGAAAATGAGTTTGAGGCTGTGCTTCTCTGCACAGCCTCTTTTTTAAAGCTATGAACGAAAGAACTATACGCGCCGAAATGCTCCTTGGAGCCGAGGCAATGGAAAAGCTCAAAAACTCGCATGTGGCCGTGTTCGGTCTTGGCGGCGTCGGCTCATGGTGCGCCGACGCGCTTGCGCGCTCGGGCGTAGGCAGGCTCACGCTCATCGACAGGGACGAGGTCGGAGTAAGCAACATTAACCGCCAGCTTTGCGCCCTTTCATCCACCGTCGGCAGGTCTAAGGCCGAGGTCATGCGCGAGCGCATACTGGACATTGCGCCCGATGCCGAGGTGCGCGCCATCATCGGCCACTATGACGCAGAGCACCGGGAGGATTTCTTTGCAGACTATGACTATATCGTCGACTGCATCGACCTTGTCGCCTGCAAGGTAGACCTCATAAAAACCGCGCACGAGCGGGGCATACCCATCGTCTCCGCCCTCGGCACGGGCAACAAATGCGATGCCGAGAAGCTTACAGTGTGCGATATAAAAAAGACCAGCGGCTGTCCGCTGGCAAGGGTCGTGCGCAAGGAGCTGCGCGCGATAGGTATTGAGCATCACGCTGTTGTGTTTTCGCCCGAGGAGGCGATGCAGGCGCAGCAGTTCGAGGCTCCGCCCCCGGGACGCAGGAGCGTCCCCGGTTCGCTGGTGTGGGTGCCGGCAAGCGCGGGGCTGCTGCTGTGTCAGCATGTTGTAATGTCTATAATTCAATGACCTGCGGCAAAACGTCGGGGTCGTGGTTTGCGATGACGGCAACGCAGTCGGGGTCGGCGGCCTGCTCGGCTATCCAGTCGAAGGACTTGAGCATCGCCTTTTCGTTAAAGCCGAAGCCCGGCATTATCCTCTCGCGCCATGAGCGCTCTGACCATGCCGCGTCCGAGGTCAAAACGGCAAATTTCCTGCCGTTTTTGATCTTCAGCCCGATGTGCCCGTCGGTGTGGCCGGGCAGACACACGAGCGTTATCGTCTCGTCGCCGAACAGGTCGTAGCTCCACCACAGAGGGCCGTCCATCGTGCCCTTGAACCAGAAGTATTCTATCGGGAGCCCGTCGCGCATGCCCTCCGGCTGGCGCAGCTTGTACACCGTGCGGATAGACCACCATTTTTCCTCCTCGGGGCAGAGTATCCTCTGCGCGCCCCTGACTGAGCGCAGGCCGCTTATGTGGTCAGCGTCAAAATGCGTGAGCACAACAGTGCCGATATCCTCGGGGGAAATGCCCATATCCGAAAGCTGCTCGAAAACCGTCTTGCCTTTTTCCACCCAGGGATGATAAAATGCTGCAAGGTAGCCGGGCATCTGCGACCTTACGGCTTTGGCGTCATAAACACCCTGGGGGCTTATTTCGCGGCTCCACCCGGTGTCAACAAGCACAAGACCCTTCGGATGCTCGATGAGATATGCCGAAACGGGGAGCTCTATCCGCTCCGCGTCCTTGGCAAGCACGCACTCGCGCGCATTTTTGAGGTTTACGCCCCCGCCGTACGGCACCTTGGGCGATACGAGCATTTTGCCGCAGTGCAGCACGTGTATCCTGATCTTCTGCTTTTCCTGTTCCATTTCCCTGACTCCTGAATTTTTATTAACCAACTGGTTAGAATAATATCACAAACCTCGCCGATTGTAAATAGTAAAGGAGAAAATAATGCCCCTGATCGTTGATAAGCAAGCCGTCCGCATGGAGATACTCATGGCCTTTCAGCGCTGCATCGACCGCAAGCCGCTGACGAATGTTTCGCTGCGCGATATCGCGGCCGAGGCCGGAATGAGCCACGCGAAGCTGCTCAATTATTTTGAAAACAAGGACGAGCTGCTGGTCAGCTATGTGCGCTACACGCGCGAGTTTATGAGCGAAAAGTGCGTGCAGTGGTTTCTTGAGCACGACAGGGCAGATTACGGCTCGAACATTGAGTATATGAACGCGTTCATGAGCTATGTCGCCCGCGGCAAGGTCGGCGAGAAGCGCCCGAATGCGACCACGCAGACCTATGTTCTTGCCCATTATAACGACCGCGTGGCCGAGCTTATCCGCGAGGAATTTGCCGAGTGGCGGCGCGTGATGGAGATGTGCTTAAAGCGCATTTACGGCGACGAGGTCGGCGCGCGCGAGGCCGAGGGCATGATGATCCTCATCGCCGGTACCTTCATCTGCAACTATAATAACGCCCTCACCGGCAACATCAGCGACCATATCATCGGCTCCTTTGACAAGCTTTTGCAGTCTTAGTTTTAAA
>CAZWJM010000028.1:0-17124 GCA_964634435.1 uncultured Oscillospiraceae bacterium | reverse complement strand
CTGCCGCCTCGTTGCCGTCCATCGTTTTGTATTTCCTTGTCATATCTTTTCCTCCGTACACTTTTATAAAATGTATTGAATAAAGTTTAACACTTAAAATTTAAACTGTAAACAGGAAAATATCCGTACTTTTCGTATATAAAAACTTTCAGGCGGGGCGAAAAATTGTCTTGTACTTTTCCTGTCGGTGTATTATACTATTATGGCGATTTTATCATTTCGCTTATTATGAATGAAAGGAGCCTTTCAACATGGTGAACATCTCAAACGAGCTTGGAAACATAAGCATCACCAGTGAGGTCTTTACGAATATTGCCGGCGCGGCGGCAACAAGCTGCTTCGGCGTCAAGGGCATGGCCGGCAGGAATAAGGAAGGCGGCCCGCTGCAGCTTCTGCGGCGTGAGTCGATGTCAAAGGGCGTTATGACGCATTTTAATGACGATGGCACGCTCTCGCTCGAGCTTCATATCGGCGTGGATAACGGCGTGAACATAAGCGCTGTGTGCCGCAGCATCATTAAGGAAGTGCGCTACAAGGTCGCAAAGGCCACGGGCGTGCCTGTTAAGAGCGTCGACGTTTTTGTCGATACCGTTATAGTCGGATAAAAAATCCCTCCCGGAGGTGCTTTTGCATTGAGAGAATATATAGATGCGGCGCTGCTCAAGGACATGGTCCTGTGCGCTGACGCCGCGCTTGCAGAAAATACACAGCAGATAAATGAGCTGAACGTTTTTCCCGTGCCTGATGGCGACACGGGCACGAATATGGGTCTTACGATGAACGAGGCCGCCGCCCAGCTTCGGAAAAAGGAATTTTACGCGGTGGGCGATGTGGCCGATTGTGTGGCCGGTGCGCTCCTGCGCGGTGCGCGCGGAAACTCGGGCGTTATCCTGTCGCTTCTGTTCCGCGGCATATCCCGCAGACTCAAGGGCATGGAGACCGTCGGCGCAAAGGAATTTGCCTCGGCGCTTGAAGACGGTGTGGACGCGGCATACAAGGCAGTCATGAAGCCGGCGGAGGGCACTATCCTTACCGTCGCGCGCATGGCATCGGCCGCCGCTGTCGAATATGCCAAGACCGGCACGGATATAGAGGAGCTTCTCGACACTGCGCTGAGGATCGGCAACACTGCGCTTGAAAACACGGTCAATCAGAACCCCGTTTTGCAGAAGGCAGGCGTCGTTGATGCCGGCGGCAAGGGCTACATCGTCATCTTCTCGGCGATGCTTGCATACCTGCGCGGCGAGGTAAGCGTCCCCACGGCGGCAGTTTCGGCTGGCGCGGGCGCAAATCAGAACAGCGCCTTTGACATGTTCGGAACGGATGAGATCACCTACGCATTTGACACGGTGTACATCGTGCGCAAGAACGAGCCGAACGTCGACCTCACGCCGCTGCGCGCATACCTTTCCAGCATAGGCGACTGCCTTGTTATCGGCGAGGATGACGAAGCGTTCAAGGTGCATGTCCATACCAATATCCCCGGCGAGGCGCTCACGAAAAGCCAGCAGTACGGCACGCTCGAGCTTGCAAAGATCGAGAATATGCGCACGCAGTATGACGATATAATGGCCGGCCGCAAGGCGCAGAGCACGGATGACCTTGAGCAGATAGAGCGCGAGCTTGAAGAGGGCGAAGCAAAGCATGCAGAGCCGACAAAGCGCTACGGCATCGTCGCAGTCTGCGCGGGCGAGGGCATCGCAAAGCTGTTTAAGGAACTCGGCGCTGACACCATCGTAACGGGCGGCCAGACCATGAACCCCTCCACGGCGGATATCATGGCGGAAATTGACCGTACCCCGGCCGAGGTCGTGTTCGTCCTGCCGAATAACAAGAACATCATCATGGCGGCCGAGCAGTGCATCCCCCTGTGCGAGGATAAGACCGTTGTCGTCATTCCGACAAAGACCATTCCCCAGGGCATAACCGCTATGCTGAACTTTGACCCCTCAAACGAGACGAGCGATATCGCCGAGGCGATGACGGGCTCGCTTGACGATGTTCACACGGCGCAGGTCACCTATGCCGCGCGCGACTCGGACTTTGACGGCTATGCCATCCACGCGGGCGAGTATCTCGGCCTGCTTGACGGCAAGCTCATTGGAAGCTTCACGCAGATGCCTTCGATGCTCGAGAAGCTGTCGCAGTCGTTTGACGAGCTTGACCCGGAGATAATAACCGTCTACTACGGCGAGGACGTCACGCAGGAGGCAGCGGATGAGACTGCCGCCGCGCTTGAAGAAGCCTTCCCCGACGCGGAGGTCACCGTCGTTAACGGCGGCCAGCCGGTGTATTACTATATGATATCGATAGAGTGATATAAATAAAAACTGCCGCAGGAATTCTCCTGCGGCAATTTTAATGCTTATTTATACGCTGTATGATATGACTTCGAGAATTTCGCCCGTGTATGCGTCGATGACGACGGTGGAGTCTGCAAGTATCTCACCGGCTCCGCCCTGAGTGTCCATCATGACATCCTGGAATGTTACGAGCCACGCGGGAACATCATTGAGCTGTGCGTTATCCGTGAAGCTTGCGAGGACGGCGTTCACGGCGGAAGGCTCGAGGCCGGTTGCCCTTGTAAGCGCGGTGTCGAGCGCAGCCTTTCTGTCAATGGCGTTTGCGCTGCCCTTCAGGGGCTGCACGCCAAGATTATTTCCCGAACGGCTTGCCAGCGCTTCAATGTCATTAAGCAGCGGAACTGCACTGCCGCCGACGTCGACACTCTCCTGCGCAGCGGGAGTTTCTGCCGGCGGTGCTGTGCTGTCTGCCTCATCTGCCGGAGTGGTTGACGAGCACGCTGCAAGGCACAGCAGCATGAGCGCCAGCATAAGACACAGTATTCTATTTGTTCTTTTCATTTGATGCGACCTCCTTATGGTAACATGTGATACATAACGGACGGACTTACATAAATTCTATTTTTATGATATCACTGAACGAACGAAAACGCAATACTTTTTTTGGAAATTGAGCTCGGCCGTCATTGACACAGCGCGGCCGAGGATATAGAATAATAAAAAACAATAACGGAGTTTAAGCATATGGATTTTTCGCATTTTAACGACAGCGGCAGGGCGCGGATGGTGGACGTTTCCGAAAAGGCGGAAACTGTCCGCACGGCGGTTGCGGCCGGAAGAGTGCTTGTGAATGCCGAGACGTTTGAGCTTATAAAAACCGGCGGCATGAAAAAGGGCGATGTGCTCGCAACGGCGCAGATAGCGGGCATAATGGGCGCAAAGCGCACCTCGGAGGTCATCCCTATGTGCCACCCGATAATGCTCACGGGCGTTGACATTGACCTGAGCCTTAATGAGGCAGAGCACGCTGTTGAAATACAGGCAACGGCAAAATGCACGGGCGCAACGGGCGTTGAGATGGAAGCGCTCACGGCCGTGAGCGTTGCGGCGCTTACGGTGTATGACATGTGCAAGGCTGTGCAGCGGGATATCGAGATAACGGATATCCGCCTGCTTAAAAAGACCGGCGGCAAAAGCGGGGTGTTCGAGCGCAAATGAAAAAGATACTCATGATCGGAACAGGCGGCACGATAGCCTCGCAGATAAGCGGGGACGCGCTTTCGCCACAGCTTGCGCCGAGCGAGCTTTTGGCGCTCGTTCCGGCGATATCGAAGCTGTGCATTGTCGAGTGCGTGTCGCTTTTTAATGTTGACAGCACGAGCATGACCCCCGCTCACTGGGTGGAGATAACGCGCTGCGTGCGCGATAATTACGGTAAGTACGACGGCTTTGTCATAAGCCACGGAACGGACACCATGGCGTATACGGCAGCGGCACTGAGCTATATGATACGCGGCGCGGATAAGCCCGTTATACTCACCGGCGCTCAAAAGCCCATCGGCTTTGACTCGACCGATTCGAAGATAAATCTCCTCGATGCCTTCACCTGCGCCTGCTGCGACGGTATGTGCGGCGTGAACATCGTATTTAACGGCAGGGTGATACTCGGCACACGCGCGAGAAAGACGCGCTCGAAGTCCTACGCGGCCTTCTCCAGCATAAATTACCCCTACATAGCCACGCTCCAGGACGGCGTGCTCATGCAGTATATTAAGTCCGAGAGCCTTGAAAGACCCGAGTTCTGCACGAGGCTCAATACGAATGTCGGCCTTATAAAAATGATCCCCGGCATCGATATTGAGCTTTTGGAATACATGACGCAGCGCAAGGACGCTGTCATCATCGAGGCCTTCGGCGTCGGCGGCCTGCCAAGCTATGGCGACGACAGGTTTTTGGAGACTGTTATACGCGCAACAGAGCGCGGCAAGGTCATCATCATGACCACCCAGGTGCAGAACGAGGGCTCGGACCTTGCCGTATATAACGTCGGGCACAGTCTCAAGGGCTGGCGCAATGTCCTTGAAGCGTATGACATGACGACGGAGTCTGCGCTTGCGAAGATAATGTGCATCCTCGGAAAGACCAATGATCCGGATGAAATTAGCCGCGCATTCTACACGCCATGCGCGCACGATATTCTTTACCACTGCGGTGACTGATATGAAAACTGTTGTAATTATAGGCGGCGGCGCCTCCGGTATGGCGGCGGCGATATCCGCGTCAAATGATAAAAATAACCGCGTCATACTGCTCGAGCGGCAGCAGCGCGTCGGCAAAAAGCTGCTGAGCACCGGTAACGGCCGCTGCAATCTGACAAATACGGGGGCAGAGCCGTCGCATTATCACGGCAACCAGCCCGGCTTTGCCGATGCAGCTCTTGCGCGCTTTACGCCGGAGGACGCGGTGGAGTTTTTCTCGTCCCTCGGCCTTGAAGTCAGCTACGAGTACGGCGGCAGAGTGTATCCGCAGTCAAACTCGGCAAACAGCGTTGTCGATGTCCTGCGCTTTGCCCTGATGCGCGATAATATCGAGGTCAGAACGTCCTGCCCTGCGCGAAAGATATCAAAGCGCGGCACGGGATTTACAGTCAGCACCGACAGCGGCGATATCGCGGCCGACTGCGTGATCGTTGCCGCCGGCGGCACTGCCGGCACAAAAGTCGGCGGCGTCCGCGACGGGTATGAGCTGCTTGAGCCGCTTGGACATAGGACGACGAAGCTTCTGCCCTCGCTCGTGCAGCTTATAACAGACCCGACCTATCCCCGCGCGCTCAAGGGCGTGCGCGTTAATGCCCGGCTATGGCTTGAGCATGATGGCGAGTGTGTCGCCCAAAGCGAGGGCGAGCTCCAGTTTACCGAAACGGGGCTTTCAGGCCCTGCGGCCTTTGACATTTCCCGCGCGGCGGCCGAGGCAAAATCGGGCATCGTCCACATTTGCCTTACAGACTGCAAAGCGCTTGAGGACAGGCTCCGCGCCCGCACAGCGGCAAATCCCGGGCTTTGCGCCGATGATATCCTTGTCGGCATCCTGCACAGCAGGCTGGGCAAGATGGTCGTAAAATACGCGGGTGTTTCAGGCCTAACGCGCCTTTGCGATGTGAGCGAGGCGCAGATACGAAAAATTGCAGAGGCCTGCCGCGACTTTGCCATTGCACTGCGCGGCGTTGAGAATTTTGACCATGCGCAGGTCACGGCCGGCGGCATAAAGACCTCGGGCGTCAATCCCGAGACGATGGAAAGCTGGTTCGTTCCGAATCTGTACATCGTGGGTGAGGTACTGGATGTTGACGGCGACTGCGGCGGTTATAACCTCCACTGGGCGTGGGCAAGCGGCGTTATCGCGGGGAGGCTCGGGAAATGATACTTGTCAGGAATCTGCGCCTTGACCCCGGGCAGAGCACGGATAAGCTCAAAGCCAAGGCCGCGCGCGAAATGCACCTGCCCGTATTTGCGATAAAAAGCATGAAGATAACAAAGCGCTCGCTCGACGCACGCAAAAAAAGCGATATCCACTGGCTGTATTCCGTTGCCGTAACTGTCGATAATGAGGATAAGGTGCTTGCACGGGCAAAGAGCAAAAGCCTTGCACGGTACGAGGAAGCTGAGTACACCGTGCCGCGCTGCTCAAGCCAAATGCGCCCCGTGGTGGCGGGCTTTGGCCCGGGCGGAATGTTCGCGGCGCTCGTTTTGAGCATGGCGGGGCTGAAGCCTATAGTCCTGGAGCGCGGCGCCGATGCTATCACGCGCAAGGCAAAGGTCGACGCTCTGCGCACAGGCGGCGAGCTTGACCCGGAGTGTAATGTCCAGTTCGGCGAGGGCGGCGCGGGTACGTTTTCCGACGGCAAGCTCGGAACTGGCATCCGCGATAAGCGCATCCAGTGGGTGCTAAAGACCTTTTTCGAGCACGGTGCGCCGGAGAGCATACTATATGATGCAAAGCCGCATATCGGAACGGATATACTTATTAATGTCGTCCAGGGCATAAGACGCCGCATAATCGAGCTTGGCGGCGAGGTGCGCTTTAATTCGCGCCTTACGGGGCTTGTTATCGAAAACGGCGCTCTGCGCGCTGTCAAAGTGACCGACTGCGCCGGTGAGCACGAGCTAATGTGCTCCGACCTCATCCTCGCCATCGGCCACTCGGCGCGCGACACCTTTGAAATGCTGCGCGACTCCGGCGTTCCCATGGAGGCAAAGCCGTTTTCCATGGGCGTGCGCATTGAGCATGGACAAAAGGATATTGACCTTGCCCAGTATGGCGAGACTGAGGGGCTTCCCCCGGCGGACTATTCCCTGAATGTCCACCTGCCCGACGGCACGAGCGCTTACACCTTCTGTATGTGTCCCGGCGGCGAGGTCATTGCCGCAGCCTCCGAGCCCGGCGGCGTGTGTACAAACGGTATGAGCCGCTCCCGCCGCGACGGGGAGAATGCAAACAGCGCCCTGCTCGTGACGCTAACGCCCGAGGATTTCCCCTATGACGGCGCCCTCGGCGGCATGTACTGGCAGAGAGATATCGAGCGGGCGGCGTATAATGTATCCGGAAGCTACCGCGCACCGGCGCAGACGGTCGGCGATTTCCTTGCCCGCCGCAAAAGCGAGAGAGCGGGGGAGGTAAAGCCGAGCTATCTGCCGGGCGTGTGCTGGAGCGAGCTGCACGAGGTGCTGCCCGAGAGGATAACGGCGGTGCTTGAAAATGCCCTGCCGGAGCTTGGGAAGAAGCTAAAGGGCTTTGACAGCCCCGACGCCGTGCTCACAGCGCCCGAAACGCGCTCATCCTCGCCCGTGCGCATACTGCGCGACGATAACAGGCGCTCGCAGATACGCGGGCTCTACCCCTGCGGTGAGGGCGCGGGCTATGCCGGCGGCATCACCTCGGCTGCTGTAGACGGCATGAAATGCGCCGAAGCGCTCATCGGGCAGCTTTAAAAGTTCAAAATTTTCATCAGGACGGAGGATATCCGTCCTGATTTTGCGTTCCTGTGGCATTTGCTACAACCGCTTGCGGCAAATTGTGATACTCTTCAAACGCAAACACAAAATATAGTGTTGCGCTAAAATCGGCTCTGCGCATAACGTCAACAAAATGCAAAGAGTGCAAAAAGGCGCCAAGTGCCGCAAAATCAATGCTTTTGCGCCAGCCAAAAAGTTTCAAAGGCAGTAAAAGGCAATGAATTATTACTCTGCGTAAAATTACCGACCACAATATTTAGTGGTTAAATGGGTTACAAAGCGGTAAAAATAACTACATTTTGTGTTTTTCTATTGACAAGGCAAAATCCTTATGCTATTGTTTACACCGTTGAGAATTTGAGAGGTATGCAATGAAGATAACAGGAATACAAAAGCTCACGCTTCTCGACTATCCCGGAACCGTTGCATGCACGGTGTTTACAGCCGGATGCAATTTCAGATGCCCGTTTTGCCACAATGCCATGCTCGTCCTGCCCGAGAGGATAGAGGAAAATTACCTTACGGATGATGAGGTGTTCGATTTCCTCAAAAAGCGCAGGGGAGTGCTCGACGGTGTGGCCGTCACAGGCGGCGAGCCGCTGCTCCAGGCGGGAATGGCGGAGTTTCTCGGACGTGTCAAGGCGCTTGGATATAAGATAAAGCTTGACACGAACGGCTCAAATCCGAGCCTTCTGCGCGAGATAGTCGAAAATAAGCTCGTCGACAGGGTCGCGATGGATATTAAAAATTCGCCCGCGAAATATGCTCAGACGACAGGGCTTGAAGCGTTTGATATTTCGCAGGTGGAGCGCTCAAAGGAGCTTCTGCTTGAGGGACAAGTTGATTACGAATTTCGCACGACGGTCGTAAAGGGTCTGCACACGACGGAGGATCTGCTCGATGCCGCCCGCTGGATAGCCGGAGCGAAGGAGTATTATTTGCAGCAGTTTAAAGACTCGGGCGATCTTGTCCTGCCGCAGGGTCTTGAAGCATACAGCGAAAAGGAAATGTACGCACTGGCCGACGCTGTTAGGGAAATTGTCCCGACGGTGCAGGTCAGGGGAGTTTAATAGGGAGGATATAGAATGTATCAGATCATTAAGAGAGACGGAAAGATCGTTGATTTTGACATCACGAAGATCGCAAACGCAATCAAAAAGGCGTTTGAGGCAACAAATACGGAATACACCGATGATATCATCGACTTCATCGCGCTCAAGGTCTCGGCCGATTTCCTGCCGAAGATCAAGGACGGCTATGTCGCAGTCGAGGATATTCAGGACAGCGTTGAGGCAGTCCTTTCCCGCGGCGGCTACGAGGGCGTTGCCAAGGCATACATCCTGTATCGTAAGCAGCGCGAGAAGCTGCGTAATATGAAAAACACCTACCTCGACTATAAGGAAACGGTCAACAGCTATGTAAACGTGCTTGACTGGCGCGTTAAGGAAAACTCCACCGTCACCTATTCTGTCGGCGGCCTCATCCTTTCAAACTCCGGTGCCATCACCGCAAACTACTGGCTGAGCGAAATTTACGACGAAGAGATCGGCAATGCCCACCGCAACTGCGACCTGCACCTGCATGACCTGAGCATGCTCACCGGCTACTGCGCCGGCTGGAGCCTCAAGCAGCTTATCCAGCAGGGTCTCGGCATCCCCGGCAAGATCAATTCCTCGCCCGCAAGCCATCTTTCGACCCTGTGCAATCAGATGGTCAACTTCCTCGGCATCATGCAGAACGAATGGGCCGGTGCTCAGGCATTTTCAAGCTTTGACACCTATCTTGCTCCCTTTGTCAAGATAGATAACCTCAGCTACAAGGAAGTCAAGCAGTGCATCCAGTCGTTCATCTTCGGCGTGAACACCCCCTCGCGCTGGGGCACCCAGGCTCCGTTTTCGAACATCACCCTTGACTGGACGGTCCCGGCCGACCTCAAGGACATGCCCGCCATCGTCGGCGGCAAGGAGCAGGACTTCACCTATGGCGACTGCGTCGAGGAAATGGCCCTTGTCAACAAGGCGTTTATCGACATCATGATCGAGGGCGACGCAAACGGCCGCGGCTTCCAGTACCCCATCCCGACCTACTCCATCACCCGCGACTTCGACTGGTCCCCGACGGAGAACAATAAGCTCCTGTTCGAGATGACTGCAAAGTACGGCACCCCGTATTTCTCCAACTACATAAACTCCGATATGGAGCCGTCCGATGTCCGCTCCATGTGCTGCCGCCTGCGCCTTGACCTGCGCGAGCTGCGCAAAAAGTCCGGCGGCTACTTCGGCTCGGGCGAGAGCACGGGTTCGATTGGCGTTGTTACGATAAACATGCCGCGCATCGCATATCTTGCAACCGACGAGGCAGACTTCTTCAAGCGCCTTGACAAGATGATGGATATCGCTGCACGCTCTTTGAAGGTAAAGCGCAATGTCATCACCAAGCTCCTCAACGAGGGACTTTACCCCTACACGAAGTATTACCTCGGCTCGTTTGAAAACCACTTCTCCACCATCGGCCTTGTCGGCATGAACGAAGCCGGCCTCAACGCAAAGTGGATCCGCGCCGATATGACCACCGAGAAGTGCCAGGAGTTCACCAAGAAGGTCCTCAACCACATGCGCGAGCGCCTGTCGGACTATCAGGAGCAGTACGGCGACCTGTATAACCTCGAGGCCACCCCGGCAGAGAGCACGTCCTACCGCCTTGCAAAGCACGATGTCGAGCAGTTCCCCGACATCATCACCGCCTCCGAGGGCGATACCCCGTATTACACGAACTCCAGCCACCTGCCTGTAAGCTACACCGACGATATCTTCTCCGCGCTTGACATTCAGGATGAGCTCCAGACCCTGTACACCTCGGGCACTGTCTTCCATGCCTTCCTCGGCGAGAAGCTCCCGAGCTGGGAGGCGGCAGCCGCCCTCGTGCGCAAGATCGCGGAAAACTATAAGCTCCCGTACTACACCATCAGCCCGACCTACTCCGTGTGCAAGAACCACGGCTACCTCGCGGGCGAGCAGTTCACCTGCCCCGAGTGCGGCGAAAGCGCCGAGGTCTACAGCCGCATCACCGGCTACTATCGCCCCGTGCAGAACTGGAACGCGGGCAAGACCCAGGAGTATAAGCAGCGCAAGGAGTATAATATCGAGACAAGCGTACTGACCCACAATGGCCCTCTGCATCCCGATGCAGCGGCAGAGACTGTCGAGGCTCATGCCCAGGGCGGCAAGCGCAGCATCCTCTTCACGCGCGAAAACTGCCCCAACTGCCGCATTGTTTACAGCTATCTGGACAAGGCCGGCTTTGAGTGCGAAAAGGTCATGGCCGAGGAAAATGTCGAGCTTGCGCTGTCCTACGGCGTAAAGCAGGCACCCACGCTCATCATCGATGACGGCGGCACGGTCGAAAAGTACGCCGGAGCGGGCGCTATCAAAAACTATCTTTTCAAATAAGGCAAAGCAATGCATGATATAATAGTGATCGGCGGAGGGCCGGCGGGACTAACCGCCGCCCTCTATGCCCTGAGAGCGGGAAAAAGCGTTCTCGTGATAGAAAAAAGCACCTTCGGCGGTCAGATAACATGGTCTCCAAAGGTCGAAAATTACCCCGGCATACCCTCTGTGTCCGGCGCGGAGCTTGGCGATAAATTCGTCGCGCAGGCCATAGAGCAGGGCGCGGAGCTTGAGCTGGATGAGGTCGTGTCCGTTGAGCTTGACGGGGAGATAAAGCGCGTCAAAACGGATTTCGGCGGCACATTTGAGGCAAAGGCGCTCATCATCGCCGCCGGTGCCCGCCCCCGCACGCTTGGAATTCCAGGCGAGGAAGAGCTCATGGGCGCGGGCGTGTGCTTCTGCGCCGTGTGCGACGGAGCGTTTTACAAGGGCCGTCCCGTTGCCGTAACAGGCGGCGGAAACTCCGCCCTGCAGGACGCAATGCTGCTGAGCGACACCTGCTCGAAGGTTTACATAATCCATCGCAGAGACGAATTTCGCGGCGAAGCGCGCCTTGTTGACGCTCTGCGCGAGCGGGAAAATGTCGAGTTTGTGCTAAATAGCAGCATAACGGAGCTTATTGGCGATACCGAGCTTCGTGGTCTGCGCGTTGCGGATAATTCCGGTTGTACGCGCGAAGTTTTGGTCGACGGACTGTTTGTCGCCATTGGGCACGCGCCCGATAACGGCATCTTCTCCGAGCTTATCGAGCTTGACGAGGCAGGCTACGCCGCCTCGGACGAGGGCTGCACGACGAAAACGCCCGGCGTATTCGTCGCCGGCGACTGCCGCAAAAAGGCCGTTCGCCAGCTCACGACCGCTGCTGCCGACGGCTCTGCCGCTTCTCTTGCCGCGTGCAGATATATTGACGCACTTTAACTTAAAATTTAAAATATCAAAGGTTTTATAGGGTTCCGGTGCAATGCACGGCTGGACCGAGATAAAACGGCATCCTTTGGGATGCTCCACGGAGGGACAAAAGCCCGGGAGAGACGCACTCTCCCGGACTTTAATTTTTTGATTTG
Organism: uncultured Oscillospiraceae bacterium; assembly: GCA_964634435.1. Taxonomy (GTDB): domain Bacteria; phylum Bacillota; class Clostridia; order Oscillospirales; family Oscillospiraceae; genus F23-B02. The sequence continues at coordinate 5,296 of CAZWJM010000028.1, read as the reverse complement.
GAGGACATATGAAAAACAAAAATCTTGCATGGCTGCTGCTTATAATCTCCGGCCTTTTGGAGATAGTCTGGGCATATACGATGAAGCTGAGCCACGGCTTTACGGTGCTGTGGCCGAGCGTAATAACCATCACCATTCTCGTCGTGAGCTTTTTCCTGCTTGCCAAGGCGATAAACACCCTCGGCATCGGCCTGAGCTACGCCGTGTTCACCGGCATTGGCGTCGTTGGCACGACGGTCATAAGCATATTCGTCCTGCACGAGGGCGCGGGTGCAATGAAGCTCATATCCCTTGCCGTGCTCGTCGCGGGCATAATCGGGCTTAAAATGTGCGATAAGGAGGAAGAGAGCAAATGATGTGGATAGTTCTTATCATCGCGGGCTTTTTTGAGCTTGCCTTCACCGTTTGCATGAAGCTTTCAAACGGGCTTAAAAACGTAAAGTACACCATCCTTACGATCATATCAAGCTGCATGAGCATCGGCCTTTTGTCCATCGCAACAAAGACCCTGCCGCTGGGCATATCCTACGCCGTGTGGACGGGGCTGGGTACGCTTTTTAACGTCATTTTCGGCATCGTCGTTTTCAAAGAGAGCAAAAGCGCAAAGAAGCTCATCTTCATGGCAATGGTGCTTTTGGGCGTTATCGGCCTGCGCCTTGCATAAAAAAAATAAGCAGTCCGTTCCGATCGGAGCGGACTGCGTTAATATTTATCAGCCAAACAGGTTCCTAAAGAAGTCGATGACCTTGTTTACAAACTCCGTCACGGTGTCCGCGACGTTTGCGAGGAACTGCTTTACCTCGCCGTGGGTCTTTACGATGTCCTTGAGGTACTGCTGTACCTCCTCGACCTTGTCCTTGAGCGCGTCAATATCGAGCTTTTCCATCGAGCGGCACAGGGAGATGAGGCTGTCTATCTGACTGTCGTTTAACGTGACGTCATATTCCTCGGCGATGCGCTTTATCTCCTCGCGCAGCTCATCGTCTGTCATGTCCTTCGTCTCGTCCAGGATTAGCTTGAGCTCATTTACGATGGCGGCGGAGTCTGCGCTGCCGATCTCCTCGGCAAGCTCTGCCGTTATCGTGAGCTCCTGCGTGCCGACGAGCTTTGCGACCTCATCGAGTGTTTCGCCGGTTATGTCCTCATAGGCCTTGTATATGCCCGTGAGCGCCGCCGTGCCGGAAACGGCAAAGGGAGCGGCGATGATGACGTTTGCGTCGGTTATGCCGGCTGTGACCATTGCGTTCATATACATGTCGGGCGTACACCATGTGATGTTGTCGACCGAGACCTCAAGCCCCTCGCCCTCGGAAAGCGCCTCGATGTAAACGCAGGAGATGGACTTTGTGCCGATGAGGCTGTCGTCAACAAGGCCGTCGAGGTATTCGCGCTCCTCGGCGTTTGTGACCGTAAGCTCCTTGACATCGCCCTGGGAGATGCCGAATTTGTCGTAAACATATGCAACTTCGTCCGCGTCAAGGTCGGCGCCTATAACGGCGCGGCTGTCCTCAGCACCGTCTGCCATGACGACACAGCTGCCGAGCATGAGAACGCAGAGAATTAAGGAAATTACTTTTTTCATGATTACCTGTCCTTTCGGTAAGATTAGTACATTGTAGTATATGTTGAAAGCTTTTGTGTTAACTAAGTATTAAATAACATTCTATTAGTTTTTAACTTAACAATAAAAAATGTTGACATAGTGTGAACGGTATGTTAATGTATTTGGTGTAAATCCCGTGAAACCTCAAGGATCGCAAGAGACTGGAGGTGGAGGATGCTCTGGAGAATCCCGAAAGGGTGCCGAAGGTGTAAGGCCAATGTGCCGAATCTCTCAGGCAAAAGGACAGAGAAAAGCATAAGTCCATATATGTTTTTCTATATTGTCTCCGGAGCTGCTGATTTACAATCAGCAGTTTTTTATTTTAGGAGGTAAAGAAAATGGATGCAATTTTGAAAATCGTTCAGACCGTGAACATGTACCTGTCGGATTATATTCTTATAATCATGCTCGTCGGCTGCGGTATTTATTTCAGTATCAGGACAAGATTTGTCCAGGTACGCTGCTTCGGCGAAGGCTGGCGCAAGGTGTTCGGCAACTTCTCGCTGCACGGCGGCAAGCAGCACGGCGGCATGAGCTCGTTCCAGGCGCTGGCCACGGCTATCGCGGCACAGGTCGGCACGGGCAACATCGTCGGTGCTTCCGGCGCTATCCTCATCGGTGGCCCGGGCGCTATCTTCTGGATGTGGGTCATCGCCTTCTTCGGCATGAGCACCATCTACGCCGAGGCAGTCCTCGCACAGAAGACCCGCGTCGTAAATCCCGACGGTACTGTCGCCGGCGGCCCTGTTTACTACATTAAGAAGGCCTTTAACAACGCATTCGGCAAGTTCATGGCGGGCTTCTTCGCCGTTGCCATCATCCTCGCCCTCGGCTTCATGGGCGCAATGGTCCAGTCCAACTCCATCGCTGAGAGCTGCCAGAACGCATTCGGCATCCCGACCTGGATCGTCGGCGCTGTCATCGCCGTCATCTGCGCGCTCATCTTCATAGGCGGTGCAAACCGCGTCGCGGCGGTCGCGGAAAAGATCGTTCCCCTCATGGCACTTTTGTACGTTGTCGGCGGCCTCATCGTCCTTGTCTGCCGCATCCAGTACATACCCGAGACCTTTGCAGTCATCTTCAAGTATGCCTTTAACCCCACCGCAGTCATCGGCGGCTCGATAGGCTTTGCGATAAAGCAGGCCATCTCCCAGGGCGTAAAGCGCGGCCTGTTCTCAAACGAAGCCGGTATGGGCTCGACCCCGCACGCACACGCGCAGGCCAAGGTCAAGACCCCGCACGAGCAGGGCGTTGTCGCAATGATCGGCGTGTTTATCGACACCTTCATCGTCCTCACCATGACCGCTCTCGTCGTCGTCTCCACCATGTACACCGGCGATGGCCCTCTTGCAAACGTCATGACCACCTCCGATACGCTTGACGCCCTCGGCATTGCGAAAACAAACCTCGCCCAGCTCGCCTTCGGCAGCGTATTCGGCGAAAGCCTCGGCAGTGCGTTCGTTGCCATCTGCCTGCTGTTCTTCGCATTCACCACCATCATCGGCTGGAACCTCTTCGGCCGCATCAATATCGAGTACCTCTTCGGCAAGAAGGCCGTCCTGCCGTATTCGATCATTGCCGTCGTGTTCGTGTTCCTCGGCTCGCTGCTGTCCAACGACCTCGTATGGGAGCTGACGGACATGTTCAACCAGCTCATGGTCATCCCGAACGTCATCGCACTGCTCGCCCTCGGCGGCATAGTTGCAGCCAGCGCAAAGGCCGGAAGCAAGGAAACGCTCGAGAACGTGAAGAAGTAAAATTCGAAATTTTTAATGCACCGTCGGGAGACGGTGCATTTTATATTGACAAGAGTGATTATACTGTATATAATGCATATATACAGATTACGCAGGAGGAGAACATGAACATCTTCATTGATAATCGCAGCGGACTGCCGATATACGATCAGATATATTCGCAGATAAAGGCGCAGATAATATCCGGCGCGCTGGAGACGGATGAGGCGCTTCCGTCGATACGCGCTCTTGCAAAGGATCTGCGCATAAGCGTTATTACGACAAAGCGCGCCTATGACGAGCTTGAGCGCGAGGGCTTTATATACACGGTCGCGGCAAAGGGCTCGTTCGTTGCGCCGAAGAATACGGAGCTTTTGCGCGAGGAAAATCTGCGCAGGATAGAGGGGCATATGTCCGAGATATTGAAGCTTGCAAAAACCTGCGGGCTTAGTAATGATGAAATTATTGAAATGCTCAGGCTCGAAATGGAGGAGATACAGTGAACGCACTCGAAATACACAATTTAAGCAAAAGCTACGGCGGCTTTGCGCTGCAGAGCCTTGACCTTGCTCTGCCGTCGGGCTGCATAATGGGTCTTGTCGGCGAAAACGGCGCGGGCAAAACGACGACTATAAAGCTCATCCTTGGCATGCTCAAGGCCGATTCCGGCAGCATAAGCATCCTCGGCAGTGACGGATGCACTAAGCTTGCAAAGGAGGATATCGGCGTCGTGCTCGACGAGGTGGGGCTTCCTGCATGCCTTACGGCCGCGCAGGTCGATAAAATAATGCAGAGGATATATTCCCGCTGGGACAGCGCGCAGTTTTTCGCCTACCTTGGGCGGCTGTCCGTTCCCACGGATAAAATGTTCAGCAAGCTCTCGCGCGGCATGAAGATGAAGCTTGGCCTTGCCTGCGCGCTGTCACATGCGCCGAAGCTGCTCATCCTTGACGAGGCCACAAGCGGCCTTGACCCCGTAGTGCGCGATGAAGTGATAGATATCCTCGGTGACTTCACACGAAGCGAGGAGCACTCCATCCTCATGTCCTCGCATATCGTCACAGACCTTGAAAAGCTGTGCGATTACATTGCTTTTATCCACAAAGGACGCCTCATGCTCTGCGAGGAAAAGGACAGACTGTATGAGCAGTACGGTATCCTGCGCTGTGACGAGGAGACGCTATCGGCGATAGAGCCCGCGGCCATCATCGGCAAAAGAAGCGGAGCGTTCGGCTCTGAGGTCATCGTGCGCCGCTCTGCCGTGCCGGAGGGGATGCAGCTCGGGCATGTCGGCATTGAGGAACTGTTTGTATTCATGGTAAAGGAGGCGGTCTAAATGGGCGGACTGATATTAAAGGATCTGTATGCTTTGAAAAAGCTCTGCGGCTATTATCTGATAGTCATCGGCATATTCGTCGTTCTGGCGTATGTGGAGTATAACAGCATGATGATAGCCTTTCCCAGCCTGCTTGCGGGCGTAATACCGTACACCATGTATGCCTATGATGAGCGCGAGAAGTTCAATGTCTATTGCGACGTTATGCCTGTCTCCCGCAAAAGCTATGTCTGCGCAAAGTATATTCTGGGCCTTGCCACAGTTATTGCGGCTTCGGCGCTGAGTATTGCCGCGGCACTGCTAAGCCCTGCTGCCGAGCAGCCGTTTCCCGCATCACTCGTAATATTTCAGGCAATGACGCCGGGGCTTTTGGCTATGTCGGTCATGCTGCCGCTTGGCTTCAAGTTCGGTGCCGAGAAGGGGAGACTTGTAATGGTGTTGATGTTTGCACTGTTTTTCGCCGTCAGCTACTGCATGAACTCGACCGCAACCTTGGCAATCAGCGGCCTCGGCCTAACGCTCATCATCGCAGCCCTGCTTGCCCTGTCCTGGCTCCTCTCGCAGAGGATATACGAAAAGAAAGAGTTATAAAATATAAGACCCTGACTAAGTCAGGGTCTT
>CAZWJM010000027.1:0-17887 GCA_964634435.1 uncultured Oscillospiraceae bacterium | reverse complement strand
ACGCCAAGGGCGACAAGAAATATCTGCACGAGGCCGAGGTGTTCCAGGGACTTCTGGAGCATCTCAACGAGGGCAAAAGCGTGCGCAGCTACGAGTGCGAGAAGGACGACATGGAGCTTATCGCAACAAGCGACCTGCTGACGATAAAGCCCGTCATATATGCCGCCAACCTCGACGAGGACGGCGTTGCCGACTATGAAAACAACCCCTACTATCAGCAGCTTTGCCAGATCGCGTCCGCCGAGGGCGCGGAGGTGCTGCCCATCTGCGCCAAGATCGAGGCCGAGATCGCGGCCCTTGACCCGGATGAGCGCGAAATGTTCCTCGAGGAGCTGGGCATGAGCCAGTCTGGACTTGACCGCATGATCAAGACCTCTTACTCGCTGCTCGGCCTCATATCCTTCCTCACCTGCGGAAGCGACGAGTGCCGCGCATGGACGATACGCCGCGGGACCAAGGCACCTCAGGCTGCCGGCAAGATACACACGGACTTCGAGCGCGGCTTTATCCGCGCCGAGATAGTTGCCTTCGACGACCTCAAAAACAGCGGCAGCATGGCCGCGGCAAAGGAAAAGGGCCTGGTCAGATCCGAGGGTAAGGACTATGTTATGCATGACGGTGATGTGACGCTGTTCAGATTCAACGTATGATGGAGAACATGACGTTTATTCTTGAGCTTATCGGCGCGGCGGCGTTTTCAGTCTCCGGCGCGATGCTCGCTATCGAGAAAAGGGCGGACATATTCGGCGTCATTTTCCTCGCGGTGACAACGGCGCTCGGCGGCGGCGTTATCCGCGACCTGCTCATCGGGCAGATACCGCCGAAGATGTTCGTGAGCTATTACTACCTCCTCATTGCGGTCATCGCGGCGCTTGCCGTATTTGTCGATGCCTATGTCCGACCCGACAGGTATGTAAAGCATAAGGACAAGCTTGACGCTGTGAACAATGTCTTTGACGCGATAGGCCTTGCGGTGTTCACCATAACGGGCATGAACGCTGCCATGGAGGTCGGCGGGAACGCGCTGCTTACGCTGTTTGTCGGCGTGTGCACAGGCGTCGGCGGCGGCATGCTGCGCGATGTTATGACAAACACCATGCCCAAGGTTTTGCGCAAGCGCGTGTATGCGGTCGCGTCGCTGCTCGGCGGCGGCCTGTACTATCTGATGCTGCTTATAGAGATACCGCAGCTTGTGTGCGTCATGTGCGGAATGCTGCTGATCTTTCTGCTGCGCCTGTTTGCGACGAGGTTCAAGTGGAATCTTCCGACGGTGAAGCTGGATTGAGCTTAATTAAACAAGCATTAGCCCTTGACAATCATGGTATAAAAATGATATACTATCCGAGCTAAAAGGGAGTAGCGTGCGCCATTTGGCGTTCGGCATATCGTCATCACGACCTGAAATGGTTCGGTGTGCCGAGTACACGTAGTATTTGCAAGACTTTTACGGCAAACTAAAGCCGTAAAGGTCTTTTTTATTTTAAAAATTGAAAGGACTTGAAAACTAAACAAATGGACTCAGACTCAATATTGCCCCAACTATTACTTCAGCTTATCCTGATAGCGGTGAACGCGCTGTTCGCGGCGACGGAGATAGCGGTCATCTCGCTTAACGAGACGAAGCTGCGCCGTCAGGCGGAGGACGGAGACAAAAAGGCCGCGCGTATGCTTAAAATGGTGACAGAGCCTACGGGCTTTTTGTCGACCATTCAGATATGCATAACCCTTGCCGGTTTTCTCGGCTCGGCGTTTGCAGCCGATAATTTCTCCGACATGCTGGTCGACTGGCTCGTTATTGACTGCGGCGTGACAGGCATTGCCCCGGCGACGCTTGACACGGTATCTGTCATCGTTATCACGCTCATTTTGTCCTACTTCACGCTCGTTCTCGGCGAGCTCGTGCCCAAGCGCGTTGCAATGAAGCGCCCCGAGGGCATCGCCCGCGCCGTCAGCGGACTTATGATAGGCATGTCGAAGTTCCTGAAGCCCATCATATGGCTGCTCACAATGTCAACAAACGGTGTGCTCCGTCTGTTCGGCATTGACCCGAACGACACGGCCGAGGAGGTCTCCGAGGAGGAGATAATCATGATGCTCGACTCCGGCGAGGAGGCAGGCTCGATCGAAAGTGGGGAGAAGGAGCTTATTAAAAATGTCTTTGCCCTCAATGACACGACGGCCGAGGATGTTATGGTGCATCGCTCGCAGGTGAGTGTGTTGTGGAGCACTGCGCCGCGCGCGGAGCTTCTGCGTGAAATTGCCGAGACCGGCTATTCGCGCTTTCCCGTATGCGGCAAGGATGTTGACGATGTTGTCGGCATATTGCATGCAAAGACCTATCTTACAGCGCTCAGCCGCGATGATAAGGCCGATATGGGCGATTATCTTCTGCCGGTGCGCTTTGTGCATGCAAGCACACGCATAAACAGCGTGCTTATGGATATGCAGCGCGAGCACATGCATATGGTGATCGTCGTTGATGATTACGGCGGCGTTGTGGGTATAGTGACGCTTGAGGACATACTTGAGGAGCTCGTCGGCGAGATATGGGATGAAAGCGACGAGGTCGTTGAGGAGATAATAAAGCAGGCAGACGGCAGCTTCAAGGTGCTCTGCTGCGCCCAGCTTGACAGCCTGCGCGACGCGGTCGGACGCAATATCGACAGCGAGGCGGACACGGTCAGCGGCTGGGTAATTGAAAAGCTTGGCGGCATCCCGAAGGCGGGAGAGAGCTTTGACGACGGCGGAATGCACGTTGTCGTGACCTCTACCGATTCAAGACGGGTGCTTGAAATAAACGTAAGTGTAGTAACGGAGGATGCAAATTGAAATTCTATTGCGAGGAAAAAGAGCAGGTAATTTCGGAGCTTAACAGCTCTGAAAACGGGCTTAGCAGTGCCGAAGCCGAAAAAAGGCTCAACGAGCACGGCAAGAATAAGCTCAAGGAAGCTAAGAAGGATTCGATAATCAAGCAGTTCTTCAAGCAGATGGCCGACCCCATGATAATCATTCTGCTTGTCGCCGCAGCGATATCGGGCGTGCTGGCTGTCACGCAGGGCGAGAGCTTTGCCGACGTCATCATCATCCTGTTTGTCGTCATCGTTAACGCGGTGCTCGGCGTTTATCAGGAGAATAAGGCCGAAAAGGCGATAGAGGCGCTGCAGGAAATGTCGGCGGCAACGTCGAAGGTCCTGCGCGACGGGAAGATAGTCGTCATTCACAGCGAAGACCTCGTCCCCGGCGATGTCGTGCTGCTTGAAGCCGGCGACGCTGTTCCCGCCGACGGCCGAATCATCGAAAATGCGAGCCTGAAGATAGAGGAAGCCGCGCTCACGGGCGAATCTGTCCCCGTAAGCAAGTTTATCGATATCATTAACCTCTCCGACGGTCAGAAGGACGTTCCCCTCGGCGACCGCCGCAATATGGCATACATGGGCTCTACGGTCGTCTACGGCCGCGGAACGATGATCGTTTGCGCCACCGGCATGGACACCGAGATGGGCAAAATAGCCGACGCGCTTGCCAAGGCAGAGGATGGCCAGACGCCTCTGCAGATAAAGCTCGCGCAGCTGAGCAAGATCCTCACCTGGCTCGTTCTCGGCATCTGCGTTGTCATCTTCGCCGTGCAGCTTCTGCGCGCGGGCGGCTTTGAGTTTGAGGTCATTTTGTCCTCGTTCATGATAGCCGTATCGCTGGCCGTTGCCGCCATTCCCGAGGGACTTGCCGCCGTTGTTACGGTCGTTTTGTCCATCGGCGTTACCAACATGTCAAAGCGCAACGCCATCATCCGCCGCCTTACCGCTGTCGAAACTCTCGGCTGTGCGCAGATAATCTGCTCGGATAAGACCGGCACCCTCACTCAGAATAAGATGACCGTTGTCGACCACTTCGGCGAGGATGAGAAGATGCTCGCCAAGGCAATGGCACTGTGCTGCGATGCTGAAATCGACGCAGACGGAGTTGTCACCGGCGAGCCCACCGAGGCTGCCCTTGTCGACTGGGCAAATAAGCTCGGCCTTCACAAGTCTGCTCTCAAGGCAGATTGCCCCCGCTGCGGCGAAGCTCCCTTTGACTCCGGCCGCAAGATGATGAGCACTGTTCATCTGACAAACCACGGCGTTTTGCAGTACACAAAGGGCGCGCCCGACGTCATAATCGGCCTGTGCACTCACTATCTCAAGGACGGTCAGGCAGTGCCTATGACCGAGGAATATAAGGCCGAGATACTGCGCAGCAACAAGGCTATGGCAGATAAGGCCCTGCGCGTTCTGGCATGTGCTCTGCGCACTTGGGAGACTGAGCCGGAGGACTGCGAGCCGGGTAACCTCGAGCATGACCTGTGCTTTGTCGGCCTTACCGGTATGATAGACCCCGTGCGCCCCGAGGTTAAGGACGCTATCGTCGAATGTGTCGGCGCCGGTGTGCGCGCAATCATGATAACGGGCGACCATGTCGACACGGCAGTTGCGATAGCACGCGAGCTGGGCATCCTGCGCGAGGGCGACAGAGCCATAACTGGCTCCGAGCTTTCGGAAATGAGCGACGAGGAGTTCGAGCAGGTATTCCAGAGCATAAGCGTCTATGCCCGCGTCCAGCCCGAGCATAAGACGAGGATAGTCAACGCCTGGCGCAAGGCAGGCTACGTCACCGCAATGACCGGCGACGGCGTAAACGACGCACCGTCAATTAAGAGCGCCGACATCGGCGTCGGCATGGGCATCACCGGCACCGACGTCACAAAGAACGTCGCCGACATGGTGCTTGCAGACGATAACTTCGCAACCATCGTCGGAGCCGTCGAGGAAGGCCGCCGCATATACGATAACATCCGCAAGGCCATCCAGTTCCTGCTGGGCTCTAACATGAGCGAGGTCATAAGCATATTCGTTGCGACCATCATGGGCTTTACCATCCTCAAGCCCGTCCACCTTCTGTGGATAAACCTTGTAACCGACTGCTTCCCGGCACTGGCACTTGGCATGGAGCGCGCCGAGGGCGATATAATGCGCCGCAAGCCGCGTCCGGCAAAGGACGGCATTTTCGCCGGCGGTATGGGCTTTGATATTGCATATCAGGGCGTCCTCATCTCCGTGCTCGTCCTGCTTGCATACTTCGTCGGCCACTTTATCGAGACCGGCACATGGATGATAACAGACTCTGCCGACGGTACGACGATGGCATTCCTCACGATGTCCATGGCTGAAATTTGCCACAGCTTCAACATGAGATCTCTGCGCGGCTGCATCTTCACCATGAAGTATCAGAACAAGACCCTCATCTGGGCCGCTGTCGGCAGCCTTGTCGCAACCACCCTCGTGTGCGAGGTGCCCTTCCTTGCAAACGCATTCGGATTCACGCCCGTAAGCTTCATTGAGTACGTCATCGCAATGGGCATCGGCATGGTCGGCATGATAGTCGTCGAGATCGTCAAGACCTTCCAGCGCCGCGCAATGAGAAAAAGAGGCGAAATTATCTGATAAAGCGGTTGACACGGGCGGCTTTGGGTGATAATATTTAAAAATCAGCAATGACGGAGAACGATGGCAATATAGCTGCACAGAGAGAAAGGCCATGGCTGCAAGCCTTTTCAGCAAACCCGCCGGAGACCGACTCCCGAGCCGAAGCGAGGAAATGCGCTTCCGCGCCGCGCCCGTTAAGCGCAGGATGAGTTTTATCAAGGTGGAACCGTGTAAAAGTTTTTTACGCCCTTGACGCGCAAGCGTCAGGGGCGTTTTTGTTTATTAGGAGGATAACCATGGAAGAAAACAAGTACACTTTTGAAAATCCCGAATTTAAGGACACTTATCGTCATACGACGAGCCATATCCTTGCCCAGGCCGTAAAGCGCCTGTACCCCGAGGTGAAGCTTGCCATCGGCCCGTCTATCGAAAACGGCTTTTACTATGACTTTGACGCGCCCTTTGCCATAACTCCCGAGATTCTCGAGAAGATCGAGGCCGAGATGCGCAAGATCTGCAAGGAGAAGATCAAGCTTGAGCGCTTTGAGCTCCCCCGCGAGGAAGCGATAAAGTTCATGCAGGAGCGCGAGGAACCGTACAAGGTCGAGCTTATTAACGACCTGCCCGAGGACGCAGTCATATCCTTCTACAAGCAGGGCGACTTCACCGACCTGTGCGCAGGCCCGCATCTTGACTCCACCGGCCGCGTAAAGGGCAACGCCATAAAGCTCACCTCCTGCACCGGTGCATACTGGCGCGGCGACTCCGACCGTAAGATGCTCCAGCGCGTATACGGCACCTGCTTTATGAAGAAGGACGAGCTTGACGCATACCTTGCCCGCATCGAGGAAGCCAAGAAGCGCGACCACCGCAAGCTCGGCAAGGAACTGGGTCTGTTCATGCTCACCGAGGAAGGCCCCGGCTTCCCGTTCTTCCTGCCCAAGGGCATGGTGCTTAAAAACACGCTTATCGACTATTGGCGCGAGGTACACAAGAAGTACGGCTATGTCGAGGTATCGACCCCGATGATCCTCAACCGCCAGCTTTGGGAGACCTCCGGCCACTGGTTCCACTATAAGGACAATATGTACACCACCCTCATCGACGGTGAGGATTTCGCGATAAAGCCCATGAACTGTCCGGGCGGCATGCTCGTTTATAAGTCCGAGCCTCATTCCTACCGTGACCTGCCGCTGAGAGTCGGCGAGCTTGGCGTTGTCCACCGCCATGAGCTCTCCGGTGCTCTGCACGGCCTGTTCCGCGTAAGATGCTTCACGCAGGACGATGCGCACATCTTCATGACCTGGGGCCAGATGAAGGACGAGATAAAGAACGTCGCCAAGCTCTTTGACGAGGTGTATTCGCTCTTCGGCCTGCCGTATGAGATCGAGCTGAGCACTATGCCCGAGGATCACATGGGCGACGAGAAGGACTGGGAGTTTGCGCAGAACACCCTCAAGGAAGCCATCACCGAGATGGGCAAGAGCTATATCATAAACGAGGGCGACGGTGCGTTCTACGGCCCGAAACTCGACTTCCATCTTGAGGACAGCCTCGGCCGTACCTGGCAGTGCGGCACCATCCAGCTCGACATGCAGCTTCCCGAGAGGTTTGAGCTTGAGTATGTCGGCGCCGATGGCGAGAAGCACCGCCCCGTCATGATCCACCGCGTCGTATTTGGCTCCATCGAGCGCTTCATCGGCGTCATCACCGAGCATTTTGCCGGCGCGTTCCCGACCTGGCTTGCACCCGTTCAGGTGCGCGTCATGCCGATAACCGACCGTGCGGCTGATTACGCAAAGTATATCACCCAGCGCCTCGATAAGCAGGGCTTCCGCGTTGAGTCTGACTTGCGCAACGAGAAGATCGGTTACAAGATCCGCGAGGCACAGACGCAGAAGATACCTTACATGCTCATCGTTGGCGATAAGGAAGCCGAAAACGGCACCATCTCCGTGCGCACCCGCGCCGGCGGCGACGAGGGCACCATGCAGGTAGAGGACTTCATCGCAAAGCTCCGCGAGGAAGTTTCCACCCGCGCAAAGTAATACAAACAGTAAAACCGCCTACCCATCGGGTAGGCGGTTTTTGCTTTGTCTTGATTAAATGTGAAATACTCTGCCCTCGCGCGGCTGCTTTGCCTCGGGAAGCTCACCGTCGACATAGCCGAGAATGCAGTTGCCGATGCCGATGTACTCATCGCCAATGCCGGCCTTGCGGGCTATCTTGCGTGCCTCGGGCATTTCAAAGACCTCCTTGGCGCGGTTAATCCAGCACGAGCCGAGGCCGAGTCCGGCAGCGGCGTTCATGAGGTTTCCGAGCACAAGGCTTCCGTCCTCAACGTGGGTCGTAAGGCCGCGGTCGGCAAACACGACGATTACGGTCGGCGCACCGTAAAACGGGTCGATGCCCTCCTTGCCCATGACCTTGGCGTTCAAGCGCGATAAAAGGGCAATGGTCTCCTTATCCTGAATAACAAGCATCGCCGTCGGCTGGCGGTTCATCGCCGAAGGCGCTGCAAGACCGGCGCAGATAATTTCGCTCAGCTCAGCCTCGCTTATCTGCTCATTTTTATATGCGCGCACACTGCGGCGCGAGAAGATACAATCAAGTTTGCTCATCGTCATCCACCTCAAATTCTGAAAAATCAACGTTCGGGTCGCCCTTTGCGGCCTCAACAGCGGCCTTTGCCGCCTCAAGCTCCTCGCGCATGTGCTCTATGCGCGCATCCATCTGCCTCAGCTCCTCGAAAAGGGGAGCAAAGTCGCCCTGCGGGTCATCGTGCATCTTACTGTAGCACAGTCTGCCGATCTCGGTAAAGACCTTGTTCTGCTCCTCAAGCTCGCCGTTTATCTGCAAGGTGAGCTTTGCGATGTTTGCGTAGCAGCGCGCGGCGGTGCTGCCCTTGTCGTATGCTTCGCGGGCCTTTCCGCTTTCAACATAGTCCTTTGCCTTTTTGGTCACGCTGTTTAAGGTGCCTTTAAGTATGCTTTTGTAATCAGCCATGCTTTAACTTCCTTTCTCCTCGTCGGATGCTTTTTTTCTGTTTACGAAAAGTGCCTCCGGCGAGTGCTTTTTTCTTGCGTTTATTATGAGTATGACGGCCGCGGTCACGGCGCTGACTATCGCCAGAAGCTGCGAGACGCGGATATCCGTCGTGCCTATATACAGACTGTCTGTCCGAAGCCCCTCAATCCATGCTCTGCCCAGACCGTACCACATTACGTACAGCCACGCAAACTGTCCGTCGTACCGCCGCAGGCTGCGGTAGAGTAGCACGCACAGCAGTATAAGGCCGATAAGGTTCCACATGCTTTCGTACAGGAAGGTGGGGTGGACGAATATGGTCGCCCCGTCGGGAGTGGTAAGCCCCATGCGGCAGAACACGTCCGTCTCGCCGCCGAAGGCCTCGCGGTTTATGAAATTGCCCCAGCGCCCGATAGCCTGACCGAGCAGCAGACCGAACGCGGCAAGGTCGCCCAGCGCCATCACGGGTATTTTTTTATGCCGGCATACGAGAATGCCGGTTATGATGCCAGCAATTATGCCGCCGTAGATGGCAAGGCCGCCGTCGCGCACGGAGAATATCTCCGCGGGAAACTCTATGTAATAATCCAGCCTGAACAGAACGTAGTAAAGCCGCGCGCCGATGATGCACGAGGGAATGAGGAAAATGACAAAGTCAAAAAGATCGTTGGAGGTCAGGCCGAATTTCGGCGCAAGGCGCGCGCACAAAAGCGCCGAGAGTATGAATGCCGAGGCGATGATAGCGCCGTAGAAATACACCTCATAGCCGAAAAGACTGAAGCTGTACGGCGGACATATGCTCCCGTCGCCGAACATGGGAAAGCTAATTGCCGCGTTGCGCAGCATGGTGGAAGTAAGAATCGTCATAGTATTAAACCTTGGTGTTGGGGGTAATAACGCTCATTGCAAGCCTGTCGGGGGCCATGAAGGAGCGCAGGAATTCCTCGCACTCGCTTATCTCAACACTCTCGAGCACCGACAGCGCATCGAGTGCGCAGAAGCCGCTGAAAACGCCTTCTGCAAGCGAAAGACACAGACTGTCAAAGTCCTCGAGCGAGCGCAGCCGAGAGCCGAGCGAGGCACGCTTTGCCGCCTCGAACATGTCCTTATCAAGCCCCTTTTCAAAAACCTGCGCGAGGGCAGAGTTAACTTCGCTCAAAACGCGCTCAGGCGCTACGCTCTCGCCACCGATGATAACAGTCGCCGTGCCTGCCGTGTAGTCGATTTCGTAATCGTAATCGCGGTTTAGTATGCCCTCGGCGTACAGGCGGTTGTAAAACTCGCCGGAGGTTCCGAACAGCGTGCGCAGAGCAAGCTGGGCAACTATGCGCTGGCGCAGATTCTTTTCACCCTCGGGAGCGGGAGATACCTTGGCGCCGATGAGAAACTGGGGCGCTGAGACCTCCATGCTCTCCTCGTGATAGCTCTCTATCGGAAGAAGCGTCTCCTTCTGCCCCATATCGGCGCGCGGGATCTCGGCTTTATCATCCGTCAGCACACTGTCGGCAAGCTCAAATATCCGCTCCGGGTCGCAGTCTGCCGCAACGCACAGAACCATGTTTGACGGCGCGTAAAACGCCTTGTGGCAGTTATAAAGCGTCTCGGCCGTTATCTGCGAAATGCTCTCGATGCTGCCGGCAACCTGGTCGCGTATGGGGTTGTGCTCATAAAGCAGGCGCATCAGGCGGTTATACACGACATAGCCGGGGTTATCCTCGACCATGTTTATCTCCTGCCCGATTATGCCCTGCTCCTTGTCGACCGTCTCCTGCGTAAAATACGGGGTGGAGACGAATTTCAGAAGCATTTTGAGGTTTTCCTCAAAGCCGTCGGTGCAGTCAAAGTAATATGCCGTCATGCCGCTGGAGGTGAAGGCGTTCGGCTGTGCGCCGTTTGCCGAAAGGGTGCTCAGGGCATTGTCGCCATCGGGCATGTCAAACATCTTGTGCTCAAGAAAATGCGCAACGCCCGCAGGGGTATCGTGCCGCTGGCCGCCGAGGTAGAAGCTGCGGTGCGCGCCGCCGTAATTTGCCGCAAAAACGGCGTAGGCGAGCTTAAAGCGCGGCTTTGTCACAACGCATATGCGCAGGCCGTTTTTGAGCGTGCCGGTGTAAAGCTCTTCGCCGATCTTATTAAATGTCCTGTGCTTCATCGCCATCCTCCTCATCGCCTGCGCGCAGATAGTAAACAGCGTCAGGCACGATGCTCTGCGCGATCTTCACAACGTCGCAAAGCTCAACGCAGTCGACCGCCTCGGCAAGCTCCATGGGGTCAAAATCAAGGCCGTCAATGGTGTTTGCAAGATAAAAGCCCTCAAGCGCGTACTGCGAGTCCATCGTAGCCCGCAGGTCGGAGGCGACGCTTCTTTTTGCGCTATCCAGCTCGCTTTGCGTAACGTCGCCGTTTATTATGGCATCAAGCTGGGCGCTTATCTCCGCCTCCGCCGCGTCAAATTTATCAAAATCAACGCCCGAGGACACTACCATAAGTCCCTTGTGGATATCCACTACAGAGCTTGCGTAATAGCAAAGCGAGAGCTTTTCGCGCACGTTCATGAACAGCTTCGAGGTAACGCTCCCGCCGAACACGGCGTTAAAGACGTATATCGCGGCAATGTCCATTTCGTCCATGCAGTCGCCCAGGCGATAGCCCAAAACGAGCTTCCCCTGTGTGACACTGAGCTCATCTTCAAAGCTCCGGCGCTGCTCGGCAACGGAGTTTAAGCGTATATCCGTGCCGATGTCGTAATCAATTTCACCCCTGGGCATACCGCTGAGCGCGTCGGTCAGCACGTCGGCGACCTCCTGCGCACTCTTGCTGCCGCAGTAGAAAATCTCCAGCGGGGAGGACATGATGAGGTTTTTGTAGTGCTTTGTGAGCTTTTGATAGTGTATGCCCTCGGCCTCGTCCTCCGTGCCAAGGCGCGATACGGCAAAGGCTTCATAGCAGCACATCTGCTCTATGAGCCTGTGCATGGCATACGCGCGCTTGTCGTTTATGCGGCTTTTTATCCTGTCAAGCAGCTTGTCCTTTTCGCTTTCAACATAGGCCGGAAGCAGCAGACCGCCCTTCGTCGCGGGGGTCAGCAGCATTTCCGCGCAAAGCTCCGCAACGCTTTGGAACACGCTCTCGCCCTCGGGCAAAAATGCGTCGTCTGCAAAGCTTGCAAGAAAGCCCACGCAGTGGATTTCGCCTATTTTGCGCACAACAGGCTCTATATAGCTGCCGTACAGCCCGTCGAGCGTGCAGGCTATCGACTGCATGTCACCGTGATAGCGGCTTCCGCGCCGCAGGACATGGGGTATAACAGCATTCATCGCCGCCGTCTCGCGGTCAAGCTGAGTCAGCAGCGTAAGACTCAGACAGCCGGTTTTGAATTTGCTGCTTTCAAGTGCGGTGAGCCATACGCCGGGGAGCAATTCTTTTCTGACGGTCTCCATCGTGCGCCCTCCTAAATGTTTTATTAAATCAGTATAACACATTTTTCAGGCATATGGTATACCCTTTCCGTCGTAAATTTCGCCGTCAAGGAGGATATTATCGCCTCTTATGCTCACTTCATGCGTGCGCCCGCGCATTGTGCGCAGTCTTATGCGGCACTCGGGCACAGCGTAGGGCAGCTTCGGGTGGATATACAATTGCCCGTGCCACAGTTTGAGCCCCAACAGCTCCTCCGTGAACACCCTGAAATACCAGCCGGACGAGCCTGTATACCACGTCCAGCCCGCCTCACCGAGGTGGTTCGGGCAGGTGTAGACATCGGCGGGGATGACAAACGGCTCTGCCTTGTATCGGTGCAGGTCGTGGTTTGCGGGCAAAATTGCACGCAGTATCGCACAGCCGTCGTCATTGCGCCCGCGGCGGAAGCAGGCCTGCGCAAGCCACAGCGCCGCGTGCGTATACTGCCCGCCGTTTTCGCGAAAGCCGGGGCCGTAGCTCTGAATATAGCCGGGGTCGCGCCCGGAGGCGAAAAAGGGCGGGTCAAAGAGCTTGACTATGCCGTTTTCGCGGTCAAACAGCAGCCGCAGGGCAGAGCCGAGGGCGGTGTCAGCGCGTGTGTTCGTCGCCTCCGGGCAAAAGCAGGCCCAGCTTTGCGCGATGGAGTCGATGCGGCAGCACTCGCTCATTTTTGAGCCGAGTGCCTCGCCGTCGGGCCAGTAGCCGCGCAGATACCATGCTCCGTCCCATGCTCTGTCGGCAGCCTTGCCGAGGCTTGCGGCGGCAGCGCGGTATTTTTCCGCGTCGGGCTTTCCAAGCTCAACTAAAACTTCGGCAAAGCGCCGCGCCGTGCATGAGCAAAACCACGTCAGCCACACGCTCTCGCCGCCTACGCTGTTCATGCCGTCGTTCCAGTCGCCGCCGCCGAACAGCAGCAGCCCGTGCCCGCCAACGCCGCGCGAAAGGCAGCAGTCGAGCGCACGCGAGGCATGGCTCAGCACAGTCTCCGAGCAGTCCGAGCGCAGGGGAGTTTCGTATCGGTCGGCCTCCTCGGGACTGAGTGGCTTTGAGTTAACATAATATTCTGACAGCTCGCATATCGACACATCGCCGGTTTTTTCAACATATTCGCACACGGCCCAGGTCAGCCACAGCAGATCGTCCGAGCAGTGCGTGCGCACGCCCTTGTCCGCGCCGCCGATGCTGTGCCACCAGTGCATCACGTCGCCCTCAAGGTACTGGTGCCGGCAGCAGGTGAGTATCTGCGCCCGCGCAAGTCCGGGGTCGAGCAGGATGAGGTTCACAGCGTCCTGAAGCTGATCGCGAAAGCCCATCGCGCCGCCGCTCTGGTAGACAGAGCATCTTCCAAGCAGGCGGCATGCAAGCGTTTGGTACACGGCCCAGCCGCCCATATACCTGTCTGCCGCACCAAAGCCGCCCACGCTCACGCGCGAGCATATGCCCGACCAGTGCGCCTTTGTGCGTTTGAGCGCGGAAAATGCCGCGCTTGATTTACATAACTTTAAAATTTTACTTTCATCCGCGCAGCCGCACACCAGCACCGTCACGGGCTGGAGCTCATACTCTGCCGCAAAAACAGGGTAGCCGAATGCGCCTGTGCTCTCGTCAAATTCGCCGCTCAGTGCTGCAAAGCCGTCACATGTACGGCGCAGAGCCTCGCTTGAGCAGGCCGCGCGGAATTTAAGATCTCGGATGGCACTGCGCGTACTCGAAGCAACGAAAACTGAGTCAACATAATCTGCGACGACTGCCGGCTGATCGTTGTCGTTATCCGAAAGCAGCAGCTCGCATTTCCACGCAAGGCGGCCGCCGGGCGTGCCGAACTGCTCTATGATGAAGACCCGCGCGTCGACATCGTTAGGCACGAAGGCCGTGCATCTTATCGCGCTGCTGCCGAAGGATTTTTCCCACGAGGCGTAGCCGAAGCCGAAGCTTACGCGGCAGGGTGCGCCGTCATAGTCTGCAAACAGGCTGTAGCGCCCGCTGTCGGTGACGTATTCGAGGCTCTCCGGCCCGTGCAGTGCGGCGGGGTCGTTTATCCACGGCGTCAGGCGCATTTCACGCGCGTTATTCAGCCACATGCCGCCCATGCCGCTGTCGGCGGCAATGAAGCCAAAGCGCCCGTTTGTCAGCATATTGCTCCATGCCCGTGCGGGGAGCGATTGGTTTACATAAAACTTAAAGCTCCCATCGTCGCCGTATTCATAGCGAACAGCGGCATTATCTCCGCGCTTGTTCGGCGCGCAGAGCGCTTTTGCAGCCGAATGGCGCCGCTTTTTCTCCTGCGCACCGACGGTGTACGCCGCCGCGCGGCCGACAGCTTCCGCAAATTCCGTCGGCAGGATGTGAACGCCCGCGTGCGTGCCGAGAAGCGCTTCGAGCCCATACGATGCCAGCGTCTCGCGCACCTTGGAATACACCGGACGGCGGTACTCGCCGCCCTCGTCGGTGAGAAACACCAAGTCTGCGTACACGCCGCAGCTTCGTATTAGGCAAAACTGCCGCGTAACCGAGGCAATATCCTGCTCGTCTGTGCAGACTATTATCGGCAGGTCGCCCGAGAGTCCGCCGCGCCACAGGCTGCTTTTGGCGGGAAACTGAGCGCCGGGCTCGATATAGTGCAGATGCCGCAGCCAGCCCATTGCGCCGCCGATTTCCTTTGCCGTCATGCCCGTGAGACTTGCACAGGCCGATACCATTGCGCCGCAGCCGCCGGGCGAGAGGGTGAGCATCCGCTCGGCTCCGCTGTAGGCCGCCTCGGGCGTGTCGGCTGCGCACAGCGCAAAGCGAACCGAGGTGCGCTCCGTGGCCCTGAGCGAAATTTCGACCTCCGCCGTCACATGCGGATACGACAAAAAGCCGTCCTCGGCGTATTCGCCCGCGCGGGACACCATCGGCTTATCGCAGGCAAGACACAGCCATTTATCGGCCATTTTGCCGCGCGGCAATCTGTGCAGCATAAGGCAGCCGCCGTCGTGCCGCGCCTCGATGCCGAGCCGCCAGTAGGCAGGATGGTTAACATAATCTGATGCGTCAGCCATGACCGGCTCGAAGCTCAGGCACAGCCGCGCATGATCTATATCGCCCTTGGCGCACAGCTCCACGGTGCGCACCTCGCCGTTGTCGCTTCCTGCGGCGGCGATGGTGCAGCGGGCGGTGAAGTCGTCGAAAACGCCGGAGTAGGTGCAGGAAATTTCGGAAAACTCCCACATGAACGCGGACTTGCTCCCCGCCTCAGGCAAAAGCGAGAGAGCATCATCGCCGCGCTTTAGCATAATTTCAAGGCCGTGACCCTGACCGAGCTGGCGAAACGGCGTGCGGTAGACGAGCATGTCCGCGCAGGAGGCACGGCTGATGCCGCTTTCGGTTAACATAATATTATATACGCCATTTGACAGCAACGCACATTCTGGCGCGAGGAAGTCAACCGTATCCCCGCGCTTTTCCCATTGCATCCCCGCCGGGGAGCGCGGCTTTTCGCCCTTGCCCTCCCTGAGCGGCACAGCCTGTGCACCTATCGGAACGCGCTCAGCCAAAAGAGCGCTGTAGGCGGCCATTTCGGGTCTGCTCATGAATTTTTTCTGCACGATGTTTTTGTTAACAAAATTTGCGATGGCGAGCATGCTCATGCCCAAATGGTGCACCATGAAGCAGCGCACAGTCTCGCCGCCGGATGCCCGACAGCGTGAGGGCGTGAAGTCTATAGCCTCGTAAAAGCCGTATTGCCCGCGCATGTGCTGCCGCTCGAGCCTGTGCAGGTTATCTATCGCCGCGTCGGGAGAGACGGCCAGCGCGAGGAAGCTTGCGTATGGGGCGATGACAAGCTCCTTATCCTGCCCGCGTTTGAGGGCGAGATGGGCGCAGCCGTGGGCTTTGTAGCGATAGTTAAGCGCCGGGTCAAGCGAGTAAAACGCGCTTTCGGATATGCCCCATGTGCCGCCCCTGCCGCGCCGCTTCTTCTGTACGAGGAGGCAAAACCGCGCAGTTTCGGCTATGAGACTGTCGGGTACGATCGGCAGGAACAGCTCCGGCATGAGGTATTCAAACATCGTGCCTGTCCAGCTTGCCATGCCGCGATAGCCCTGCATCGTGCGCAGTGTGCGCGAAAGCCGGCGCCAGTGCCGCCGCGGAACATCGCCCTTTGCGATGGCAATGTAGCTTGTAAGCCGCGCCTCGCTTGCCATAAGGTCGTATACGCCCGTGGAGGCCGTGCCCTTTTCGAGGTCGATGCCGATGTGCATAAGCCCGCGCTTGCGGCAGTAAAACATTGAAAAATCCATTTCGGAAATAAGCCGTGCGGTGTGGTCTGCAAGCTCGGTGCAGCCCTCTGAGCGCAGCCACGGCTCAATGGTAATAAGACATGCGCAGAGGTTGCCGCAGTCGACGGTGGAGAGGTATTTCGGCTCAAGCGCACGCAGTGTGCGCGTGTCGTACCAGTTGCAGAAATGCCCGCCGAAGCGCTGCAGCCTGTCCATGCTATCGAGCATCCGGCCTATAAAGCCCTCGGCTTCGGAGAGCGTTATTATCCCCAGCGAATGTGCGCACATTGCCGAGCACAGCGCAAGACCGATATTCGTCGGCGAGGTGCGGTGAGCTGTGCCGACGGGCGGCTGCTCCTGAAAATTATCCGGCGGCAGGAAGTTGTCCGCCTGCGAGCACAGGGTGTCGAAGTAGCCCCATATCTCCCGCGCGCAGTCGGTGAGATATTTGCGGTCTGCCTGTGATGGCGCGGCCGCATTTTTTGAAGGCAGACTCAGCGCCGCTCCCGCCGCCGGAGCAAGAATCCACATGAGCCCCACTGCCTTGGCGAAAATTCCGCCGGAGAGCGCGATGAGCGCCGCTCCTGCCGCGGGACACAGCCACATGCTTTTGAAAAAGTGCAGGCATCCGCGCTTTTTGCCCTCGCCCTGGGCGGCAGTTTCCCACTCAAGCAGGTTTTTGCCGCTGACGAGCATCCGCCACAGCGCAGTCGCGGCGGCCGATGCGCATATCCACGCCTCATACGGCAGAAACCACAGCCTGAACGCCGTCTGAACGATGCTCGCGCCGATACCGCCGAGCACACGGCTGTGATATCGTGCGTACAGCGCCTCGGGTCTGTCCGAGGCAAGCTCTGTAAGCGAAATTAAAAGCCCCGCCGCGAGCGAAATTAGCGCTGTCCACGCCGCGAGAATGAGGTAGTGCCGGGCAAATATCAGCCCTGCCGATATCGCGATGAACACGGCAACAGGCACGAGAGAGCGGCGCAGACTGTCAAACAGCTTCCACCGCTCGATATCCGGAAGGTCGGCTGCACGCGGGAATATCCACGGCGCGTTCTGCCAGTCGCCGCGCGTCCAGCGGTGCTGTCGTCTGAAATACGCGATGGGTGAGGCGGGGAAGGAGTCTGAAAACTCAACGTCGCTCATGTATCCGCCGCGCAGATACGCGCCCTCGAGCGCGTCGTGCGACAGCACACGTCCCGACGGGAGGTGCATCCGCGAGCAGACGAGCAGCGCGTTGGCGTCTATTATGCCCTTGCCGGAAAATCCGCCGCGGCAAAACACATCCATGCCCACCTCGCCGCAGAGTGCGCCATACGGCTCAAGCCCACCGCCGCCGGAGAATATACGCGAAAAGTCCGTTTTCGAGGCCGAGGGCAGACTCGTACACATGCGCGGATGGATAAGCCCGTGGCCGCGCACGACGCAGCCGCGCTCGGTGTCGAGCACCGGCGTATTCATCGGGTGCAGCATCGCGCCGATAAGCTCCTTTATTGAGCCGGGCGACGGCACGGTGTCGCTGTCAAGGGTGAGTATAAGCCTTGCCCCGCGCAGAGCGTCGGCATCGCCCGTGCGGATATTAAGCCTGCTACCCTCGCCGCACAAGAGCTCGCACAGCTCCAAAAGTGCGCCGCGCTTTCGCTCAAAGCCGGAATATTTCCCGCGCCCGGTGTCCAGCGT
>CAZWJM010000026.1:0-18688 GCA_964634435.1 uncultured Oscillospiraceae bacterium | reverse complement strand
ATTTATTAATCGACTACGTTGCTCGACAAGCGCCCGGTTTTGTCGGTAGTTTCCGGTCGGGCAACCGCAAAAAACGTATACGGATGGCGCTTCAGCGCCATTGAAAAGGCGTTATGCCTCTGCGGCGAGCAGCTCGGCGATCTGGATGGCGTTGGTGGCGGCGCCCTTGCGGACCTGGTCGCCGCAGCACCAGATGTTCAGGCCGCGCTCATCGGTCAAGTCGTCGCGGATGCGGCCGACAAAGACGAGGTCCTGATTCTGCGTATCCAGCGGCATGGGGTACTGGAGCGCGCCGAGATCGTCGACAAGCTTCACGCCCGGCGCGGCCGCGATGACCTCGCGCGCACGCTCGACGGAGATCTTCTCCTTGGTCTTGAGGCAGATGGACACGCTGTGGCTGCGCACGACGGGCACGCGCACGCAGGTGCAGCTCACCTTGAGCTCGGGCAGATGCATGATGCGGCGTCCCTCGTTCTGAAGCTTCATCTCCTCGGAGGTGTAGCCGAAGCACTCCTCGCCACCTATCTGCGGGATGACATTGTAGGCTATCTGATACGCAAACACCTTGGGGTCATAGCTCTCGCCCTTGGCAAGCGCCTCGACCTCGCCGAAAAGCTCCTTGGGGCCGGCAGCGCCCGCTCCGGAAACGGCCTGATAGGACGAAACGACCATGCTCTCGATGGGCGACACGGCGTTGAGCGCGTTGACGGCGGTGCAGGATATGACGGTGGTACAGTTTGGGTTTGAGATAACGCCCTTGTGAAGCTTGACATCGCCGGGGTTTATCTCCGGCACGACCAGCGGCACATCGGGGTTGAGGCGGAAGGCGCTGGAGTTATCGATGAACACGGCGCCGGAGGCCTTTATATCCTCAACAAAGCGCTCGGCGATATCATTTTCGGCAGCGCCGAGGACGATATCGAGCCCTTCAAAGTTTTCGCGGCAGGCTTCGACGACGACGTGGCCGCCTATCTCCTTGCCGGCAGAGTTCTTGCTCGCCAGAAGTCTGAGCTCGCCCACGGGGAAATTACGCTCGGCGAGTATCTTCATCATTTCCTGACCGACAGCGCCCGTTGCGCCGAGGATACCGATATTGAACTTCTTCATTATAATTACCTCACTTTACAAAGCTGTTATAAAGGACGCGGACGCAGTTTTCAAAATCGTCGTTATTAACGCCGACAATGATGTTCAGCTCCTCCGGGCCCTGGGAGATCATGCGGATGTTTATGCCGTTTTTGCCGAGAGCGGCGAATATTCTGCCCGACGTGCCGGGCTGGAACGCCATCTGACGGCCGACGGCCGCGACGACGGATATGCCGCCGGTTATCTGAATGTTATCGGGCAAGAGCGTATCGCGTATCTCGCCGACGATGGAGTATATGCGGTCCTTGGCCTTGTCTGCCGAAATGACGAAGGACACACTGTCGATGCCCGAGGGCGTATACTCAACGCCGACGCCGTGCTTTTCAAACACCTCGAGCATCTGCCGAAGCGAGCCTGTGTGCGAGGACATGCCCGCCTTGGACACCGTGATTATCGAAAAATTCTTCCTGCCCGCGATGCCGGTTATGAACCTGTCGCCGACCTCCTCGTCGGCAAAGCGCTCCATGATGAGCGTGCCCGGATGCTCGGGGTCATTCGTGTTGCGGATGTTCAGGGGGATGTTCTTCTCCCTCACGGGGAACACCGCGCCCTCGTGCAGCACCTGCGCGCCCATGTAGCTGAGCTCGCGAAGCTCGTTGTAGGTTATGCGCTCGATGGTGTCGGGGTCGTCGACGATGCGCGGGTCTGCCATGAGTATGCCGGAAACATCCGTCCAGTTTTCGTACACATCGGCATCCAGCGCCGCAGCCGCAAGCGCACCGGTGACATCGCTTCCGCCGCGCGAGAGCACGCGGATGCTGCCGTCGGGCATGCTGCCGTAGAAGCCGGGAGTCACTATCCTGCGGCCGGCCGCGAGCTGCTCAAGCTCAGAATACGAGCGCTCCTTATCTATCTCGCCATCGAAGGAAAAATGCAGCCACAGCTCGGCATCGAGAAAATCATAGCCGAGGAAGTCCGCCATGAGCAGCGCCGAGAAATATTCGCCGCGCGATACGAGCTTATCCTTGCTTATGCCCGCCTCTATCTCCTCGCGCAGGGCGTCGAGCTCGGAGTCGATATCAACCTTCAGGCCAAGCTCCCTGCATATGCCACGGTATCGCTCCGCTATCATCTCAAACACGGGGTCACAGCTCACGCCGTATTTTTTATGCGCATGGCACAGATACAAAAGATCGGTCAGCTTGTGATCGTCCTTGAAGCGCTTTCCGGCAGCGGAGACTACGATGACCTTACGCGCGGGATCTGCCTCGATTATGCTTTTAACTTTTCTGAATTGTCCGGCGTCCGCCATGGACGAGCCGCCGAATTTTGCGACCTTTAACATTATATTATATGAGCCCCGCTATAAATACCTCGGGGTCTGCCTCCTTTGCATTTGCTGCCCAGGCGTGCATCTTCGCCACCGGCACGGGCATCGTGATGACGCCCTCGCCGCACTTTTCAGCCGTAATGGATTCGAGCATTTCATCGTTTCCGTTAAAGCGGACATAGTAGCGATGCTCCGCGGCGGAATTATCCACCGGCACCTCACGGATAAGCTCCGTGTAAAACGCCTTGACGCCGTTCATTATATCCACGCAGTCGGCCACGGCATTGTACGCCGTCGGGTACCGGCCCGCGCCCTGACCGTAAAAGCTCTCCTTGCCGGTGAGCTCAGTCTCAAAGGAAATGACATTGCGATTTGTCGACACCGCGGCTTCAAGCTCGCCCGCGGGAACGAAGCAGGGCTCGACATAGCAGCTTACTGCGCCCGACGCGCTCTTTTCGCCGAAAGCGAGCATCTTGCATATGCGCTTTTTGCTCTCTGCCGCCGCGATATCGCAGCTTTTTACGCTTCTTATGCCGAACACGGGGACATCGTCCTCGGAAAGGCTTGCATCGAACGCGACATTCGCTGTGATGACCGCCTTGCGCTGGATATCCAGTCCGTCAATGTCGGCAGAGGGGTCAGCCTCGGCATAGCCGAGCTTCTGAGCTTCGGCGAGCACCTCGGAAAAGTCCGCGCCGTTTGTGTGCATGGCATCGAGGATGAAGTTCGTCGTGCCGTTCATAATACCGCAGAAGGAGCGGACGCAGTCGAGTCTCTTGACGCGCTCGAGATTTATGAGCCAGGGTATGCCGCCGCCGACAGCCGGGGTGCAGCGGAATGCAACGCCGTTTGCGCGGCTGAGCGCGACAAGCTCTTTATAATAATGTGCGACAAGGTGCTTATTTGCCGTCACGACGTTCTTGCCCGCGCGCATCGCCGACGAAACGTACTCAAACGCGGGAGACAGGCCGCCCATGACCTCGACAACAGTGTCGACCTCTTTATCATTTAATATAACGCTTATGTCCTTGACGGCCTTATCGCCGAGCTCGGGCTTATCCCTGCGCACGAGAACATACTTTACCGACATATCGGAGCGCTTCTCCGCTATATCCAAAACGCCGCCGCCTACTACTCCGCAGCCCAAAAGTGCAATTTTCATAACCTTACCGCCTTTTCGTGTCTTTCATTCAAAAACATATGTCTTTGTGATAAAAACACTATAGCACGTCTTTCGACAATATGCAAGCCTTTTCCGCGAAAAGCATGTAAAATTCGCACAAAAACCGATGGCGCAATTCGTGCAATATGACGAATTGCAGTGTTAAGATGCTTTTTGCATGCGGCGAGGTAATTTTCTGCATCTATATATAGTCCAAAATTGCAAAACGGGGTGCATATATTGCATTTTTAGACGTCAATTTGCGGTCAAGTGGCCGAAATCGAATTAGCTCGTAAAATTTTTTGCAAATTTAAAAATAAAAAATTTCATTTTCGGGCTTGAAATGCGGAAACCAAAGGTGTATAATGCGCCTGTAATGAATTTTTGCCAGCGACAATATT
The DNA here is from genome assembly GCA_964634435.1 of uncultured Oscillospiraceae bacterium. Classification (GTDB taxonomy): domain Bacteria; phylum Bacillota; class Clostridia; order Oscillospirales; family Oscillospiraceae; genus F23-B02. The sequence continues at coordinate 14,709 of CAZWJM010000026.1, read as the reverse complement.
CAAAACCGAAAATTCAGAATTAACAGGAGGAAATGATTATGAAACGTATAATGGCTATGCTTTTGGCTGTTATGATGGTGTTTGCACTGTGCGCATGCGGCAATGACGGCGGCGCTCAGCTGACCTTCACCACCGGCGGTGAGCAGGGCACCTACTATGCCTTCGGCACAGTTCTCAGCCAGCTCGTATCCGACAAGACCGACACTGAGGTCACCGCAGTATCCGGCAAGGGCTCTCAGGCAAACGTCGAGGACCTCGACGCAGGCGCAGCTCAGCTCGCTTTCGTCCAGTCCGACGTTATGAGCTATGCTTACGGCGGCAAGAACCTCTTCACTGAAAAGGTCGACAGCTTCTCTGTCGTCGCCGCTCTGTACATGGAGCAGGTTCAGATCGTAACCCTGGATCCCAGCATCAAGACCGTTGCTGACCTCGAGGGCAAGACCGTTTCCATCGGCGCAAAGGGCTCGGGCGTTTACTTCAACGCACTTGACATGCTCGGCGCTTACGGCCTGACTGAGGACGACATCAAGGCAGAGTACCTTGACTTCGGCGACTCGGCAGACAGCCTCAAGGACGGCAAGATCGACGCTGCATTCATCGTTGCAGGCGCTCCCACCCCCGCTGTTCAGGACCTGGGCACCGGCAAGCAGGTCTACCTCGTTTCTCTCGATAAGGAGCACATCGACAGCCTGATCGCATCCAGCCCCTACTACAAGGAGTACACCATCGATAAGGAAGTCTACGACACTCCCGAGGATGTCACCACCGTCGCAGTTGCAGCAGTCGTCATCGCACGCAACGACGCTTCCGAGGACGCGGTTTATGACTTCGTATCCTCTGTATTCGAGAACATCGATGAGATCGGCCACGCCAAGAAGGCTGAGCTGAGCCTCGACTTTGCTTCTTCCATCACCGACGTTCCCTATCATCCCGGTGCTGTGAAGTACTTCGCAGAGAAGGATATCACCGTTAACGCCGCATAAATTCTTAACGCAGCCTTAACGCTTAAAAACCGATTTTATGACTACGGCGTCATATGGCGCCGTAGTCTTTGCAGTAAATTGACCCCGATGCTTTACTGAGCTCAATTTTTTTGAGTTCAATAAAGCATCGGAACGAAAGGATTGATCTCATATGTCCAAGGACAAGATAAAGGACACTGTCGCGGAAGATGTTGAAATTAACGCCTCCGCAACAGATGATCTGGAAACAGTCTCCGTCGAAGAGGTGGAGGAGGTCATGAAAAAGTACGACAAGGAGTCGAACACCCGTATATGGACGGGCACGGCTCAGGTCGTTGTGCGCTACATCATGGCCGCGTTTTCGCTCTATTGCATTTATTCCACCCTGTGGAGCACCGCCCCGCTGGAGACGCGCCTTATGCTCTTCCTCGGCTGTGTCACCGTTATGGGCTTTTTGTACTACCCCATGAGCACCCACCACGTCCGCGAAAACTACATGCCCTGGTATGACTGGGTCATCATGATAGTCGGTGCAGCCTGCTTCTTCTATTATGGCTTCCAGTTCAAGTCCATCATCGAGGTCCTCACCAGCGCCTCGAAGATGACGCCGGAATTCATCGTTATCGGCATTGTCGGCATACTCGTTCTCATGGAGCTGTGCCGCCGCTGCGTCGGCCTGCCGATACTGTGCGTTGCGGGCGTACTTCTTGTGTACACCTTTTGGAGCATGCTCAGCAAGGGCATGAGCTTCCAGCTCGTCATAGGCAGAGTTATCTACACCCTGTTCTACTCCACCGGCGGCGTCATCGGCACACCAATAAACGTCTGTGCCAAGTTCATCGTCGTGTTCATTGTATTCGGTGCGTTCCTTGAGCGTACCGGCATCGCAAAGTTCTTCATCGACCTTGCAAACAAGCTGTGCGGCGCATCCTCCGGCGGCCCTGCAAAGGTCGCGGTCGTATCCTCGGCTCTGTGCGGCATGGTTTCCGGCTCTTCCGTCGGCAACACCGTCACCACCGGCTCTGTCACCATCCCCATGATGAAAAAGACAGGCTACAAGCCCGAGTTTGCAGGCGCAGTTGAAGCAGCAGCCTCCACCGGCGGCCAGATCATGCCGCCTATCATGGGCGCGGCCGCGTTCCTGATGGCTGAGTACGTCGGCGTAAGCTACGGCACCATCGCCGTCAAGGCCATCCTCCCCGCATTCCTGTACTTTGCCGGCATCTTCATCGCCGTCCACCTCGAAGCCAAGAAGCTCGGCCTCAAGGGTATCTCCAAGAAGGACATGGTCCCGGGCAAGGAGCTCCTGAGCAAGAGCTATCTGCTCATCCCCGTCGTCGTGCTGGTCGTCCTCGTCAGCCTTAATGTCTACACCATGCAGAAGGCTGCCGCCCTGTCCATCATCGCGGCCATCCTCGTCGGCATCGTCAACAGCGACAGCCGCCTGACCCCGGCCAAGTTCGTCGAAGCTCTCGAAGCCGGCGGCAAGGGCACGATAACCGTCGCCGTGGCCTGCTCCATGGCAGGCGTTATAGCCGGCTGCATCACCGTCACGGGTCTTGCATCCAAGCTCATCACCGCCATCGTGGCACTGTCCGGCAACACCCTTATCATCGGCCTGTTCCTTACGATGATCTGCTGCATCATCCTCGGCATGGGCGTTCCCACGACTGCAAACTACTGCATCATGGCCGCCACCTGCGCACCGATCCTTGAAAAGCTCGGTGTTCCCGTTGTCGCAGCTCACTTCTTCGTATTCTACTTCGGCATCGTTGCCGACATCACTCCGCCTGTTGCCCTTGCAGCATACGCAGGCAGCGCAATTGCAAAGTCCAACCCCATGAAGACGGGCGTGAACGCAACAAAGCTTGCTATCGCCGCCTTCATCGTACCGTACATCTTCGCATACAGCCCCGCGATGCTCTTCATCGGCGTCGACAGCTGGCTCGATATCGTCACCATCTGCATCAGCGCACTGGTCGGCATCTACGGCGTCGCGGCCGGTCTCAACGGCTTTGTAAAGCGCAAGCTAAACTGGGTATTCCGCATCCTGTTCATCGTCGGCGGCCTGGGTCTTATCATCCCCGGCTGGCAGTCCGACCTTATCGGCCTCGTCCTCGTCGGCGGCATCACCGCTTACGAGTTCGTCATGGCAAAGCGCGAAAAGGAAGCGGCTATCGCCTGAAGCCTACAGCACATAAAGAACGCACCGTGTTAGACCACGGTGCGTTTTTTGCTTGCATATAAACGCTCTGCTTGCGCGCTTGCGGCATGATTAACCCCGTCTTTATAGCATATACATTATAATAAATATATTGTATTCTCTATTGAAAGGAGTCGCTTATGTCAGAAGAAAAAATAAACGACTTTAACGACGGGCTCGAAACAGTCTCCGCCGCGGACGTGGAGGAGGTCATGAAGAAGTACGACAAGGAGTCGAACACCCGAATCTGGACGGGTAAGGCTCAGAAAGCCGTACAGTGCATCATGGCTCTGTTTTCGCTCTACTGCATTTATTCCACCCTGTTCAGCACCGCCTCGCTCGAGGTGCGCCTTATGCTGTTCCTCGGCGGCATCGTTGTGATGGGCTTTTTGTACTACCCCGCACGCAAGGATCATGTCACGCCGAACACCGTGCCTTGGTATGACTGGGTCATCATGATAGTCGGCGCGGGCTGCTTTTTCTATTACGGCCTGAATTTTGACTCCATCATCGAGGTGCTCACAAGCGCATCGAAGATGACAACGCTGTACATCGTCGTCGGCATCATCGGCATCCTCGCCGTGGCCGAGCTGTGCCGCAGGTGCGTGGGCGTACCTATTTTGTGCGTCGCGGGCGCGCTGCTGGTTTACACGTTCTGGAGCATGCTCAGCAAGGGCATGAGCTTCCAGCTTGTAATAAGCCGCGTTGTGTATACGCTGTTTTACTCCACCGGCGGCGTCATCGGAACGCCTATAAACGTCTGCGCGAAGTTCATCGTCGTGTTCGTCGTATTCGGCGCTTTTTTGGAGCGCACGGGCATCGCGAAGTTCTTCATTGACCTTGCAAACAAGCTCTGCGGCTCATTCTCCGGCGGCCCGGCAAAGGCCGCGGTCGTTGCGAGCGCACTCGAGGGCATGGCCTCCGGCTCGTCCGTTGCAAACACCGTCGGCTCCGGCTCTGTCACCATCCCCATGATGAAGCGCACCGGCTACAAGCCGGAGTTTGCCGCGGCTGTCGAAGCGGCGGCCTCCACCGGCGGTCAGATCATGCCGCCTGTCATGGGCGCGGCGGCCTTCCTTATGGCCGAGTACGTCAGGCTCCCCTACGGCACCATCGCCGTCAAAGCCATCCTCCCCGCATTTTTGTACTTTGCGGGCATATTCATCGCCGTCCACCTCGAAGCCAAAAAGCTCGGCCTCAAGGGTATCCCCAAGGAGAACATGGTGCCCGGCCGCGACCTGTGGCGTCAGCTTTATCTGCTGCTGCCGGTGGTCGTGCTGGTCGTCCTCGTCGGCATGAATGTTTACACCATTCAGAAGTCTGCAACGCTTGCAATAATCGCTGCCATCGTCGTCGGCGCGCTGAACAAGGAGTGCCGCTTGACCCCGGCGAAGATCCTCGAGGCGCTCGAGGCCGGCGGCCGCGGTACTATAACCGTCGCAGCGGCCTGCGCCATCGCGGGCATCATCGCCGGCTGCATCACCGTCACGGGTCTTGCATCCAAGCTCATCTCCGTCATCGTGGCGCTCTCCGGCAACACCCTCATCATCGGCCTGTTCCTCACTATGATCTGCTGCATCATCCTCGGCATGGGCGTGCCTACGACGGCAAACTACTGCATCATGGCCGCCACCTGCGCACCCATCCTCGAAAGGCTCGGCGTTGACCTCGTTGCGGCGCACTTTTTCGTGTTCTACTTCGGCATCGTCGCCGATATCACCCCGCCTGTCGCCCTTGCAGCCTACGCCGGCAGCGCGATAGCAAAATCAAACCCCATGAAGACCGGCGTTATAGCCACAAAGCTTGCCATCGCCGCATTTATCGTGCCGTATATCTTTGCATACAGTCCCGAAATGCTGTTTGTCGGCGTCGAGCACTGGTATGAGATAGCCATCATCTGCATAACCGCCCTGCTTGGCATCTTCGGCATCGCGGCAGGTCTGAACGGCTTCCTCAAAAAGCCGATACCCATGCCCATCCGCATTATCATGGCCATCGGCGGCCTTGTCCTGATATTCCCGGGACTTAAAAACGACCTCATCGGCTTTGCCATCGTTGCCGCGTGCACCGCGTTCCAGTATATAAGCGCAAAGCGCGATCAGCAGAGCGCGAAAACCGTTTGACATTTTCAAAAAATCTGTTATAATTCCCTTTGTTGTGTAGCGAAAAAGCGTAAGTCCAAACCGGACCTACGCTTTTTTGTTTTGCGCTGAAATTCTGAAAGAGGTCAATTGAATGTCAAATGTAAAACTCAAACCGCTTGCCGCGAGCATACTTTCGCTGTCGCTGCTCACGGTCATGGCCGGTGCGGCCGTAGCCCCGGCGCTGGAGGTCATCAGCCGGCATTTTTCCGACAGCAGCAGGCTCGAGGTGCAGCTTATAGTCAGCATGCCCGCGCTGTTTATCGTCATAACCAACCTGTTTTTCGGCAGGCTGTCGGCGCGCTTCGGCGCAAAAACGCTCGTCATGGCAGGCCTTGTGCTGTACACCGTCGGCGGCGTCGCGGCCGGACTATGCGACAGCATATGGCTGCTGCTTATCATGCGTGCGCTCGTGGGCGTCGGCGTCGGCATAATCATGCCGCTGTCAACGGGGCTTTTGAGCTTCTACTTCCCGCCGGAAAAGCGCGAGGGGCTCATGGGTCTGTCGTCGGCGGCAAATCAGCTCGGCGGGGTAATCGCCACGCTGCTTGCGGGCGTACTGTCGAATATTAGCTGGCGGCTGAGCTTCCTTGTGTATCTCATGGGACTTATAAGCATCGTGCTGTGCCTCATTTTCATGCCGAACGACCGCATACGCGAGCCCGGCAGCGCCGAGGGCGGCAAGCGCTCCGGCGTGTGGCGGCGCAACTGGATGTATGTTGTGAGCATGTTCCTGCTCATGACGGCGTTTTTCGTCTACCCCGCGAATTTTGCCATAGTCACCGCCGCCGAGGGCGTTATCCCGATGAGCCTGTGCGCCGTGATAATGGCGGGGCTTGACCTCGTCGCCTTTGTCGGCGGCCTGAGCTTCACGCGCGTAAAGCGCGTCTGCGGGCGGTTTTCGCGCTTTGTCGCGCCGATGCTGTTCCTGCTGGGCTACTGTCTGCTGGGCTTTGTCGGCGGCTGGGTCGGAACGCTCCTTGGCTCTGCGCTCGTGGGCTTTGCAAACGGCGTGGGCGTTCCATACATCATATCCTCGGCCTCGGCAAACGAGGGCAGAGCCGCCGCAACGACGGTCATGCCGCTCATATCAGCAGCGCTCTACCTTTCGCAGTTTGTAAGCCCGTTCCTGCTCTCGCTGGTGTCGGGACTGTTTGCAGGCGCTCCTGCCGCCCTGCCGTACTACCTCGCTGCCGCCGTCAGTGCCGTGTTCCTCGTCTTTGCCAAAATCGAATAATTAAAACCGGAGTGGTTCCCACCACTCCGGTTTTTTCACATTCCGCTCACAGCTTTTCGGGCACAAAACCCGCGCCGTCAAAGCACCACAGTTCGCTAAAGCCGCACTCGCGCGCTATCTGCTCGCACAGGTCAAAGCCAAGGCAAATGCCCTCGGCCGTGTGCGCGTCGGAATTTATCATTATGCGCCCGCCGAGGCTTTTAAGATGCCGCAGGAGCTCGGCTGACGGATACGGCGTCGTGCGGTAGCCGCGGCTTATTGCGCCGGTGTTCATTTCGAATATCTTCCCTGCCGCGCTGAGCTTTTCCATCGAGGCGAAGGCCGCATCGCGATACCATGCGCTATCGGTATCATACAGCACGCCCTGCTCATTATACTTCGTCAGCAGGTCAAAATGGCCGACGATGCTTATCTCCGGCATGTCCGCTATGCGGGCATAGTTATCGAAAAAAGCCTGAGCCGCGCGCTGTGCGCCGCCGAAATGCTCAATTAGCTCAATGGCTCTGTCGCGCGTCGAGTCAATATAATAGTGCCCGTCGAGCACATGCCCCGAGCCTATTATATACTCATACCCTGCAAAATTTTTATCCGCGGCAAGGTCGTATTCAAGCCCCGTGTACAGCGTTATGCGCCCTGCGTACTTCTCTTTAAGCTGCGCCATTTCCGCCTTGAAGGGCTCCACGCTCTCGGGCGGAGTGCACCACTCCTCGCCGACCATCGGCGCGTGCAGGCTTATGCCCAGCGATGTTAGCCCATGCTCAATCGCCGCAAGCACCATTTCCTCGGGCGTATTCGCCCCGTCGTCATATGTCGTGTGACAATGCAGATTTTGTTTAACCATGTATATCTCCGTTTAAAAATTTACTGTTCGCTCTCGCTCTCCACCTCATCATCCTCCTGATGCAGGAGGGCGGCGCGGATGCGAAGCTGGTGGAGCTTATCCTTGCCCTGTATCTTCAGCCGTTCATAGATATCCCTGCGATAAGAATAGATCGTGCTTTTGCGATGGCCGAGGTGGTCTGCCGACTCCTGCGGCGAAAGGCCTGCGACCATGTCCTGCATGACAAGCTTCTGCTTATCGGTGAGCTTATTATACTCGGCAAGGAACATATCAAAATCGCCGGGCTCAAGCTCGCTTTTTCTGCGGCTTGCAAGCTGCTTTGCGTCGGCCTGGGCGCTCTCAAGCTCGGTGCAGGTCTGCGAATATCGGCTTTGCAGGTTCTGATTTTCGCCCTTGAGCGTCGTGACGTGCTCCAAGTGCTCGCGATCCTGCTGCATGAGCGAGTCGGATATGCTCCGCACCTCGTCAAAAGCTATCGTCTCGCCGCCGCGGTCCTGCGCCTGCAGGCGCTTCATATCCTCATAAACGGGCTTGAGATAGCGCTTTGTGAAATACACGCAGCACACGGCGGTGAAAAACAGCAGCAGGAAACCGAACAGTGCCGTCTGCACCACGCCGCCGAGCACGGCTCTGTTGTAGTCAGCTTCCGGTATCATCACCGAAAGCCTGTGCGTTTCATTATCGCCCACCGGCGCAAAAGTCCGCGTTCTGCCGACAAACGACGCGCCCTCGCCGGAAAATTCGATGAGCCCATCGCCCCTTTCCCCGACAAGTAGCGTACCCTCTGGCAGGCTGCATGAGCCGCTGCTCGTGTAGGTTACAAGCCCCGCGCCGGGCTCGATATCCACGCCCGTGTCGACGCTTATCGCGCAGGCAAGGCGCTCGAGCTCCGACGGCTGCTCGTAGCTTGCGCCGAAATAGGTCTGATTGACCGCAAAGCCGCACACGCCATAGACCGTACCGTCGGCGCCCTTTATGGGCACGATGAGCAGCATCGCCCGCTCGCTCGTTCCGGGAAGCGTGACGGCCTCGGTTATGCGGCACGGGCTCCACGGCGAAACGGCGCTTCTGCCCATGCTCCCGACGCTATAGCCGGGAAACTGATCGGTTCTAAACTCCTGCTGCCACTTGCGGTGGGGCATGACATCGTGCGCCTTGCCGACGCCGGCCATGCCGCGAAACAGCAAAAGCTCATTGCCCATGCGCTCTGCGTTATTTTTCTGAATATACAGGCCGCTGCGCACATCATCGTCCGCGTCTGCGCGCATGGCCGCATCGAGGACGACGAACGCGCCCGAGCACCTTGTCTGCCGGATATAGCTGCACAGGGGCTCCATCATCGCGTCCTCTAATTTCGTGAGCGTTTCTATATCGCCCGTGAGCGCGGAGATATCCGTTGCGCGCAGGCTGAGCTCATCATCTATTATATCGGCCATTTCCTCCGACAGATGCACGCCCGAGGTCGCAACATTGCGCCAAAGCGAGCTCATATCGTCATAGAAAAAGTCCATCTGCGTCTGCAAAGTACGCGCCATATCATCCCCGGGGCTGCGCAGGCGCCCGAACAGGAACAGCCCGATGCACACCGCCGCAATAAGTATCACGGCAAGCCCGGCCATATACATGCCGAGCTTGTGCTTCATCGAACGCTGCGCCGCCTTGAAGCCGGGTATACGTTCTGCAAGCTTCATCATACGCTCACTTTATGCCGCAAAAGAAGTCCCACGTGGCAAGAGCCAGCGCTTCCACTTCCTTATCCGTGGGGTCGGAGGGGAGATTTTTCTGCGTTTGGCGCAGGCCGTCATAGAGCTTGTATACCTTGTCGTAATATCCGGCGAAGTTCGGCTCGGACACGGGCGTATAGCTCTCCTGCGCGGTCCTGAGCGCCGTGTAAAGCGCGGTGTAGCTCTCCTCGGGGAAATCGTAGGTGTCGATATCGATGCTGTCAAACGCGCCCTTGCGCACGGGCATATACCCCGTGTCGGCCGCAAATTTCACGTTGCGCTCGCTCTCTGTCAGCCAGTTTACAAACACGGCGGCAGCCTCGGCCTTCTGATCGGTGGTCTTATATGCCGCGATGCCGACGCCGGCCTGGGTCATAAGCGGCTGACTGCCCTCGGTCATGGGCATGGGCAGAACGTGCAGATTCATCGGCTCGCTCGTGCCGTCGGCGTATGAGACCGTGTCATTATAATAAAGTATAGCCGCGCAGGAGCCCAGGCCGCACAGAACGTCGCCCGTCATGACCTGCGTGTTGGAATAAAGGTCTGCCACCTGCACATGCCCCTGCACGAGCGAGCGGGCAAACTGCAGCCAGCTATCCTTAAAGGCCTCATTATCGAAATCGTACCAGCCGTCGTCGGTGTAGAAATTCTCAGCGCCGTGCTCCATGGCGTTCAGCTCAACGGCGCGGATGGGATAGTCCAGCGCGCAGAACACCTCGCCGCCGGACCAGTCATAGTACTTTTCCGCCGCGTCGTACAAGCCCTCCCACGTGGCAAGGTCGTCATACTGCACACCCGTGGCGTCGGAAAATGCGGCAAAGCGGCTGCCGTTTAGCATCAGGACATGGGTCGACTTCGTCATCGGGAACACAAACAGCTTACCGTCTGCCTCGCCGTCGGAGAGGAAGCCCGGCACGAACTCCGAAAGCTCCTCCTGCGTGAACCAGTCGTTCCAGTCCAGCAGATTTTCCGTGCCAAGCTCCAGCGCATTATTGAGATGGCAGGTGAATACATCGGGCATATCCATGTCCGTCCCGGGATGCTGGCTATCCTTGAGCAGCTCGCCGATGCGGCTGGAGCTGCTTTGCGCCGTTATCCTGACATACACGCCCTTTTCGCGGCCGACGGTCTCGTTAAACTCATACACGAGCTCCTCCATGGGCGAATCGGCCTGCTCGCCGTAAACATGCCAAAACTCGAGCTCGACGGGGTGCTTGGGGTCGAGCAGCGAATCGCTTCCGCAGGCGGCAAGCGGGAGCAGCATCAAAATGGCCAGTAACAGTGCTGTGATCTTCATTTTCATCGTAGGAAACACTCCGGAACAGATTTTTTTGCTTCAGCGACCCTAAATCGCGCGATTTAGGGTATACAAAAGCGTGGACAAATGCTAAAAATCAAGGTATACGGTGGCCGATTCGCAGTCTGCCGCCGAAATACCCAAGGCTCGTAAGGAAGATGAAAGCTTCGGGCATGTTCGCAGCATGACCGAAGTCCGTGCGTCGACCGGCCCACGGCGCACGGCATCTTTTTTTACGACTTAAAAATTACGAATTTCATTGTAGCAGATATCCGCGCGGTTTTCAAGGCGGGATAGAGGCGCAAAGCACTGAAATTACAGGATGAAAATACACAAGGAGGAGATCAATTGAAGAAACGAATTTTAAGCCTGCTGCTATGCCTTGTCATGGTGGTCAGCCTGATGCCCACGATGGCGTTTGCCGATGACGACTATGAAGATGGCGTTTACTGCGAGTTCTGCGATGGCTATGTCTATGGCGACTGGAAATGCGATGACGGCGAACACTGCGGTGAATACAGCGACCGTTATGATTGCTACTCAGAGCATCACTGCAGCAACTGCGGGGGATGCTTCGACGGAACCGAGGATTATATCTGCGAATACTGCGGCGCAGGTTCCTGCTGCATAAGCGAAGGTGAGTACTGCGTAGAATGTGGTCAGTGCATCTACTGCGTGGATGAGATCTGCTGGAACTGCGGCAAGTGCATCTATTGCACAGCTACATGTGAGATCTGCGAATACTGCGGCATGTGCTATGACGATGATTGCGGCGGTATGTGCAGCGAGGGCCCCGACCATCTCTGTGCGGAAGACCACGCCGGTTATACATGCTCATCCTGCGACAAGTGCCTGCTGACCAAGGGTGATGACGAAGAATTTGACACTGCGTTCTGCAACCAGTGCTACAGATGCGAAGAATGCATCGAAAAATGCTCGGCTTGGAATGGCGATAGCCATGACCTCTGCCTGGAATGCCACGATGACTACGAATATTGCCCCGACTGCCACCACTGCTGGCTTGGGGACATGATCAGCGAGGGCGAGGGCACTCCTATAGGCTGTATGGACTGCGGCCGCTGCATCAACTGCGTTGGCGAGATCTGCGAAAGCTGCGGTATGTGCTTCGAATGTGTTGACAAGTGCGATCACTGCGAAAAGAAGTGTCTCAGCTGCCACGAAGAAGAGGGCAAGGCCTGTACATACTGCGGTATGTGCTCCGAGGGCGTGGGCGTCCGCTGCAGCGACTGCGGTGCCTGTGGCGAGTGTGTCACTCGCTGCGACACCTGCAGGGCGTGCATGACCTGCCATGACGATAACCACTGCCCCGACTGCGGCGCCTGCGGCAGAGCGGTGAAGCTGTGCGAAGGCTGCGGCTACTGCCCCGATTGCACGGAGTACTGTGATGAATGTGGTCTGTGCGCCAACTGCGAAGAGGACACGCACTGCTCCCAGTGCTATGAGCATAAGGATTCCACCGAGCTGTGCTCAAGCTGCGGCGCCTGCGGTGATTGCGTAGACCTGTGCACCGACTGCGGCGAGTGCCTTGAGTGCGCTGACGAGATCAATCACTGCTCCGATTGCGGTGTCTGCAACGAATTCGTGGATGTCTGCCCCGACTGCAGCATGTGCGATAGCTGCGCCAGAAGCGCAGATAAACATTGCAGCAACGACCTGTGCGGCAACTGCTTTGAAAACTATATCTATTGCGATACCTGCAAAAAGTGCATTGAGTGCGTTGAGGACGACGGTGAATACTGCTACAGCTGCTACCAGTGCACGTCCCACCATGTGGGCGGCAAGTGCAACGGCAAGAGCGACCACACTCACAACTTTGGCGACTTGGTGAGCAACGCGAGCCACCACTGGAAAGAGTGCCGCCTGTGCAAGGAAAAGACGGACAACGCTGTCCACGTGTTTAATTCTGACAAGACGTGCACCATCTGCGGCTATGACGCAGCAACTCCTATCACGATAACGACACAGCCGAAGAATGTCCGCGCCAAGGTCAGCGATATACACGCAGACCTTGACGATCCCCTGTGCCCGAACAACAATAAGGCAAGCTTCAAGGTCGCAGCCACTATCACGGGCAAGGGCATGAAGGGCACGCTGAGCTATCAGTGGTACATCCTGTTCTGGGATGGCTCAACTGCAAATCCGGTTAAAGACAGCGATGGTTCAGCGGACGGCTACGGTGTTATCAGCGGCGCTAAGACCTCCAAGCTGACCACCCGTGTGGACTGGGAATGCGGCGAAAACAGCAAGTATTTCTGCCGCATCACGCTGACCTCCCCCGACGGCAAGGTTCTTGCCACCGTGGATTCTGATATGGTGGAGCTGAAGATCTCCCATGTCTATAACAAGTGCAAGCCCGTGAATGATACGTGGGACTATGCGCTCGATATCAAGCTTGACAGCGGCGAAATCAAGCGGGTACAGGTCCACAAGGACGATGGCGGCCACAAGGACTACTGCTGCGGCGAGGCCGATGAAAAGCATTCCAACCCCCAGCAGAATATTGTAGCGCATAATTACGTCACACCGGTCACCGTTATGGCACGTAAGGATGGTGCTGCATCGTTCACGGAGTACTATCAGTACACCTGCCTTGACTGCGGTGCTGTGCGCTATGTGGCGAAGCACACGCACAATTATAAGCTGGTCATGGACTTCAGCAAGCCCGAGACCATTGCCTTTATCGAGGCCAACTGCACCAACCACACCCATCCCCTGCGCTGCACGGTGGACGGCTGCACGGCAGTCACCCACGAAAAGCACAGCTTTATCCCGAAGGTTTATGCCCCTCCCACGGAGAATTCCGACGGCAAGGTGATCACGGGCCGCTACTCGATGGAATGCCGTCAGTGCGGATACACCATCGGCGGCAAAGAGCTGTACGAGGCCAACAATAATACTCATTGGGATACCATCCGCACGCTGGTCAGCGCTGACTATGCGGCTGTTGAAGTAGGGAAAAGCTACGGCGACTACGGCTTCGGCACATTCGGTCTTGCCATGCCCGGCGATACCATCTATCTTATCCCCCACCAGAAGGACGGCCAAAAGGTCACCGGCTGGACGACCAAATATACCGACTACACCACGAAATATTCCGGCGGCGAGAACGATGGCAAATATGTGACCACCAATAATCTCGGCCTCAGATTTTACCAGAAAGAGGACGGCACCTGGTGGTTCACGATGCCGAACGTAACGCAATTTAATGACTTAGGGGTCAATTCTGCCGGCTGGCTGCATCTTACCCCTGTATACGCTACCTGCAAGCATGAAAACGGCACGAAGCTGGCGAACAAGGTGGATGCTGTCTGCATGTATAGCGGCTACACCGGCGACGAGGTCTGCGTCGACTGCGGCCAGATCATCGGCAAGGTCGGCGACTTCGTCGCTGCCCCCAGCACCGACCACACCGGCGAATGGCAGCTGATTGAAGGCACCGCTGTGGAAGCCGACTGCACTCATAAGGGCTACACCGGTGACTACAAGTGCAGCGACTGCGGCGATATCAAGCATGGCACTGACCTTGGTTACAAGCACGGGCATACGACAGTGAAGAATGCGTCGAAGGGCACCTGCGTCACCCCCGCTTACACCGGCGACATTTACTGCACCAAATGCCACAATACTGTCCGTACCGGCAAATTCCTTTCCCTGAACGAAGATAACCATGTGAACACTCGCGTCGATTTGGCGCGCGCAGCTACCTGCACTAAACCCGGCAGCACGGGTTATAAAATCTGCGTTGACTGCGGCAAAACCCTGAGCACGCCCAAGTCGATCCCCGTGCTCGGCCATGTATGGGGCGATCCCGTTGTCACCGAGCCTACGCTGACCGAGCCCGGCGTCAAGACCTACCACTGCACACGCGAGGGCTGTAACGGCATCAAGACGGAGGACATCCCCAGCCTGAGCTCCACCGCAATTGAAAGCGTTTCTCTGACGGTCACTGCACCGGCCACCGGCAAAATTGTCATGGCAGCCAGGACGACCACGCCCGGCTGCAGCATTGCCAACACCTCGTGGCTTGATTGGGACGGAAGCGATGCTGTCCTCGGCAGCTCCTTCGCGGCCGGCACGACCTACACCGTTAAGGTTGAGCTGGAGGTCACTGGCACCTATGCCTTTACCGCCGCCACCGTCTTTACCGTAAACGGCGAGGCTGCAACCGTTGCGGCTTTGGGTATGGATTCTGTCACCCTGAACTATACCTTCCCGGCAACCGACAAAGCTACGACCCCGCCGACGCCTCCCACTCCCCCGACGCCCGTTGATCCCAAGCCCGA
>CAZWJM010000025.1:0-19243 GCA_964634435.1 uncultured Oscillospiraceae bacterium | reverse complement strand
TACACGCCTACTCCCTTAGCAGGGGAGCCCCTTCGGCCTCTTGGGTACTTCTGCACATAGCCGCTGAAATATAATAGCACAGCCCACAGCCTATGTCAAGAATTTTAAATGTTCGGAACACATTAAATTTCTTGCACTATATTTGCCGCTCTGCTACAATCAAATCGTTAGGAGTGATGCACGGATGTTTATCGAAAAAGAACGCGCACTGCCGATATACGGCCGATACGATGTCGCGGTATGCGGCGGAGGCACGGCCGGCATCGCGGCGGCCCTTGCTGCGGCGCGCTGCGGCGCGAAAACGCTGCTTATCGAGCGCGAGTATACCCTCGGTGGGCTTGCCACGCTCGGCCTTGTTATCATATACCTCCCTATCAGCTCGCGCGACGGGCATCAGGTGAGCTTCTCAATCGCAGAGGAGCTTATGCGCATGTCGGTCGAGAACAGCACTGGGCTTTTTAAGTCCGGACGCAAGGGCTCGCAATGGAGCACCGAGGTCATGGATATTAACCGCGAGCGCTGCCATCTTAAATATAACCCCAACATTTTCGCTGTGAACGCCGAGCGCAAGCTCATCGAAAGCGGCGTCGAGATACTGTACGGAACAAGCGTGTGCGCCTGCAGTGTGTCTGGCGGCAGGATAAGCCACCTCGTCATCGAAAACCGCGACGGGCGCAGTGCCGTGGAGGTCAGGAGCGTGGTCGACGCGACGGGCGACGCAGTCGTGTGCCGCGCTGCCGGTGAGGAAACTGTCGCTTTTGCGCAGGGCAATGTCCCCGCGTCGTGGTACATGAGCTTCGAGGACGGGCAGGAGCGGCTGCACCAGCTCGGCTTTGCCGATATCCCCGACGATCAGAAAACCCCGGAGCAGCTCCTTGCCGACCGCGGAAGCTATCGCGTAAGCGGCCTTGATGCAAAGGAGGTCAGCTCACTGACGGTGTACTCACACGGCAAGGTGCTTGACGATTTCCTCAAATCGGGCATTGACTCCCCTGCCCACAGGCTGACGACACTTGCCGCCATTCCCCAGCTTCGTATGACGCGGCGCATCAGCGGAGCGTACACACAGCACGATGACGAGATCGGCCGCGTCTATCCCGACAGCGTGGGCATGTTCTGCGACTGGCGCAAGGAAGGCCCCGTGTACGAGCTGCCGTTTTCATGCCTGCACGGGCGGAAGGTCAAGAACCTGCTTGCAGCCGGCCGATGCATATCGTCGACAGACTCCATGTGGGACATAACCCGCGTGATACCCGTGTGCGCCGTGTCCGGTCAGGCAGCAGGCACCGCCGCTGCGATGTTCGAAAACTTTTTCGATGCAGACATCGCTGCGCTGCAGTCCCGCCTGCGCCGCGACGGTGTAAAGCTGCACGAGGATGAGATATAGATAGAAAAATCTCCCGCAAGGCAAGTCTTGCGGGAGATAATTTTATTTCATCACAAAGTAGGTCAGGACGATGGCGCCGAGGGCTATGCGGTACCAGCCGAAGACCTTGAAGTCCTTGCGTTTTATATAGCTCATGAGGAACTTTATGACCGCGACGGACACGGCAAACGCGACGACGCAGCCGACAGCAAGGGTTATGAGCTCCGCGCCCGTGAAGTCAAAGCCGAAGGCCAGCAGCTTAAGAAGCGACACGCCGACCATGACGGGCACAGCGAGGAAAAAGGTAAACTCCGCCGCCGCGACGCGCGACACGCCGATGACAAGGCCGCCTATGATGGTCGAGCCGCTGCGGGACGTGCCGGGGATTATCGAAAGCGCCTGGAAAAGTCCTATGATGAGCGCGTCCTTATACGATATCTCCTCAAGCGTTTTCACTCTCGGCTCACGGCCGCGGTTCCAGTTTTCGATGACAATGAAAACAACGCCGTAGACGATGAGCGCCGCTGCGACAACATAGCAGTTATCGACGAAATCAAACAGCAGATATGCCACAAAGCCCGGAATGCACGCGATGACAACCTTTATCCACAGGATGAAGGTCTCTTTTTTTATAACGCTGCCGTTATTCTTTTTGCTCTGGAACGGCCACATTCTGTCCCAATACAGGATTATCACCGCGAGGATCGCGCCAAGCTGGATGACATACAGGAACATCTCGCGAAATTCGGGCGTGACGTTCATGTGGATAAATTCATCCACCAGCAGCATGTGGCCGGTGCTGGATATGGGCAGCCATTCCGTGATGCCCTCAACAACACCGAGGATGATTACTTTTATAAGCTCAATAAGATCCATAATAACACCCGTAAGATACTATGCTTTGCTTTACAGCAGCATGACTCCCTTTTCGGAGCACACGTCCTCGGTGTGCTTATCCCAGATGGATACCTGCACCTCGCCGATATGCGCCTTGCCCAGGAGCAGCATGGATACGCGCGACTGGCCGATGCCGCCGCCGATGGTCAGCGGAAGCTCGCCGTTTAAAAGCATCTTGTGATACGGAAGCTCGCGGCGGTCCTCACAGCCGGAAAGACGAAGCTGCTTTGCAAGCGACTCGGGGTCGACGCGGATGCCCATGGAGGATATCTCTATCGCGCAGTCGAGCCAATCGCACCAGAAAAGTATATCGCCGTTGAGCGACCAGTCGTCATAGTCGGGAGCGCGGCCGTCGTGCGGCTTGCCGGACTTGAGCGCACCGCCGATGCCGATGATAAAGACGGTCTTATGCTCGCGGGTAAAGGCATTCTCGCGCTGCTTTGAGGTCATGTCAGGATACATATCCTCAAGCTCCTGGGAGGTGACGAAGGTCACATTGCGCTGGAGCTTCGGCAGGCACTGAAGCTGTGGGTAGATAGCCTGCATGGTATCCTGCGTGTCGCACAGGGCCTTTACTATGTCCATAACGGTGAGCTTGAGATAGTCGATATTGCGGTTTTCCGCAAGGATGACCTTCTCCCAGTCCCACTGGTCGACGTAGACAGAATGCAGATTATCCAGCTCGTCCTCGTCGCGGCGGATAGCGTCCATATCCGTGTAAAGTCCCTTGCCGGGGAAGAAATTATATCTTTTGAGCGCAACACGCTTCCACTTTGCAAGCGACTGGACGACCTGAGCCGTGGCGTCGGAGCGCAGGATATCGAA
Organism: uncultured Oscillospiraceae bacterium; assembly: GCA_964634435.1. Taxonomy (GTDB): domain Bacteria; phylum Bacillota; class Clostridia; order Oscillospirales; family Oscillospiraceae; genus F23-B02. The sequence goes on along the minus strand of CAZWJM010000025.1, from coordinate 16,155 downwards.
GGACACGGGGCGCTCATAGCCGTTGAGGGTATCGTTAAGGCCGGAGGCCGAGTCAACAAACAGCGGCGCGGACACACGGTAAAGATTCAAAAGCGCGGCGAGCCTGTCCTCAAAAAGGCGCTTTAACAGGCTTATGGCCTTCTGCGTGTCATAAACGCTCAGTATGCTTTTATAGCCGTCGGGAATTCTTATGTCCATTGTAATACCTCCTATTATAAAAAGCCCACCGAAGATGGGCTTTTAAGCTGACGAGAATTGAACACCTATCGGTTTTTAAGGGCAGATTTCCGCCCATACTTCGTTAAAGCCCTTGCAAATACGTCAAGTATTCCCTGCGGGCTTTGCCTCGTCTGAACGAAAATCTGCTCCTGAAAAACTGCGCAGCACCTGTCGGCCGGCAATTATCGAGTGATTTTTGGTTTTTGAGGCGCAGATGGGCTGGCGCCCATCAAGACGAAAAGGGCAAAAAGCGCCGATAAGGGACGCCGTCAGGCGACAGGGGGTCAGTTCTCGTCAGCTTAAGCTGAATTCGCAGACATTTATAATAGTATTATTCGTCGCGCTTGTCAAGGATTTCGATTATCTTGCAGTAGATATCCTCGGCCCGCTCGCGGAAGTTTTCCTCGATGCGCTCGGCCTGACGCTCACCGGAGGAGAGGATGTTCATGCGGATTATCTCGCCCTTGCCGTCGCTCATCGCAAGGGTGACAAAGCAGCCGCCGTCACGCATACGGTGCTGCGCCGTAATCATAGAAAGGCGGCGCAGGCGCGCAGCCTCGGGCGCGATTATCTTCTCTGCCTTTTTGCGTACGGAATACGGCAGGCTGCTCTCGACCGTGTCGACAGCGTCGGCGCCGCGCTTGCTGATGCGCACACCGTCCTCCTCCTCTATGACAAGGCCGCTTTCTATAAGCTCGGCAAGGCAGTCGGTGTAATCAAAATAGCCGAAGCCCTCATCGCTTTGCTGGGTGAAGTCCTGCAGGTCGATAGGCCCGACGACGCCGGGCAGACGGCGGAGGATATAAAGGATAAGGATCTTGATATCAAGTTTTTCGTGAATAAAGCCCAATCGTTCCATATTGCCGCTCCGATTATTCGCTGCGTTTGTATGCCACGACGCAGACGTAAATTAATATAGCCGTTGTTATATGCATTGAAATATTCTTTATCGGGTTTTGGGTCAGCGCAAGCGTGAGCACGCCGACATCTCCAAGCAGAAGTGCAATGAACATAAGCACCTCGACCGCGATCAGAAGCATAAATATCTTTCTTTTCATTAAAAGCGCCTCCTCAAGCTATCTGCTATCAATAATAATACATTCTTTTCTTTTTGTAAATCCAAATCTCTGCACCTTTTGTCTTTAGGCGCATAGACTATAGTGAAGTTTTCTTCAATTCCATCCTGGGAGGTATATTTATGGCTGACAGGGTCGTACCCGGTCCGGTAAACGATAATGACTGCATAAAGCAGGCCGTTTGCATCAGCACGAGAAAGATAATGGACGCCTGCCGCGACAAGGACTGCATAGAGGATCTGCGCGTTTATCCGACGGTGAGCTCTCTTTCATACATAGAGAGCGCCTTCAGTGTGCGGCCGAGGCATGCTCAGCTCCTGCACTGCGAGGTGAAGGTGAATGAGATAAGCCTCAACCGCGGCTACTACACTGTAGACGTTACTTATTTTTATAAGATAAGCGGCGAGACATTCCCCGCAAACCAGCTCTTCACGGGGCTTGCCGTTTTCGACAAGCGCGTTATGCTCTTCGGCTCGGAGGGCAGAGTAAGAAGCTTTTCCTCGGACGACTGCTGCATACTCGACGGGGCAAACACCATGCCCTTTGCCGAGGTCGACGCCGTTGACCCCATTGCGCTGCACATGACCCTTGCCGAGACTGCCCTGCCCGATCCCGGCATCGACCAGCGCGATATCCCGCAGAAGATACTCGACTCGTTCGGCGAGGAGATATCCGTTTCGGGCGGCACGAGGCATGTTTATGTGACGCTCGGCCAGTTTTCCATGATACGCCTTGAGCGCGGCACGCAGCTTCTTATCCCCGCCTACGACTACTGCCTGCCGGATAAGGAGTGCGTGGGCTCAACAGAGGATGACCCCTGCACGATGTTCGGGCGCATCCGCTTCCCTATCGAGGAATTCTTCCCGCCCGACGAGGTCGAGCAGTGCGACGAGTACAAGAACATGGTGTAAAATAAAAAGCCCTCCGCCGAATGGCGGAGGGCCGGGTTTTATTGCTTACTCAATGGGGAATACGCAAAGCTCAACATCGCTCAGCGGGAAGGAGCAGCAGGGATGGATCCATCCGAACTTCTTGTCGGCCAGACGTCTGCCGTCGGCATCCTCGGGAATGTAAACATCGCCGGAGACAAGGCGCGAATGGCACCAGCCGCACTCGCCGCTGCGGCAATGCGACGGGGCCTTTATGCCCGCACGCTCCATTGCCCACAGCAGGGACTCGCTTGCCTTGCAGGGCACTGTCTGCTTCTCGCCGCGGATATCGACGGTGAGGGTGAATTCATCGTCCTTCTTCTCCTGCGGGAAGTCGGCATTGTTTGCAGCGCCGAGGTAATCGCCGGACATCTCCATGCGGTAGCGGCGCTTGGGCAGGCCGAGCTTCTTCATCTCGCCCTCGCCAAAGGTGTACATGGCCTTCGGGCCGCACATGAACACAGAGTAGTCGCCCTCGGGAGCATACTTCTTAATAAGCTCGGCGGTGATAAAGCCGTGCTCGAAGCCCGCCTTCTCCTCATGGGAGAGGACATGCACGACCTTGACGCGGCCGCCGGAGTGTGCGGCAACTGCCTCGATCTCGTCCTTGAGGAGGATGCCGTCTGCCGTGCGGCTGCCGTAGAGGATGGTCATGTCGAAATCCTCGATGCCGTCGGAGATAGCCGAAGCCATGGAGTAAAACGGCGTGATGCCCGAGCCGCCCGCTATTGCGACAACGTGCTTTGCGTCGCGCAGGCTCTGATAATAGAAGTCACCGAGGGGGCCGCTGATATCGACCTCGTCGCCCTCTTTCCAGGTCTCAAGAATATGCTTTGAGGCGTAGGAGGGATTGGTGAGCTTAATCGTGAGCGTGTAGCTCGTGTTCTCGCTGCCCAGGGCATCCTTGGGGTTGGAGCGGATGGTGTAGGGCTTATTGACGGGGGTGCCGTTAATGTTGAGCGAAACGGAGACATACTGGCTTGCGCGGAAGTATGCCATCTCGGTCGTACCCTTGGCCTTGTTCGGGACGAGGGTGAAGCTCTTTGCGTCGCCATGGTCGACGACCTTGGCTATCACAACGTGCTGGACCTGCGGGTGCAGCTTCTTTGCCAGGACGTTTGCGTTATACACCGACTGCGGGATGGTCGCCGGTGCCTTATTGATCATCTTCAGGCGGGTCTTTACCTCGCCGAGGAACGGGAACGGAGTCAGGCCCTTGAGACCCTTTCTTGAATACTTATATTTGCCCATCTTACTTGCCCTCCTTCATGTCCTGAAGCATGTATCTTGCCTGCTCGGCGCCGGAAAGATAAGCCTGGGAGTAGCCGTCCATCTGCGTGCCGTGGCCGCCGACGAAGCGCAGTCCCTTGATCGTGTAGTCCTCATGATGGCCGCACTGTACGCGCGGGAACATGCCGTCCCACGTTGCGGGAAGGTAGCCGTAAACGTCGCCGCGCGGAGTTCCGAGGTATCTTGCCCAGGTGACGGGAGACGCAACGACGATCTCCTCGATATGACCCTGAAGGTCACAGCCTGTGACTTCCTCGTATCTCTCAACGCACTCGCGGGCTATGCGGTCTTTAATTTTGAAGTAATCCTCCTCGGTGACATCCTTGAACGGGTCGCCGGTGTAGAACTTACTGAACTGGATAAAGGCTCTGCCCTCGCCTGCCGCATCGGGCAGTGCATTGGTAAGCACGGTGCAGGTGATGTCCTTATGAGTCTCGATGGAATCAGAGGACATAAACTGCGCGTGGTTATCGGGCGTGTAGCGCATAAAGGTGTCGTAGTTTTTAAGTCCGAGCTCCTCGGCGGAGGCGTCAAGGCCGAGGTAGACGGTGAAGGCTGCCTGTGCAAGGCGCTGAGCGTTCATCTTCTTCTTATCGTACTCGGGGACCTCCTTATGGTCGACCATGCGGTCGAACACGACGTGAGGCATGAGGTTTGAAATGACATAGCTGCACTCGATATACTTGCCGTCGGCAAGCTCAACGCCGCGCACTTCGCCGTTTCTGATATCGATCTTCTCGACGCGGGTATTGTACCAGATATCGCCGCCGAATTCGCGGATCTTCGCGTCAAAGGCGAGGGATATCTCGTGCGAGCGGTTCTTTGCAAACCACGGGAGCTGGGTGAGATAAACATAGGTCATGAAGGTGTAGGGCGCAAAGCTCATCTCCGTCGAGTCTGCCGCAACATAGGTCCAGTAGGACTCGAAGATCTGACGCGCCTTATCGGGCACACCGATCTTGCGCAGGACATCGTCGCAGGGCTGCGGCACGAGGCACATAAGGTCATAATACTTGAGCATCATTTCGACCTTCTGCAGGCCTTCCGGCTCGTTATAGCGCTCAGACAGCCATTCAACGCCGTCAACGAGCATACGGCCAAGCTCCATAACAGTCGTCATCGACTCACGGCTGCCGGGCACCTGACGCTCCATCTCATCGATGAAGTTCTGAACACCTGCCGGCATTGCTACATTGAAGCCGTCGGGGTCGGTGGCAATAGAGGCAAAGCTCTCGTTTGCGCTGCACCATTCGACATTGAGGCCGTAATCGTCCTCAAGCAGCTGGCGGACTGCGCCGCGCTTGCCCTCGCCCTCGCCTGTGCCCATCTGGCACAGCTCGTGCAGAGTTGCCTCAAACTCATAATTGCCGCGCACAAAGCTCGTTGCGCAGCCGCCGGGGAGATTATGCTTTTCAAGTACCAGTACTTTTTTGCCCGCTTTGGCAAGATAGGTCGCGGCGGACAGGCCGCCGTTACCTGCACCTACAACGATAACGTCGTATTTCTGCATGTAATACTTCCTCCGTTCATATAATGATTCCCTGATTTCAGTGGTATAGCCACTGATATTTTATACCACATTCGCCCTGATTGCAAGCATTGTTTGTTAATCGCGTGACAAAATATCTACGCTCGTTTTGTGCATCATGCAAAACTTTTCGCGGCAGTGGACATATTTTATTGACCACACTTGATTTTATGCCCAATTTATATTAAAATATAAAAGCATTATTTCAGAGGAGCAAAAACCATGCAGATTAAAGACAGCAAAAACCTCAAGGCAAACTTTGTTGAAATGATAAAAAGCAAGATCCTTTCCGGTGAGCTAAAGCCGGGCGACAAGCTTCCGCCGGAGCGCGAGCTTGCAGCAAAGGTCGGCATAAGCCGCGGCTCTGTCAATCAGGGCATACTCGACCTTGAGAGGATGGGCTTTCTGCGCATTGCTCCACGCAAGGGTACCTTCGTTGCCGAATATGTCAAAAACGCGACGCCGGAGACGCTTTCGGCCATCATGAGCTACGACTCGGCGCTTATTGACAGTACGCTTTTCCGCGACCTTATGCAGATGCGCATACTTGTCGAGCGTGAGTGTACGCGCCTTGCCTGCCAGACGCTGACGCACCAGTCGCTCACGGCGCTTCAGGCAAAGTCCGACGCGATATATGCTGCCGATGACGCGGATGATATCGCCGATGCCGTGTATCGCTTCCACAAGTGCCTTGTCGAGATATCCGGAAACACGGCCTACGCCATGGTGTTCCAGAGCTTTAAAAAGCTCCTGCGCAAGCTCATAAACGTCCACTACACGAATAAGTTGGAGCTTGAAAACAGCCTGCCGAAGTACGCCGCGCTCACGGATGCCATCGCAAAGCGCGACGAAAAGCTTGCAGACAATCTTATCCTGTCGATACTCAATCAGGCGCTCGGCTACCTCAACGTGTACATAAAAGAGCTTTCAAAATAAAACTTGCTTCAACAGAAAAACCACCCGATATCGGGTGGTTTTTGTTTTATCCTACGCGGCAGAATTTGCCGTCGGATATATAGCCGCGCACAAGAGCGGAAAGCTCTCCGAGCGTCTCGGGCGTGGTTTTTAGTATCTCGCTGCGTGTGCACTGGATATCGGCGTCGGTCACGCCGCGCAGATATCTTCTGCATGCCCTGTCGCACACTCCGGCAGGGTCGAGCAGCGGGTCAGTTGTATTGACTGTGCCGATGATGATATCGTCAAGCGGCATGCCGCTATCTAAGAATTCGTCGAGGAAGTCTGCAATGCCGCAGTAGGCTGCGCGGCTGTTTTCCGTGTTCGGATCGCGGTAGGAGTAGCAGAAAACGTCGCCGTTATCGCGCACGCCCATGCCCGTTCCGTAAGCGCCGCCGCGCACGCGGACCTCATTCCACAGATACGCAAAGCTCACAAGCGACGACATGACGGCCCACGCGCCGGAATACTCGCCGCCCAGGGCATACAAATTGTGTCCCTGCGCGGAAAAGCCCACGCCGCCGGGAACGGATATGGAGCTATCCTCCCTGCACGGCATCTGCACCGTGAGCGGAGCGGCAAGCTCGTTTTCGGGCATTGAGCCGATGATTGTCTCAAGCGCTTCCCTGCTCATTCTGCCGCTATAGCCTATAAACAGGCGGTTTCGCGCGAAGGCTTTGGCCGCGAGAGCAGCAAGGCGCTCGCCGTTTGCCTCGGCATTGGCCTCAAAGCCCTCGGCAAAGGCCGAAAACCAGCGCACAAAGCTCTCGCCCTCAAGAAGCTCCTTCAACGCAGCCTCGGCCGAGAATGCTGACAGCGCCTTGGCGATAGCATACTGATGCCCGTCGCCGATAAGCGACTGCTTCATGTAGTAATCGGTCTGAAGTATGGTTTCAAATATCCTGCCTGTTTCGTCGTATCTTCCGCAGGTGAGAAGCTCGCTTATAAGCTCGGCAGCCGCCGGAGCGTTTTCCTCGAGCATGCTGGCCGAAACAAGAAGATACGGCTTGCACGATTCGATATCGCCCGGGTGGGAGGTGAGCTCAAGCTTGGCATTGAGTGCGCCAAGGGTAGCCTTCACCCTGCTTTGCAGAACGTCGGCCGGAGTTTTTTCGGTGCTCAGCTCGCCAAAGCATGCGGTCAGGACATTCAGCATACAAAGCTCGTCTGCCGTGAAGTCAGACACGTCAAAGTACATGTTAAGGTACACGATGCCGTTAGTATCGCTCAAAACATGCATCGTTTGCGCACCGAGAAGACTGCCGTGCTCTGTTTTCACAGGCTCTATATGCTCGTCAATATCCGTCAGCTCAAGGTGCGGCAGTGTTGCAAGGTCCTCCTCGCTGTCCATGCTCTGCTGCCACTGCTGCATACGCTCCGTGGCGGCGGCGATATCATGCCGCTGCTCGTCAGTCCATGCGGATGCTTCTTCGGCTACGCGCTCGGCTTCGCGCCGTGCGTCATCCTCGCCTTTCGTGAGGCTCGGAAGGACATAGAGATAGGTCTTATCCTCGGGGTCTGAGAGCATTTCGCGAACGAGGTCTTCAAAATAGCCGCTGTCAAGCTTTGCGCGGAGCGCGTCATACACCTTTTCATTATCTATATGCGTCAGCGGGTCGCCGCCGTAAAGCCATGCATCCAGCGCCTTTATTGCAAGCTCAACGCCGTATGGCTCGGTTATCTCGCGGCTCTGGAACGCGTCGCGCTCAAGGCAGGCAGACAACGCCGCATGGTCAAGTCCCTGCGCGAGCAGCTCATTTGCCGCTTCGGGCAGGAACTGCTTTATCGCTGCGAAATTATCCTTTGAGGTATTGCGGAATATGAGCGACACGACTGGCTGGAATATACCGTCGCCGATGCCGAGGCTAATATCCTGCGCAAGACCGCGCTCAAGGCAGGCGCGCTTTAGCGGCGCTTCGTTCGAACCGGCAAGATAATCTGCCAATATGCGCGCAGCATACAGCTTCTCTGTATCGTCAAAGCGGCAGAATATCTTCGACGCGGACATGTGGGCAAGCTCCTCCTCGCCCTCCTGCGCCTCGTAGCAGATGGTCTTTTCGCTCTGCGTCGGGGTTTGGGTGACAAAGTCGAAGTCCGGCGCGCGGTAGTCATAGCCGGAGAGGTATTCGGAATCGATATAGCTCAAAACAGCGTCAATATCCATCGCGCCGTCGAGGAAAATGCGGGAGTTTGACGGATGGTAAAAGCGCTTGTGCGCGGCAATGAATTTCTCGTAGCTCAGTTCGGGAATGTGCTCCGGGTGGCCGCCGCTTGAGTGGCCATAGCAGCTGTCGGGAAACAGCATCCTGTCGGCCTCGTCCTCAATAAGACGGTCAACGTCGGCATAGGCGCCCTTCATTTCGCTGAACACGACGCCGTTATAGTACGGCTCCCCTGTTTCACCGTCAAATTCGTAGTGCCAGCCCTCCTGCATGAATATCTCGGGCTTTTCGTAAATGCTCGGGCAGAACACCGCGTCAAGGTAGACGCTCATGAGGTTAAAAAAGTCCTGCTCGTTGCGGCTGGATATGGGGTAAACGGTCTTGTCGCTGTAGGTCAGGGCGTTTAAAAACGTCTGCATCGAGCTTTGCAGGAGCGACACAAACGGCTCCTTAACGGGGTACTTTTTCGAGCCGTTGAGGACGCTGTGCTCAAGGATGTGGAACACGCCCGTGTCGTCCTCGGGCAGGGTCTTAAAGCTTATGCAGAAGGTCTTGTTCTCGTCCTTTCTGTCAAAATACAAAAGCTGCGCGCCGCTCTTTTCATGCCGCAGGGTGAAAAGGTCTGCGTTCTTGCTCTTTACGAATTCCTTTTTTATTAGACGGAAGCCGGAGACAATGTCGTTTATCCCGGCGGTTTTAAGTGTGTTGTGCATAGTGCTCCTTTTAGTATGAGGCCGCAAAAGCGGCCTCATTTTTATGTCCTGCTGAATATCTGATAATACTCGTTTGTTTTCAAAAGCTCCGCGGGAGTTCCGGCAGCTTCGGCAACGCCGTCGCGCATGACGATGATGTAATCCGCGTTTTTCGTTGCGGCATAGCTGTGCGCTATCATGATGGTCGTTTTATCCTGCATGAGCTTATCCATCGCGTCTGTCACGAGCGCTTCGCTGAGAACGTCAAGGTTGCTGGTGGCCTCGTCGAGCAGCAGGAAGTCGGCATTCTTGAGCATGGCGCGGGCAATGGATATGCACTGCGCCTGGCCGCCCGAGAAGTTCGAGCCGCCAAGACCCACATCCTCATCAAAGCCCTCGGGCTTTTCCATAACGAAGTCATAGCAGTTTGCCTTTTTCGCAACTGCGATGAGCTCCTCCTCGCTCACCTCGCGGTCAAGGCCGTAGGTGATATTCTCGCGCACCGTGCCGCCGATAAGCGGCTCTGTCTGCGAGACATAGGAAAAGCGGTCACGCCATGAGGCGAGGTCAAATTCCGAAATATCCGTGCCGTTAAAGCACAGCTTGCCGGACTTCGGCTCGTAAAGGCGCAAAATGAGCTTAAATATGGTCGACTTGCCCGCTCCGTTTCCGCCGATGATGGCCGTGCGCTTGCCCATGGGCAGGTTTATCGTAAGGCCGTGCAAAACATCGCGCTCCTCTGAGTAGGCAAAGGACACATCGTCAATGCCGATGTCTGCGCAAAGCTCGGGAACGGGAGCTCCGTCATAGCGTTCGGACTGCGTGTCCATAACGCTCGATATTTTCTTCATCGTGCCGAAAATTCCGAACAGGCCGCCGGCGTTCATGAAAAACTGCATAAGCTGGACGGAAACTATGCCCGTTATCATGTAAAAGCCCGTCAGATCGCCGATGGTGACAGCGCCGGTTTTGAGCAGGCGGCTGCCGATGACAAAGACGATGACGATAAACAGGATGGAGAATATGCTCGAGGCAAGCTGATAGCCTGCAACGAGAAGCCAGCTTAAAAAGTCGGCTATGTACATGCGCTTAAAGGTGTGGCTTCCCTTCTTCGACTCAAGCTCCTCCGCGCATGCGCTTTTAATAAGGCGGAAGCTGCGCACGCGCTCGGAAAGATAGCCGAGGCTTCCGGACATGGTGACGGTTCCGTAAACGCCGAGCTTAAACTGCAAAACAGCAAACAGGGCGCTGAGTGCAAGGGTCAGCGGAATGATTATGAGCGAATAGTTTGCAAGGGACGCATTATAATCATAAAGCTGCAAAAACGCCTGCACTGTCGTCACCGTGCACACGATAAACGATACGACTACCGTGAATATCTGCGCCGGGGCCGTGCAGTCGGAGGTGACACGGCTTATGAGCTCGTCGCCGCTGTCGGCATCGTAATACTTTGTCGGCAGGCGCATTATCTTGCTCCAGAGCTTTGTTCTGACGCGGAGGGTTATGGTCTCCTCCATGCGGCGGGTGAAATAGTTATTCAAAATGGTCAGCACCGCGACGACGATGGCCATGATGATGTAGTTCATAAGCGGCTTTGCGTTTATGGCCTTTTGGCTCGTGTCGATAATATCGGCCGTGAGCGTTGCAACGGCAAGCTCGCTGCTCATCATCGCGATGGAGGTAATAGTGCACAGCAAAATGAGCAGCCACGGAAGCTTTACGCCTTTAAAGACATTGAAATACTTCTTCATGCCTCCACCTCCTGTGCGTTTTCGTTCATTTCCCTGTAGGTCGGGCAGGTCTCAAGCAGGGTCTCGTGTCTGCCCTCACCCACGAGCTCGCCGCCGGACATGACGATGACATGGTCGTATCTGCGGGCAAACCTCAGGTCATGGGTTATGATGATGCGGGTCTTATCGGCAAACACAGCATCGATGGTATCCTGGATCTTGGCCGAAACGCGCACGTCAAGGGCGCTTGTCGGCTCGTCCATAAGGATTATATCGCCGCCGCGCAGAAGCTCGCGCGTGAGCGTAAGTCGCTGGCTCTGTCCGCCGGACATGCTCTGTCCGCCGGAGGATACCTGCGTGCTCAGCCCATCGGGGCAAAGCTTTAAATATTCGTCAAAGCCTGTTTTTTCGGCAGCGGTGAATATCTCCTCGTCGCATACATCCCGCTCGATGCCGTAGGTAAGCGCCTCGCGCAGCGTTCCGGCAAAAAGCTCGGTATTTTGCTGGACATAGGCAAGCCTGCGTCTAAACTGCGAAAGCGAAATATCTTTAATATCCGTATCGCCTATCATGACGCGGCCCTCATCGGGCGTATAGAAGCGCTCGAGCAGGCTGACAGACGTCGTTTTGCCGCTGCCGCACATGCCGACGATGGCAAGCGACTGCCCGCGCGGCACGGTAAACGATACGTTTTTGAGGGCAGGCTCGTCGGTTTCGGGATAGGTGAAGCTCACGTTTTCAAAGCGGATATCGCCGTCTGCGGGGAAAGCGGCGGCGTCTTCATCGTGCTCTGCGTCCTCGGTCATTATATCCGTCACGCGCTGGAACGAGCCCTGCATCGATTTAAGGCGTATCCAGCAGTCGAATATCTGATCTATCATCGGGAACAGGTTCTGCGAAAACAGGAAGAACGCAAGCCACATGACGATATCGATCTCTCCCCTTTGCAGGAGGATGACCGCCACAACGACGACGACGAATTTTTGCAGCACATCGATAACGGAGATAGCGCCTATCGTAATGTTATCGATATTGACTATGCGCATCTGCGCCTTGTAAAGTCCCTGTGCTGCCTCATGGCCGTTTTTATCCTCGGCCTTTTCGTTCGTGTAGGTCTTTATAAGCTGCAGGTGGTTTATCCTGTCGGCAAGGAAGCTCGTCAACGTGCCTATCCTGCCGTAAAGCTGGGCAGAGGCCACCTGGAACTTGCGGCCGAGGATGAACGCATACAGGTATTTGAGCGGAACGAGAATAAAGCACGAGGCAAACAGCACCCAGTGATACTCACTTATGCGCCCCATTGCCGCGATGACATAGTAAAGCGCCGGTATGAGCACGATAAGGAGGTTTACAAAGCTCTGCACGGCCTCGCTCGTATCGTTTGTTATAGAGCTCATCAGATCCGAGGGGTCGTTGCGGTCGTAATACTCCATGCGCATGCCGAGCATCTTCTTCCAAACGGAGTCCCTTGCCCTTTTGACGCTGTAGCTTTGAGCCTGCACCTGGCCGACAACGGCGACGACGGTTGCTATGCCGAGAAGGACATAGTACCACACAGCATCGCCCAATGCAGCCGCCGAAAGGTCGCCGCTCAAAAGATCCGCCGTTGTGTTCGGCAGGTCGAGCATCAGGTCGTTGAGCCAAAGATTGACCGTAAGGCCCACGACTATCCACACCCATGGCAGGCGCAATTTGCCGATGGTCTGAAACAGGCCCTTCCAGGTTTCGGCCTTTGGCTTTTTGTTTTTCGTTTTATCCATAGCTTACCTCATAAAAACGGATGCCATATCCGTTTGGGAAACGGCATCCGTCAGGCAAAGTTTAATCTATCTTCGGCTTATTCGTAGCGGGACATGTAGTAGCCCTCGACAGCCATGCGGACATACTCATCGAGCGAGTAGTCGTTAATTACGCTGTAGCCCTTGAGGCTTGCAAGGTTATCGACCATTTCCTGACCGCTGATTTCAGCCACAAGAATATTATCCTCGGCGCGCTCGGGCTCTTCGGTGAATATATTTCTGTCGGCTGCCATCTTGTCTGCCGCTTCCTTGGAGCTGAACTCATAGTAGAGGTAGTCTGCAACGACCTCGCCGTCCTTGGCGTAGATGAACTCGCTTACGGAAACGATGTCGTTTTCATACTTTTCCTGAACGGCCATCTTGCCGTTGCTGGTGAGGACTGCGCGCTCATCCCATTCGATGTCGCTGGGATCTGCGTGGCCTGCGTAGGGCTCGTAGGCGTTCTCGCCCGTGTACTCACGCACACCGTAATAGGTCTGTAGGATGTAGGCATAGGACTGTGCGTCCTGCTCGCCCTCGCCGGCTTCCATTGCCGCAAATTCGTCGGCTATGGCCGCCTCGTCGACAACGCCGCACAGCACGGTGTCACTTACCTCGCTCATGGTGAGGTAGGAGTAGTTTGCAATGCCGTCAATGACAGCCTGCTTTGCGCTCGCGTCAGTCAAAAATGCGTAGATATATGCGCTGACGGCCTTGCCCTCGTTGCCGTATACGACGCAGCCGATGCTCACTTCGCCCGGGATATCAACGATAAGGCTTTCGTCGGGCATGCCGAGGTCGACCTCTTCGCCCTCGGCGTAAGCGATATACTCGCCGGTGGCAAAGTCATTCCAGCCCTTTGCAAGGCCGGTAGCGGGGTCGTAGTCATACATGCCGGTGATGTTGCCGTCGGCATCCATTATCATGGTGTCGGGGTATGCTGCGCTGCTCAAAAACTCCTCAAGGCTCGCCTCGAAGCCGTCGCCCTGAAGGACAAGGCGCGTATCGTACTTCAGGCCGTCGGGGTCATTGTGCGTATAGGTGTCGCCAAACTTCACGACAGAGTCGTCGCTGAAGAGGCTGCAGGCTGTAAGGCACAGGATCATTGCGAAAACAAGTGCGATAGAAGCAAATTTTTTCATCTTGGTTCTCCTTTTATTTTTCCTTGTAATAAAGTCTGCAATGGCAATAGCCCTCGAACTCGGGGTCTGCTATCTGCGCCTTGAATTCCTCGCAGATGCATTTGTACTCGGGCTTTCTTTCGAGGCGGCAGGGGCAGAAGCCGCCGGTGCGCTTGAGGCCCTCCTTGACGTGGGCCACGATCTCCTGATCTTCGTTAAGTCTGATTTTTCCCATGGTGTTTCCTCCCTGTCATTCATACAAAAGCTTTGATATCTCCGCAAGCAGCTCTTCGCGCTCGATAGAGCCGACGCTCTGATGCTGCAGCTCGCCCTTTCTGAAATACAGAAGCGTGGGCATTGCGTCGATGCCGTATTCGTTTGCTATTTCGGGGTAGTGCGTGATATTCACTCTGCCGAAGGATATGCCGGACAGCTCATCTGCCACGGCGTCATACACCGGCGCAAGGATAACGCAGGCGGCGCAGTTATCGCCGTAGCAGTCGATGACCGCGTAGTCTGCCTCGGAAAATTCCTTCCACTGGCTGTTTTTAAGCTCAACCGTTCCCATTGCTGCCTCCCATTCTGCTTGCGGCGATGCCGTCAATATACTCGAACATGACCATCTGATATGCGTCGCGAATGCTCATTTTAACAAGCTCGTCCCGCTCGGGCACGCTCTCGCCCATGAGCGCCATCATCTCGGCCATTCTGTCCGCTTCCGCCTCGGCCTCTGCAAGGTCGACCTCGCGCCCGAGCTTGCGGCACACGGCCTCGGCCGCCCATTCCTGCTTGGACTGGAAAAGGATGCTCTGGCGTATGTCGTCCTCGGTGATATCCATTCCCGCGGCGGCACACTCGGCAAGCCACTCGGGCATGGAGGCAGAGATATACTCCTCCATCTCGGCCTCGTCGTATTCAAAGCTGCTGCCGGAGATAAGCTCGTCCATGAGATAGTGGCTGAGCTCCTTACCGGCTTCAAAGCGCTTATCGCTTATCATTTTATTGCGGACATACTCCCTGTAGGATGCCATATCCGAAGCGCCCTCGATGCCGAGCGAGGCGATGAGCGCGTCGTTGACCTCCGCAAGCGTGCGGCGCACGATCTTCACTGCCGTGAGCTTGACGCTCTTTCCGAGAAGGCTCGTCTCGACCACATCGCCCGCGCGCTTTCCGAGCACGGCCTTTGCAGCCTCCTCCGCGCCGGGCAGTACGGGTGCTGTGAACACCGGCGCCACCCTGCCGCCGTCAATTGCGCAATACACGATATCACCGTCTGCGGAAACGTCTGCTTCCGACTCCTTGGCGTAGCGCAGCGCAAGTCTTTCTATCTCGTCTGCAACGCTCTGCTCGCTGACGCTGACATCGAGCATGCCGGCGGGGATATCGACATTTTCGATATCGCAAAGCTTAGTAACAATGCCTTTCATTATGTTCTCCTTTATTAAATGACATAGTTAGTTTTCATTTTAACGCATTCCCGCACAAATAGCAACAGGATTGTATGTGAATTGTGGGGCAAATGTTGGGGAACGTATCGAATAAACCTCCTGTGTTTTGGGTATGAAAAAAGCAGCCTCGCATTTTGCTAAGCCGCTTTTATTAATCAAATAGCAGTTTAAATGTTAACGTATTCGGGCTCAATATTCATGGCTGCATCAAGCATGCGGATGTCATTTAACAGATATTCAATGCCTGCCATCGTAATTTTATATGTTAAAAAATTCTCTCTGGTCGTTTCAAAATCCTTGATATCCCCCATGTCCTGGAGCGACTCAAGTATATTGCATAAATAGTGGCCGTTAATATCGGAAAAAATCTGACGCAGTTCGGGGAACTTAACGCCATTACCCTCTTTAAAGTTAATATACAGACAGTCCAATATGCGATATACTATAAAAAAGTAATCATCTTCAATCATGTGCCCCTCCATTTTAACCTGATAAGCTTTTAAATGTTAACGAAAATGGATATGAAAAAAGCACCATGCATGTGCACGATGCTTATAAAAACGCCCGCTCGGATGTTGCAGCATCCGAACAGGCAAAAGACAGCTTCAATAATAGAAGCCACACCCATACTTGTTTTTTAACGATGATTTCAGTATTCTATGATTTCGAAATCGTCCGGCGAAAACAAATAGTCTTCATCTGTATCATCAACAATTCTATAACATTCTTTTTCAATACTAATAACTTCATATATTTTACCTTTTGTTAAGGACACAGACGAACAACCATTATATCTAATCTTCATCAATATACCTCTTGGCTTTCATTTCGTAAATTTCTCCACGAGCTTCATACCAATGCAATTCTGCTTTTTGCTTCTTCCCTTTTAACAAAATATATCCGTTGCCGCTCAACTTTTTCCACTCGCCAGCCGGAACTCTGTAATCGGATTCAAGCCTAAATCTATCTTTGATGGCAACTGCTGTACCTTTTCCAGCAAACACTTTACCTTCAATTCGCTGATTTTCCGCGAGCTTAACATGTTGCCTACTGCCGTCAATTCTAACTGGGTAATTCTTCGCAGCAGCACCTAGACTTTTGCCTATAATTATATCATGTTTTTCAATATTTTCAATAGAATCATCAACATATTTTTGCTTCCACTCCCTATAAGTCATATCTTTCGGCACTTCGTAGGCTTTGCCGGTTTTGGGGTCTCTTGCCCAGC
>CAZWJM010000024.1:0-22046 GCA_964634435.1 uncultured Oscillospiraceae bacterium | reverse complement strand
TTACTTTATCGAGAAGAAGGCGTCGAGGCCGGGGTAGGCGGCGACGTCGAAGAGCTCATCCTCGATGCGCAGAAGCTGATTGTACTTGCAGACGCGGTCGGTGCGGCTGGGTGCGCCGGTCTTGATCTGGCCTGCGTTGACTGCCACGGAGATATCGGCAATGGTGGTGTCCTCGGTCTCGCCGGAGCGGTGGGAGACAACTGCCGTCCAGCCTGCGCGGTGAGCCATCTGGATAGCGTCGAGGGTCTCGGTCAGGGTGCCGATCTGGTTTACCTTGATGAGCACGGAGTTTGCAGCGCCAAGCTGGATGCCCTTCTTGATGCGCTCGGTATTGGTGACAAACAGGTCGTCGCCGACGATCTGGATCTTGTGGCCCAGGCGCTTGGTCATGAGCTGCCAGCCTTCCCAGTCGTTTTCGCCCATGCCGTCTTCGATGGAGATGATGGGGTACTTGTCAACAAAGCCTTCCCACATGTCGACCATCTGCTCGCTGGTCATGACGGTGCCGCGCTTGGGCAGGTGGTAGCACTTATCCTCTTCGCTGTACCAGTCGGAGACTGCGCCGTCGATTGCGATGCGGAAGTCCTCGCCGGGCTTGTAGCCGGCCTTTTCCATTGCAGCGACGAGTGCCTTGAGTGCGTCCTCATCGGACTCGAGGTTCGGAGCATAGCCGCCCTCATCGCCGACGCCGGAGGCGGGAACGACCTTCTTGAGTGCGTGGAAGACCTCGGCGCACATGCGCAGAGCTTCCTTCCAGCTCGTTGCGCTCACGGGCATGATCATGAACTCCTGAATGTCGACGTTCGAGCCGGTAGCGTGTGCGCCGCCGTTGAGGACGTTCATCATGGGAACGGGCAGGGTCTTGGCGTTGACGCCGCCGATGTAGTTATAAAGGCTCTGGCCGGTGGCCTCTGCCGCTGCGCGTGCGCATGCCAGGGATACACCGAGGATGGCGTTTGCGCCGAGGCGGGACTTGTTGGGGGTGCCGTCGATCTCGATGAGCATCTTGTCGATACCCGGCTGATCGAGCACGTTCAGGCCGACCATTGCTTCGGCGATCTCGCCGTTTACGTTCTCAACTGCCTTGCTTACGCCCTTGCCGAGGTAACGGCTCTTGTCGCCGTCGCGAAGCTCGCATGCCTCGTACATGCCGGTGGATGCGCCGGAGGGAACTGCTGCACGGCCGACAGTGCCGTCATCGAGAGTGACCTCGACCTCGACGGTGGGGTTGCCGCGGGAGTCAAGGATCTCTCTTGCCATAACGTCAACGATCTCAAAATACTGCTTCATAATGTATCTCCTTTACTTTGTTTTACTTGATAAGCGTTCTTCCGCCCATGACGGCGGGCTTTTCTATCTTCATGATATCCAGCATCGTGGGGGCTATATCGCACAGGCGGCCCTCATTGAGCTCAACACCGTCACAGCATACCACAAACGGAACGGGATTGGTAGTGTGCGCGGTATTTATTTTTCCGTCGGGGTTTAGCATACAGTCGGCGTTGCCGTGGTCGGCGGTCACGCAAAGCACGGTGTCGGGCATGCTCTTTGCTGCGTCATACACGCGGCCCATGCACTCATCGACGGTCTCGACGGCCTTTACTGCCGCATCGAGCACGCCCGTGTGACCGACCATGTCGCAGTTTGCAAAGTTGCAGACTATCATCTCATACTCGTCGCTCTTAATTGCCTCGACGCACTTATCCGCAACGGCCTCGGCGCTCATCTCGGGGATGAGGTCATATGTGGCAAACTGCTTGGGGGAGGGGACAAGGCAGCGCTCCTCACCCTCGCAGGGCTTTTCTACTCCGCCGTTAAAGAAGAAGGTGACGTGCGCGTACTTTTCCGTCTCCGCGACGCGAAACTGCTTAAAGCCCTTTTCGGAAACTATCTCGCCCAGCGTGCTCTCAAGCTTTTCGGGCGGGTAGGCGATAGGCAGGGTCAGCGCCTCGTCATACTGCGCTGTGCAGACATAGCTGAGGGGATAAACGGTCTTTTTCCGCTCAAAGCCGTCGAACTCCGGCAGGGTCAGCGCCCAGGTCATCTCACGCGCACGGTCGGGGCGGAAGTTCATGAATATTACGCTGTCGCCCTCGTTTATCGTGCCCTCGGGGCAGCATACAACGGGCTCAACGAACTCATCCGATATGTCCGCGGCATAGCTGTCCTCAACTGCCTTGACGGGGTCTGAGCACAGTATTCCCTCGCCGCAGACGATGGCATTGTAGCCCTTTTCGACTCTGTCCCAGCGCTTGTCGCGATCCATGCCGAAGAAGCGGCCCTGAAGCGTTGCGATCTTCGCGCTGCCGAGGCTGCGGCATTTATCGTCAAGCTGCTTAACATAGCCCGATGCGCTTCTAGGCGGAACATCGCGCCCGTCGAGGAAGCAGTGCAGGTACACTTTTTCAAGCCCGCGCTGCTTTGCCATGTCAAGGATGGCGAAGATGTGGCTTATATGGCTGTGAACGCCGCCGTCGGAGAGAAGGCCGAGGATGTGCAGCGCCTTGCCGGCGCTTTTTGCGTCGTCGATGGCCTTGACGTAGGCTTCGTTTTCAAAGAAGCTGCCGTCGGCGATGGCGTTTGTTATGCGGGGAAGATCCTGAAACACGACACGGCCTGCGCCGATGTTCGTGTGGCCGACCTCGCTGTTGCCCATCTGACCCTCGGGCAGACCGACGTCAAGCCCCGAGGCGGAAAGCTGTGTGTATGCGTTTTCCGCGAATATGCGGTCAAGGTTCGGCGTATCGGCCAGGCTCACGGCATTGCCGCCCGAGGCTGGGGCTATGCCGAAGCCGTCCATTATTACTAAAACGCACTTACTCATTTGCGCCACCGGTAGCTGCGATTATCGTCGCAAAGTCCTGGGGCTTGAGCGATGCGCCGCCGATGAGGCCGCCGTCAACGTCCGGCTGAGCGAGAAGCTCGGCTGCGTTCTTTGCGTTCATGCTGCCGCCGTAGAGGATGCTGACAGCGCGCGCGGGACGTGCGCCGTACAGGTCGCGGATGATGGCGCGGATCTCGCGACAGACCTCCTCGGCCTGCTCGCTCGTCGCGGTCTTGCCGGTGCCGATTGCCCAGATGGGCTCGTATGCGATGACGCAACGGCGCACCTTGGTGCCGTCAACTCCGCTGAGCGCGGCGCGAACCTGATAGTTTATAAGCGGCATCGTCAGACCCTTTTCACGCTGCTCAAGGCTTTCGCCCACGCAGATGATGGGGTTAACGCCGTGCTCGAGCAGGGCGAGGGTCTTGGCGTTGACGAGCAGGTCGTCCTCGCCGTGATACTGCCTGCGCTCGGAGTGGCCGACGATGCAGTATTTGACGTTCACGTCCGAAAGCTGCGCGGCGGAAACCTCGCCCGTGTATGCGCCCTTATCGAACTTTGAAACGTCCTGCGCGCCGGTGAGCACCTTGGCTTCCTTGCCGTATCTGTTCATAAGCGCTATGTTCACAGCGGGGACGCACAGCACGGTGTTGCAGGATTTCGTCTCGGGCATGAGGGGCTTGAGCTCCTCGATAAATGCCTTTATCTCGCTTGCGAGCATGTTCATCTTCCAGTTGCCCGCGATAATGGTGTTTCTGTATTTGGTGTTCATTTATTTCTGCCTCCGGTAAAAAGTATTTTACTTATTGAGCAGGCAGGCAACGCCCGGGAGCTCACGGCCTTCGAGGAACTCGAGGGATGCGCCGCCGCCGGTGGAGATGTGGGTCATCTTATCGGCAAAGCCGAGCTGCTCAACGGCTGCTGCGCTGTCGCCGCCGCCGACGATGCTCACTGCGCCGGACTCTGCCAGCGCCATTGCGACTGCCTTCGTGCCGACGGCAAATGCCTCAAACTCGAAAACGCCCATGGGGCCGTTCCAGACGACGGTGCCGGCGTTCTTAACTGCGTCGGAGAAAAGCTCGATGGTCTTCGGGCCAATGTCAAGACCCATCCAGCCGTCGGGGATAGCGTCAACGGGGACAACATCCCTGTCGCAATCGGCCTTGAACTCGCTGCCGATAGCGGTGTCGACCGGCAGAAGCAGCTGCACGCCCTTGGCCTTTGCCTTTTCGATCATCTCAAGTGCGTAGTCGAGCTTGTCGGCCTCGAGCAGGGAGTTGCCGATGCCGTGACCCATGGCCTTTATGAAGGTGTATGCCATGCCGCCGCCGATGATAACGGTGTCGGCCTTGTCAAGCAGATTGTTTATAACTCCGATCTTGTCGGATACCTTTGCGCCGCCGAGGACTGCAACGAAGGGACGTGCGGGATCCTCAAGCGCCTTGCCCATGACCGACAGCTCTTTTTCAACAAGCAGTCCTGCGTATGCGGGCAGATACTTTGCAACGCCTGCCGTGGAAGCGTGAGCGCGGTGAACTGTGCCGAATGCGTCGGAGACATAGACCTCGGCCATGTCGCTGAGTGCCTTAGCAAAATCGTCGCCGTTTTTCTCCTCGCGGATATCAAAGCGCAGGTTTTCAAGCAGCATGAGCTGGCCGGGCTGAAGTGCCTTGGCCTTGGCCTGTGCGTCCTCGCCGATTATATCCTTTGCGAAGATAACGTCCATGCCGAGAAGCTCGGAAAGGCGCTTTGCAACGGGAGCGAGGGTGAGCTTTTCCTTCCACTCGCCCTTGGGCTTGCCAAGGTGGGAGCAGGCGATGACGGCAGCGCCGTTATCGAGCAGGTACTTTATAGTGGGCAGAGCCGCAACGATGCGCTTATCGCTGGTTATCTCGCCCGTCTCCTTATTCTGGGGGACGTTGAAGTCACAGCGCAGCAGCACCTTCTTGCCTTTTACATCTGCATCGAGCACACTTTTCTTGTTATAATTCATAATTGAGCTCCTTTCCGTCGGAAAAAACCGACTTGCTATTGAAAAATTATTAGATAACTGTTATTATTCGGCCATGGACCCCGTGTTCATAAGACCGGGGAAGCCCTGCTGGCGAAGCGCCTCATAGGCGAGTATCGCCGCCGAATTTGAGAGGTTTAAGCTGCGCGCATCGCTTATCATCGGTATGCGTATGCAGCGGTCGTAGTATTTCATGCGTATATTCTCGGGAAGCCCCGCCGTCTCCTTGCCGAGCATTATGCTCACGCTCTCGGTCGAAAGGTCGGCTTCAAAATACGCACGCGGCGCCTTGGTCGTTGCAAGCCAAAGGTCACTGTCGCCGTTTTTCTCGAGGTATTCCTCAAAGCTTTCGTATACGCTTATGTCCACAAGGTGCCAGTAGTCAAGCCCGCAGCGCTTGACGGCCTTGTCAGAAATATCAAAGCCCAGCGGCTTTATAAGATGCAGCCTTGCGCCCGTCACGGCGCAGGTGCGCGCGATAGCGCCGGTGTTGTGCGGTATCTCCGGCTCGTGCAAAATTATATTCAGCATTATTCTATCCCGTTTCGCTAACAAATATCTGTTTTACACTGTTATTTTAGCACATTTTCCCCGAAAAAGATGAACTTTTTTTGAGTTTTTAAGATTTGTTGCATTTTTGACAACTTTCAGCCCTTTTAGACCCTGTTTGCGGGGCATAAATCGGCAAACTGCACATTTGACAAGGCTAATTATGATATGTAACATGTGTCCGCGGCACTGCGGAGCCGAAAGAAGTGAATATTCGCCCGCCGGAGTTTGCGCATCTCCCGCCCTCCCGCGCATAGCCCGCGCCGCTCCGCATTACGGCGAGGAGCCGTGCATAAGCGGTGAGCGCGGCAGCGGAACGGTGTTTTTCTCCGGCTGCAATCTCAGGTGCGTGTTCTGCCAAAATCATGAGATAAGCCGCGGCGCGGCAGGGAAGACCGTAACGGTCGGGCGCCTGCGGGATATCCTCCTTGAGCTTCAGGATATGGGAGTACATAATATTAATCTCGTAACGCCGACGCATTATGTTGATGCCATCGTCCCCGCGCTGGAGCTGGCAAAGCTCAGTATCCCCGTTGCGTGGAACAGCTCCGGGTATGACAGCGTTGAGCAGCTAAAGCGGCTCGAGGGGCTCGTGCAGATATATATGCCCGATTTTAAGTACATGGACGAAGCCCTTGCAGCGCGGTATTCCTCGGCGCGCGACTATCCCGAAACGGCAAAGAGCGCGATACTTGAAATGTACCGTCAGACGGGCAATTTTGTCCTCGATGACGAGGATATGCTGCAAAAGGGTGTGCTCATCCGCCACCTCATCCTGCCCGAAGCGGAGGAGAATACACGCGCGGTCATCGATTTTGTGGCCGATGCCTTCCCGCCGGACGGAGTTCTGTTTTCGCTCATGGCGCAGTATACGCCCATGCCGAACACGGAGCGCTTCCCCGAGCTTCAAAAGACAGTTTCGGCCGAAACTAACGACGCCATGCTTGAGTATATGCTCTCGCGCGGCATCGAAAACGGCTTTTGGCAGGAGCCGACCTCGGCGACGGAGGATATGATACCGTCGTTTGACCTGACAGGAGTATAATTAAATAATTATATATAACATTTGGAGGAAAAACATATGGATTACAATGAGATACTCAAGGCGGCAGCGGGCAATGTCGGCCACTGCAAGGCATGCCCTGTCTGCAACGGCAGAGCCTGCGGCAACACCATGCCCGGCCCCGGCAGCAAGGTCCCCGGCAACACCGCCGCGCGAAATTATGATAAGTGGCAGGAGATATTCGTGAATATGGACACTCTTTGCCCCAACGCCGAGGTCGACACCTCGTTTGAGCTGTTTGGCAAGAAGTTTTCCGCGCCCATATTCATCGCACCCCTCGGCGCTCTGCCGATGCACTACGGCGATAAGCACACCGATATCACCTACAACCACATCCTCATAAACGCGGCCAACAACTACGGCATCTGCGCCCTCACCGGCGACGGCGTTGACCCCGCTGTCATGCAGAACGCGGCCAAGGATATGGCGGCCATCGGCGGCATGGGCATCCCCACGATAAAGCCCTGGAACAAGGAGTTTGTTTTCGAGAAGATAGACCTGCTCAACGAGCTTGGCATATTCGCCGCGGCTATGGACGTTGACGGAGCGGGCCTGCCCTTCCTCAAGGCCATGAACCCCAACGCAGGCTCAAAGTCCGTTGAAGAAATGCGTGAGATAATTAACTACGCCAAGATGCCGTTTATAATTAAGGGCATCATGACCGTCAAGGGCGCTGAGAAAGCAGTCGAGGCCGGCGCCGACGCCATCGTCGTATCAAACCACGGCGGCCGCGTTCAGGGCTGCACCCCCGCAACGGCCGAGGTGCTCCCGGCTATCGCAAAGGCAGTCAAGGGCAAGATTAAGATCTTCGTCGACGGCGGCATCCGCAGCGGCGTTGATGTGTTCAAGGCCATCGCACTGGGCGCTGACGGCGTGCTCATCGGCCGCCCCGTCGTCCCGTTTATCTATGCAGCCGGCGAAGAGGGCTTCAAGGTCTATATGGACAAAATAGTCTCTCAGCTTCGTGACACGATGACCATGTGCGGCACTCCCACCCTCGCGGACATCACCGAGGAAAACATCTTCATCGCAAAGTAAATTAAGGTATAAAAAAGCTCCCCATCGGGGAGCTTTTTTCACGTTATTTTGTATTTTGCTATCTGCCGCAGGCGTATGACGCAGCAGATGAGGATGAGCACCATCATCACCCAAACGGGGATGAGCGTAATGTCATAATGCTTTATCGAAAAGCACAGGTAGCTCAGCAAAAGCACGCACAGAAGCTTTGTCTCGCCGAAAAAGCTCAGTGTCTTGCGGGATATCTGCTCCTGCTTTTCGGCGTCGAGCTCAAACGGCATGTTCGGCTTGCCCAAAAGCTTCGGAGAGCACTGGAACAGCGTCATAAGGATGTACACGATAAGCGCCAGTATAAACAGCAGCCACATCGAGGTGTTGCGCCCTGTGGATATTATCATCAGTGCCGCGACAGCGACGATGCACGCACAGCTTAAAACCTCCAGCACTATCTGATACGCGCTCAGCTTAGGTATCTTCATTTCTTTTTCTCCCTTTCTATTGTATAAAGCGCACTGCCAAAATCCCCGAGCATGTGCAGCTTTCCACTGTATCCGGTTCCGAGGAACTGGTTGTTGAGCTTAACTCCGGCCGAGAGCACATCGCCACGTGCGCGGTAGTCCTCCGTGCCGTCGGGCATGGCAAAAAGCTTGCCTGCCGTGCGCAGGATGAGGCCGTCCGGGTGTAGCTCAAGGGGCAGAACGTGCTTAACAAGGCCGCCCACGCGCTTTAGGAATATGCGCTGGCCCTTGCATTTTAGGCGGTACACGGACTTCGGCTCAAGCGCCTTTACAGGCAGTTCGTCATAGCCCTCTGAGGCCTGCGCAAGCGTCTGGAAGTGGCCGACTATGTGCTCTGCGCCGTCGGGCGAGGAGACCTGCCAGTGGCGCTTATTATCCTTGCGCTCGTCAAAGCGGTAGAACCTGCCGAACTGGAAGGTGCGCCGGTGCGCCTTGTAAAACGCTATCTGCTCTTTAATTTCTTTAAGCTCTGCGGGCGTTAGGTATTTAAGCTCCAGCTCATAGCCGAGAACGCCGAAGGCGGAGACGTTAAAGCGCGTCGACAGCGGCGTATCGCGCAATGTCTGCTGATGCGGAGCTGCGGAAACGTGCGCGCCCATTGCAGACAGCGGGTACAGGTACGACAGTCCGCCTTGGATTTCAAGCCGCTCGATGGGGTCCGTGTCGTCCGAGGACCAGACCTGCGGCGAATAGCACAGCATGCCGAGGTCAAAGCGGTTGCCGCCGGAGGAGCAGCTTTCAAACAGAATGTGCGGCCGGGGCGTAAATATGCGGCCGAGCACCTCGTAAAGCCCCATGATGTATCGGTGGGCAAATTCGCCCTGATTTGAAAGCGCGGCCGAGTACACATCCGACATGTGCCGGTTCATGTCCCACTTGACGTAGCTTATCTTCGCGCTGTCGAGCACATTGCCGACGCTCTCAACGATGTAGTCGCGCACCTCAGGCCTCGTAAGGTCAAGAAGCAGCTGATTTCGCCCCAGTGTCGGCTCGCCGACAGGCGGCGTTATCGCCCAGTCGGGGTGAGCGCGGTATAGCTTCGAGTCGGTGTTCACGCTCTCCGGCTCAAACCACAGGCCAAACTTCATGCCGAGCTTTTCAATGTCGTCGGCAAAGCCCGTGAGCCCGCCGGGGAGCTTTTTGAGGTTCACGTCATAATCGCCGAGCCCCGCCGTGTCGCTGTTTCGATCGCCGAACCAGCCGTCGTCGAGAACGAACAGCTCAATGCCGAGCCTTTTCGCGCGTGAGGCAAGCTTCAAAAGCTTTGCCCTGTCAAATTTAAAAAAGCAGGCTTCCCAGTTATTTATAAGCACCGGCCTTTCGCGCATTTTCCACCGGCCGCGCACGATGCAGCGGTTAACAAAATCGTGGAAGTTTGCGCTCATGCCGCAAAGCCCCGCGTCCGAGAAGGTCATCACTGCCTCCGGCGCTTCAAAGCTCTCGCCGGGGGCGAGTGTCCACTCAAAGCAGTGCGGGTTTATGCCAAGCTGCACGCGAACAAGGTCGTGGTTTGATTTTTCGACAACGGACAGGTGATTGCCGCTGTAGACAAGGTTAAAGCCCCATGCGCGGCCAAAGTCCTCGCCGGTGCGCTTTTCGGAGAGGATAAAGCCCGGATTATGCCTGTTTGAGCTTGCCCCCGTCGTCGAGGAATTGACCGTCATGCCGTACTCAACGGGGCGGATGTGCCTGTGCGTTTCCTTTATCCAGCCGCCGTCAAAGGTGTGCAGCATAAAGCCGCGGTCGGGAATGTCAAGGCTCATGCTCATGAGCCTGCGTATGGACAGGCTGCCGGTGCAGTTATTTTTAATAACGCAGCGGCGGCTTATGACGTTTGAAGCGTAAAAAACGGTGTAGTAAAGGCGAAGCTCAACATCGTGATACCGCTCGCGCAGATGCACGATAAGCGTTTCGGCGTCATTGTCGCCGTCGTAGGCCGTCGGCAGTGTGCCCATCATGACGCAGCCGCGCACGATCTCATGGCTTGAGTACACGAAATCTGTCCCGAAGCTTCCGTCGGGCAGGCGTATCTCGGCCGGAGTCTGGCGAAAATCGCCCTTGCCAACACCCGACCATTCAAGGCACAGACTGTCCAAACAATAGTTATCGTCGCCCTTGTCGTACATGATGCTGCTGCCAAGCTGGATATCGTGCTTGACGGCAAGCGGCTGAACATCGTGCGAATCGACACGCTCACCGTAATGGACGTGCTCAAGGTGGCCGAACTTCGTCACGCGGAATATGTAGCTTGTGCTCAATGTGGTGAGGTTAAACACCCCGCCGGAGTATGTAATGCTCACCGTATCACCTCTTTCCACTAAGAATAATACCATAATGCGTTCTTTCTTACAAGTCGTTGTCATTATCCTGCCTCACGCTGTGCGCCGTGCGGCGGGATAGCAGCATACGCACAAGCGAAATTAGCCCCGAGGCCGCAAGCACAAGGCCAATGGGCAGAAGAGCCGCGCATATAATCATTTTCATTTTATCACCACCTGAATATATCATTTGCCGCACAGCGCTAAAAAATCCTATTAATTATTGCCATTGTGCGGTGGAGATGATAAAATATAATGAATTTTGAGAATTACGAGGTATGCAAGATGCTTTCTGTCAACGACCTTTCGATAAACTTTGCCGGAAACGTGCTGTTTTCGCGCGTCGACCTGCAATTTACGCCCGGCAACTGCTATGGCATAATCGGCGCAAACGGCGCGGGCAAATCGACGTTTATTAAGATACTCTCGGGCGAGCTTGAGCCCTCGACCGGCACTGTCAGCATAGCGCCGAAAAAGCGCATGTCGGTGCTCAAGCAAAACCAGAACATGTACGATGAATTCTCCGTTATGGACACCGTTATCATGGGAAACCAGCGGCTTTACGATGTCGGCAAGGAGAGAAGCGCGATATACGATAAGCCCGACTTCAGCGATGAAGACGGTCTGCGCGCGGCAGAGCTCGAGGAGGAGTTTGCCGAGCTCGGCGGCTGGGAGGCCGAGTCCGACGCAAGCCGCATTCTGCAGGGTCTTGGCGTATCCCCCGACTGGCACGAGACGCTCATGGGCGATATGGACCCGAGGCTGAAGGTCAAGGTGCTGCTTGCCCAGGCGCTGTTCGGCTCGCCCGATATCGTCCTGCTCGACGAGCCTACCAATAACCTCGACCTTGCAAGCGTCGTGTGGCTTGAGGATTTCCTCATGGACTACGAGGGCACGGTGCTCGTCGTGTCGCATGACCGTTATTTCCTCAATAATGTCTGCACGCACATCGTCGATATCGACTATGGCAAGATAAAAATGTACGTCGGCAACTACGACTTCTGGTATGAATCCAGCCAGCTCATGCAGAAGCTCATAAAGGATCAGAACAAGAAGGCCGAGCAGAAGATAGCGGAGCTGCAAAACTTCATCGCGCGCTTTGCCGCAAATAAGAGCAAGTCCCGCCAGGCCACCAGCCGCCGCAAGCTTTTAGATAAGCTCGCCGTTGAGGAGATGCCCGCCTCCGGCCGCCGCTACCCCTGGGTCGGCTTCAAGGCAGACCGTGAACCGGGCAAGGACAGGCTGTTTGTCACCGAGATAAGCAAGACCGTCGACGGTGTGAAGCTTTTAAACAACATAAGCTTCATCGTCGGCAAGGAGGACAAGATAGCTATCCTCGGCAAAAACGAGCTTGCCGTAACCATGCTGTTCAAGATCCTCATGGGCGAGGAGGAGCCCGACTCCGGCACGGTCAAGTGGGGCGCATCGACCACTCAGGCGTACTTCCCCAAGGATCACAACTCGTTTTTTGAAAACTGCGACTATGACCTCATGGACTGGATGCGTCAGTTTTCAGAGGATAAGCGCGAGAGCTATCTGCGCACCTTCCTCGGCAGGATGCTGTTTTCCGGCGACGATGTGTATAAGCCCGTAAAGGTGCTCTCCGGCGGCGAGAAGGTCAGGTGCATGATAAGCAAGATGATGCTCTCGGGCGCAAACTTCCTCGTGCTCGACCAGCCGACGAACCATCTTGACCTTGAAAGCATTGCCGCGCTCAACAACGGCCTTGAGGCGTTTAAGTTTAACATCATTTTCGCAAGCCACGACCACCAGCTCACGCAGACGGTCGCAAACCGCATAATCGAGATAACAGACGACGGAATCATAGACCGCATGTGCTCGTTCGATGAATACATGAACCTCACCGGCGGCACCATCCCCGAAAGGTAAAATCCGGGCCGGCTTCAAACGAAGCCGGCCATATTTTTGTGCAAAATCGCCTTTGAATTTTGCGAAAAACTTCGATAAAATAAGTATATACAATATGTGGTAAGACGCATATTAAAGCTTTATTTTTCAAGGAGGTCATCGCAAAATGAAACGAGTAAAAGCAGCATGTATATGTCAAACTCTGCACTTCATGCTCAAGGAGGATATCGCGCACGAGCAGGCGGTAAGAGAGGTCGAGCAGGATGTTGCAAAGTATAAGCAGACGCTTGAGCGCAACCGTACAAAATACAAGATCGTCGAGCAGACCACCCAGCCCGACGGCTCTGTCATCATGAAGGTCAAAAAGCAGTATAACTCCAGCCCTGTCGGCGAATATCTTGACTAAACCGGCCGCCTCTGTGTATGGCTGAGAAAAAGAAAACGATGGCAGAGCTTCAAAGGGAAAAGAAGCTTGCTGAGCTTAAAGAGCGCATAGGCCGAAGCGAGCTTGTATTAAAAACGGCGCAGGAGCACCGCAAGACGATGATGAAAACGGATATCGTCGGCGTTGAGGTTTTTCACAAAAGCTTCGGCAGCGGAAGAATAACTCAGAATGCCTGCGCCACTGTGACGGTGGAGTTTGCGCAGGGGAGCAAGAGATTTGTCATGCCCGATGCATTCCTCGGCGGCTTTTTGAAAACTTCGTCACCCGTACTCAACGGCGAGCTTGCACGGTATAAGGAACTGTGTACCCGGATGCGCAAGGCCAGGGAGGATATAAGCTCTGCGCGGCGCAGTATCCGGCTGCTTGAAAAGAAATGAAAAATAACTCCGTATGATGAATTTCATACGGAGTTATTTTTTTATTCCGCTCTGCCGTACATGACGGACAGGCGGCGCATTTTTTCGGCAAGCTCGGGCGTGAGCGCGTCACTATTCAGCCGCCAGCGCCAGTTGCCGAAGGCAGTGCCGGGCGTGTTTATGCGGGAAGCTTCGCCAAGGCAGAGCCAGTCCTGCATCTGCGCTATGAAAAGCGATGCCGTCGAGCGCATACCGCAGCGCATTATGCCGCCGTGAAGCTCGTCCGTGCCGAGGTATTCGCGCGCAAACCTAAGCTCCTCGTCCGGTGCGCTTTCAAGCCACGCGGCAAGGGGCATATTGTCGTGCGTGCCGGTGTAGCACACGCAGTTTGTAAGGTACTTATGCGGCAGATAGTCGCTTCCGCCGTCGGGGTCAAAGGCAAATTCCAGCACCTTCATGCCCGGCAGACCGCTGTCGGATAAAAGCTCGTGTACTGCGGGGGTCAGAATGCCGAGGTCCTCGGCGATAAACTGCACATTGCAGAACCACGCCGTGAGCCTGCCGACAAGATCCATCCCCGGCCCGCGTCGCCAGCAGCCGTCCTTGGCGGTCTCCGCGCCGTAGGGCACTGCCCAGTAGCTTTCAAAGCCGCGGAAATGGTCGATCCTCAGCGCGTCATACAGCCGCGCCGCGCCGTCGACACGGCGTATCCACCAGCCGTAGCCGTCGCTTTTCATCCTGTCCCAGTCATACAGGGGATTGCCCCAAAGCTGACCCTCGGCGCTGAAATAATCCGGCGGCACGCCCGCAACCTCGCGCGGCATACCGTCCCCGTCGAGCTGGAAAAACTCCGGCTCTGCCCAGACGTCTGCCGAGTCGAGCGCAACGTATATCGGCATGTCGCCCATGATGCCGATGCCTTTCTCGCGCGCGTAGTTTCTCAGCCCGTCCCACTGGCGGAAGAACAGAAACTGCACAAAGCAGTAAAAATCGATATCATCCTTCAGTAGCTCAGAGTACCGCCGCACGGCCTCGTCCCGCCTCAGGCGTATATCCTCCGGCCACTGCGTCCATGCGGCCATGCCGAAGTGCTTTTTGACGGCCGTGTACAGCGCGTAGCTTTGAAGCCATGCGGCGTTTACCCGGCAAAATTCGTTAAGCTCTGCGCGAATGGAGGCAGACATGTGCCCATAGGCAAGGCGCAGCGCGTCAAGCCGCGTTTCAAACAGCTTGCCGTAGTCGATTGACCCATCCTCGCCGCCGAAGTCAAAGCCTGCAAGCTCTGCCTGCGTCAAAAGCCCCTCGTCAACAAGCAGGTCGAGGTCTATAAGATAGGGGTTTCCCGCGAAGGTCGAAAAGCTCTGATAGGGCGAATCTCCGCAGCCGGTCGGCCCGACGGGTAGTATCTGCCACCACGACTGCCCGGCCGATGCGAGAAAATCTATAAAATCGTGCGCCGCCCTGCCCAGCGTGCCTATCCCGTGCCGCGACGGCAGCGAGAATATCGGCAGCAGAACGCCGCAGCTTCGCCTGATGCTCATTGTATCACCTCAACACCTGATTGTAGCGCCTCGGCGGGGAGAAATCAAGCGACAAATATGTAAGCAAAAGCGGCGATGATGCCTATGTTGCAAATTCTACAGTATTCGACTTTGAACAGATGGTATAATTACATCGAAAATTACTAAGGAGGGCTTATCATGGCAGATCTCAAGGGCACAAAAACCGAGAAGAACCTCATTGAGGCGTTCGCCGGCGAGAGCATGGCGCGCAATAAGTACACCTTTTTCGCGTCCAAGGCGAAGAAGGACGGCTATCAGCAGATAGCGGCGATATTCGAAGAGACGGCGGCAAACGAAAAGGAGCATGCAAAGATGTGGTACAAGCTCCTGTGCGGCGGCTCGATACTGTCCACCGAGGAAAACCTCAAGCTTGCCGCGGCAGGCGAAAACGAGGAGTGGACGGAGATGTACGCGCGCATGGCAAAGGAGGCCGAGGAGGAGGGCTTTGATGAGATAGCCCGTCTGTTCCGCTCGGTCGGCGCTGTCGAAAAAGAGCACGAGGAGCGCTATCTCAAGCTCCTGCAAAATGTGCAGACCGGCACGGTGTTCAAAAAGCGCGAAAAGGTCATAT
The DNA here is from genome assembly GCA_964634435.1 of uncultured Oscillospiraceae bacterium. Taxonomy (GTDB): domain Bacteria; phylum Bacillota; class Clostridia; order Oscillospirales; family Oscillospiraceae; genus F23-B02. Next base: position 6,943 of record CAZWJM010000024.1, on the reverse strand, counting down.
GGATCTGCCGCAACTGTGGCCACATCCACGAGGGCGACGAGGCTCCCGAAATTTGCCCCACCTGCGCCCATCCTCAGGCTTACTTTGAGCTGAGAGTTATAAATTATTAAAAAAGAGAACGCTCAGGCCAAACGACCTGAGCGTTTCATGTTTTATTATCTTACAAATAACCGATATGTGATCCCACTGAGAATAAATGCGACTATTGCGGGGCTGGACAGAAAGCCGATGGCATAGAACGCCGGCATCTCGTAAAAGGCCAGTCCACCGGAATTGATGATTTCCGCGACGGCAAACCATAACATGAGAAAAAGCTCGAACAATATGCAATCGAAGAAGTCGAAGCATTTTCGTTTCCTGCTTGCAATTACAAGGATGATCGTTGCGATAACCGGCAGAGCAAACAGATACCATCGCCCCCAAAGCGTGGTCGGAGGCAGCAATACTCCACCGCCGTCAACCGTGCGTAAGAACACGGTTATGCCTCCTAGCAGGAACAGGCTTACCGATGCCCACCAAGGATGCTTTTTCAATCAAACGCCTCCCTTATCGCAATTTATAATGGGTGTTGCCATTTCTGTTTCGCCAATGTAATTGTCCGCCCAAACTTGAACACTTAACGATATTACCATGAAAAGTGCCAATAAAAGTGATAATGCATTTCTTGGGTTTCTCATAATTCTACTCCTTTTTTCAAGTCATTAATTTCAACAAATAACGGTTGTGGGTTGTCGAATTTTGGAGAAATCAAAAAAATGAAAATCAAACATTACACAGGGGACACCTCCTTATATTCAGTTTACAGCCATTATAACGCAGCTAATTAAAGGAAACAAGAGATTTTTTTGCATATCGCTGGCCTTGACTTCAAGGCGGGGATTGGCTATATTTGTGGTAATGGGAGGTGCTTTAGCATGACATATGTAGTTGCGGCGCTGATAATAATGCCGATCATGATACTGCTTCAATGCGCAAAGAAGAACAAGTAGGGGAAGGGATAGAACATGATTTTATATTACACCGGAACGGGAAACAGCCGCTATGTCGCCCGTCGGATAGCCGAGAGAACGGGCGATGAGATGCTCGATCTATTTGAAAAGCTCCGCGACGGGGACACGAGCCCTATGACATCGGACAGACCGTGGGTCATCGTCACGCCGACCTACGCCTGGCGCATCCCGCGCATAGTGCTCGATTGGCTCAGTAAAACCGAGCTTTGCGGCAGTCGTGAGATATATTTTGTAATGACCTGCGGCAGCGAAATAGGCAACGCGGGCGTGTACGACGAAAAGTGGTGCCGTGAGCACGGCTATGAGTACAAGGGCTGCGCCGGAGTTGTCATGCCGGAAAACTACATTGCGATGTTCGATGCGCCCGACAAAAAGGAAGAGGCCGAGATCATCGTGCGCGCAAACGGCAGGATAGACAGCATTGCAGAGACGATAGCAAATGGCGAAAGCCTCCCCGTGCCGCGCATAACGATTTTGGATAAGCTCTACAGCGGCATTGTAAACGATGCGTTTTACCCGATGTTTGTTCACGCAAAGAAGTTTTACGCCACCGATGCCTGCGTCGGCTGCGGCAAATGCGTGAGCGTATGCCCGACGAAAAACGTGCGCCTTGAAAACGGCCGCCCCGTGTGGGAGGATAACTGCACCCACTGCATGGCCTGCATCTGCCGCTGCCCGACCGAGGCTATCGAATACGGCAAAATCGCCAAGGGCAAGCGCAGGTATTACTGCGAATAAGATCTCACATAGCTTTTAGATTGACATTGGCTGTGCGGGTCATTATAATGTGTGGGCTATGAACAGAGAAAACTTTTTCAGAAAATATGATAAGATAGTGGTTTCCCTTGGCGGGGAGCGCCCGCGCATATTGCTGCATAGCTGCTGCGGCCCGTGCTCAAGCTCGGTCATCGAGCTTTTGAACGCGCACTTTGACGTGACGGTTTTGTGGTATAACCCAAATCTTTGGCCGGAAGAGGAGTATGAAAAGCGGCTGGAGACGCAAAAGCAGCTTATCGCCTGCCTTGCCGATGACATCGGCGCACATGCAGAGCTCATGGTGCTCCCGTGGCGCAGTGAGGACTATTTTTCGCGCATAAAGGGTCTTGAGCACGAGCCCGAGGAGGGCAAACGGTGCCTTGAATGCTTCCGCATCCGCCTTGATGAAACCGCGCGCGTTGCCGCGCAGTATGGCTTTGACTGGTTCTGCACGACGCTCACAGTGTCCTCCCGCAAGGATGCCATTGCCATAAACGCGATAGGCCGCGCCGCCGCGGAAAAATATAATGTAAAGTGGCTACCGTCGGAATTTCGCAAGCGCGAGGGCAACCATCGCTCGATAATCCTCTCGGAAAAATACAGGCTGTACAGGCAGGAGTACTGCGGCTGCGTGTTTTCGATGAACGGAGGTACAGATGAGCGGTAAAACTCAAAAGCTTGTATCGGCGGCGATAGTAGGCGCGCTGTACGCCGTTTTGACGATGGTGCTTGCGCCTATAAGCTACGGCCCTGTGCAGTGCAGGATATCGGAGGTGCTGTGCATCCTGCCGTATTTCATGCCGCACACGGCATGGGGGCTGTTTTTCGGCTGCGCGATAGCAAACATCGCAAGCGCGGCGGGGCTTCCGGATATCGTGTTCGGCTCGCTTGCAACGCTCATATCCTGCGGCTGCACCGCCATGTGCGGAAGGCATGGCCGAAAGTTTATCGCCTGCCTCATGCCGGTTCTGTGGAACGGGCTCATCGTCGGCGCTATGCTCACCGTTGTCATCGCGGGGCTCAGTCCCGCTGAAAACTTCGGCGCGTTTGCCGTGTTTGCCGGTCAGGTCGCGCTGGGCGAGGCCGCTGTGATGCTCATCGCCGGACTGCCGCTTATAAGCTGGCTGCCGAAGCAAAAATTCTTCGCCGAGTATCTTGACAAATACGGCAGGCGGGAATAGAATTAAAATGCAATAAGGGGTGCTGAGTTTTTCTCGGCTGAGACGGAAAGAATCGAATTTCCGGTACCCTCGAACCTGATCCGGGTAATGCCGGCGTAGGAAACGAAAATCTATATTTTAAAATCGTTTTCCTATGACTGCATTGCATATTGCAATGCAGTTTTTTGTTGTCCTTAAAGGGACAAAGGAGGAAATTCATGAAAAGCAGTACACCATTGTCGCTTCGCGCCCTGTGCGAGGGTGCGATATTCATCGCGCTGGGAACGATCCTCAGCCTTCTGCCGATATGGAAGATGCCGCAGGGCGGCTCGTTTGACCTTGCCATGCTCCCAATATTCGTTTTCTGCGTGCGCTGGGGCTTTGGGCCGTCTGTCGTCGCAAGCCTGGTTTACGGCGTTATCCAGCTCATGCTCGAGGGCGGCATAGCCGTCGGCTGGCAGTCGCTTTTGGGCGACTATGTTATAGCCTACACTGCGCTGTGCTTCGCGGGGCTGTTTTCACGCCATCGCTACGGCTTTTTCATCGGCACGGCCGTCGGCAGCGGAGCGAGATTCCTCGTCCACTACGTCGTCGGCGCGACCATTTGGGCAGAGTACATGCCCGAGCGCTTTTTCGACCTGACGATGACAACGCCGTGGATATACTCCGCTCTCTATAACGGCGCGTACATGCTCATTGATATGGCGGCAATAATGCTCATAGGCGTGCTGCTGTGGAAGCCGCTTGGCAAATATTTGCGCGGCGAGGATCTCTTAAAAGCGTAAAAAAGCCTTGACACGGCAAAAGTATATCGTATATAATAGGCTTCCGATGTTTTTTAGCATCGGGAGCTTTTGTTTAGTCAACTACTTCGGGTCAATGGCCCGATGTTGAGTATTATTCTGAAAGGAGTGCATGGGAAATGCTGCGTACTTACCAGCCCAAGAAGCGTCAGCGCAAGAAAGAGCACGGCTTCCGCAAGAGAATGGCCACCGCAAACGGCCGTAAGGTCCTCGCCCGCCGCAGAGCAAAGGGCAGAGCAAAGCTGAGCGCCTGATTTGGTGTCTCCGAGCAGAAAAAGCAAATAAGTTTTTTAGGGCGGCTAACCTCCGCCCTTAAAGTGTTTGCTCAGATAAGAAGGCAAGGGTGGAATAATTGGATTTCAGAGTAACGCTGAAAAAGAATTATGAGTTCAGGCGGCTTTATAATAAGGGTAAGACCGCTGTGACGCCCTATATGGTGGTGTATGCCCTCAAGACCCAGCGTCAGACGCGCCGCGTCGGCTTCACGGTGTCGACAAAGCTCGGCCATGCCGTCGTGCGCAATCGCGTCCGCCGCCGCCTGAGGGAGATATACAGATTGAATTCGCCGCGGCTTATCGATAATGTCGATATCGTCATCGTCGCGCGCAGCAAATGCGTCGGGGCAGACTTCTCCAAAATGGAAAGCGCTTTCATGCATGCATGCGCACAGCTCGGCATAATGAGGGACAAGACATGATGAAGAAAATTTTTCTCGCCCTTATTAGGTTTTATCAGAAGTATATCTCGCCCGCGTTCCCGCCGCGATGCCGTTTTATCCCCACCTGCTCACAGTATGCCGTCGAAGCCATCGAGAAATACGGGGCTTTGAAGGGCGGCTGGCTCGCCCTCAAGCGGCTGTCGAAGTGTCACCCTTTTCACTTCGGCGAACACGATTTCTTCGATCCCGTTCCCTGACGGGAATCGGAACACAAGGAGTAACATATGTCAATATGGGATATTATAGTCTGGCCGTTCGCCAGGCTGCTGGAGATCCTCTATAACTGGACCGACAGCTACGGCCTTGCCGTCATCCTGTTTGCTCTTGTAGTTAACCTCGTCCTGCTGCCGTTTATGGCAAAGAGCAAAAAGGGCATGATGAAGACCACCCGCATCCAGCCTCAGCTTAAGGAGCTGGAGAAAAAGCACAGGGGCAATCAGCAGAAGTACCAGCAGGAGGTCATGAAGCTGTACAAGGAGCAGGGCGCAAGCCCCACTTCCGGCTGCCTGTGGTCGCTGATTCCGTTCCCCATCCTCATCGCGCTGTACAGTGTTATCCGTCAGCCGCTGAGCTCGATGATGGGACTGGCTGATGAAGCGGTCGAAGCTATCACCAAGTGGGCTGTTGACAACGCAGGCTTTGTTGCCACGGCTCAGGGCACCTACGACCAGATCGGCATCGTTGACGCGCTGCATAAGAACTGGGACGCTGCGATCAGCGCCCTGGGCGATTTCAGCGGCAAGCTGCTTGATCTTGACTACAGCTTTATCGGCATGAACCTCGGCCAGATCCCCGAGTGGAAGATCTGGACCTACGATTTCTCAAGCCCCGAAATTATGCCGATGATAGGCCTTTTCCTCATCCCTCTCATTTCGGCATTCCTGTCCTGGCTGTCCATGAAGATCAGCCAGGCTACCAATCCTCCTCAGGCGGGCGCAGCCGCATCGAGCATGAAGACCATGAATATCATGATGCCTCTCATGTCCGTGTGGATCTGCTTCATCATGCCCGCAGCCCTCGGCGTTTACTGGATAGCCAACAGCATGTTCGGCATCCTGCGTGACCTCGTCCTGACCAAGTACTACAAGCGCAAGCTTGATATTGAGGACGCTGAGCGTATTGCCGCCGAGAAGGAGAAGGAAGCCGAGCGCGCACGCCGCCATGAGGAGCATGAGCAGCTCAAGGCAGAGGGCGCAACGACCCGCAACAACAACACCAGCAAAAAGAAGATGCAGGCACAGCAGAAGCAGGCAGATGCCGAGCGCGTCGCCGCAACTGAGCGCGCCGAGCGTGAGGCCCGCCGCGAGAAGCTGGGCGTTGAAGCGCCCGAAAATCCCTCGCAGGTCGGCAAGCGCCGCTATGCGCGCGGCAGGGCGTATGACCCCAACCGCTTCGCAGCCGAGGCAAAGGCCGCAGAGCCCGCAGCCGAGGTCGAGGCAGAAGCCGAGCCTGAACAAGCACAGGAGAACAGTGAAACATGATAAAGTCTTTGGAAACCACAGGCCGCACCGAGGATGATGCCATCGCCGCTGCCCTGAAGGAACTCGGACTTGAGCGCGACGATGTTTCCGTCACGGTCGTCGAGCGCGCAAAATCCGGATTTTTGGGCATTGGCGCGTCGCCGGCAGTGGTGCGTGTCGAGTATGAAGCTCCCGACGAGCCGGAAGAGCCCGAAGCCGAAGCCGAGGCTCCCGCAGAGCCCGTCAAGGCCGAAAAATGCGCTGAAAGCGGCGAGTATGCCGAGATAAGAGCCTTCCTCAACGGTCTTCTTGAGCGCATGGGAGTGCAGGCGGATATTCAGATAAGCCGCCGCGATAATAAGAGCATCGCAGTCGAGCTGTCCGGCCCGAACATGGGCGCGGTCATCGGCCGCCGCGGTGAAACGCTTGACGCTATCCAGCACCTGACCAATTACGTCGTCAGCCGCGGCAACGACAAGCATATGCACATCTGCGTCGATGCGGAAAGCTATCGTGCAAAGCGCGAGGAATCCCTCGTCCGCCTTGCCGAGAAGATGGCTGCCAAGGTCATCAAGTATAAGCGCAGCATGGCTCTTGAGCCGATGAACAGCTACGAGCGCCACATCATCCACGCCGCGCTTCAGGACTATGAGGGCGTAACGACAAGCTCCACCGGCACCGAGCCGAACCGCCGTGTCGTTGTATCTTACGACCGTCCGCAGAACACCGGCAATAAGCCGCAGAGTCGTGAATGGGCATAAGCCCCGCATATTGGAGGAATAAAAAATGATACTTGAAAAGATCAAAGGCTATTTGGCAGAGCAGTTCGAAGTATCCGCCGACAGCATTTCGGCCGACACCAATATCGTCGATGACCTCGGCGCGGATTCGCTTGACGTTGTTGAGCTCATAATGTCCGTCGAGGATGAGTTCGGCATCGAGATCCCCGATGAAGCAGCCGCAGAGCTGACCACCGTCGGCAAGATCGCCGAATACATCGAGGCAAGGCAGTAATTCAAAACAAAATGACCACTCC
>CAZWJM010000023.1:19699-22195 GCA_964634435.1 uncultured Oscillospiraceae bacterium | reverse complement strand
AAAATAAGGCCGTACACGGGGGTGTACGGCCTTTCCGCGGCGGGTGAGGAAGAATAAGAAAAGGAAGTGGGGGACTTGCCGCGGATGGGGAGAACTTATCGGAGGCAGACTGTTGTCTACTGCCTATCGTAGCGTGCGAGGATGACTGCAAGCTGTGCGCGGTCGATGGTAACGTCGGGACGGAAGGTATTGTCCTCAAAGCCTGTGACTATGCCCTCTTCCAGCGCCCACTGCGCTGCTGCGCGATAGTCCTTCATGATATCGGCCGAGTCCTTGAACGCCTTGAGGTCGGCGCTTGCCTTGGGTGAGCCTGCAAATCGGTGCAGCATGGTGACAAACTGCGCGCGGGTAAGCTCATCCTCGGGGCCGAATGTCACGGCGTCATAGCCCTTGACCATGCCGGTCTTATAGCCCCATGCTATCGCGTCGCGTCCCCAATGGCTGTTTGAAACATCCGAAAACGGCTCGGAAACGCCACTCATGTCGGGTGAACCGGCAAGGCGGTAGAGAACCATGACGGCCTGCGCGCGGGTGCTCACAGCATCCGGATCGAAAGTAGTGTCGCCCGTGCCCTTAACAAGGCCGTTAAACCAGGCGTAGTACAGCTCATCGTAGTACCATGCGTCGGCGGAGACATCGGTAAACGGAAGGCTGCCGCGCTCGGGCAGAGTGGAGAGTATCTGCTGGGCCATATACTCGTGACCGGCAAGCGTCGGGTGTACCTTCATGATGAAATACTCCCAGAAGTAGCGGTCGTTATAGCTCATGTCATAGGTCTCGGTGCCGACAACATCGGCGTAAACGAGGCTGTCGTACTGGCGGGCAAGACCCTTGAGGTAGTTGTTCATCGCCCTGACGACGGGGCTTGCAAGACCGCTGAGGTCAAGGCCGCTTCCCTCCTGAAGGCGGAAGTGCTTAAAGGGATTGAACACGCCGACGGCGACGATGGTCACGTCGGGGTTTAGCTCGTATATCTTCTTTATGACGGCGTTGTAGTTTTCAACGTACTGGTCATACGCCTTGTCAAAGGTCGAGGTGATGAGTGCTGCAAGGCGCGGCATCTGGCCGAACATGACGCAGTAATCCACAAGCTGGCCGAACGCGGCTCCAAGCTCGCCGCCCTTGTTGAGAAAGTCCTTAATGGCCGCAAGATACTTGTTATCGGAGTCTGCGGTCATCTCGGCAAGCACGACGCTGAGGGTGAACGAGAACACGTCGTTCGAGCCGACGTTTATGCTTATTACATCGGTCTTTTTGATGGCAGAGGCATAGTCGACCAGCGCATCCATTGCGTCGAGATCGGCGAGCGAAAAGCCGTTGCCGTCGTTGTCAAAATAGGTATTGCCCCAGGACATGGTCTTGTCGTAATCGTTGTACACGCCCTCGAGGAAGTATCTGAGCTCAACGGCGCGCAGGCCGCTGCGGGCATATTGCAGAAGCTCGGCATCCAGCGCATCGGCAACGAGCGTGTGGTAGGCCGTGGGCACTGCGCTGTAGTCATAGCCATAGTAAACGTAATCGGGGCTATATACCGTCGTATAGTCGTCGGTAGTCTGGTCAAACACCGTCTCGCTGCCGTCTTTTGTGAGCGAGCAGCCGGCGGCGATGCTGTCACCGACGCACATGTAGTACTTATACGGCTCGTACTCTGCGTTGGCAAACACCGGCGCGCAGAGTGTAAAAGCAATTGCGATAACGAGCACGAGGCTCAGTATGCGTTTTGCGTTTTTCATAGGCCTAAGCTCCATCTATGCAGGCTCATACCCTGTCAAGGCGCGGCTGGATGGGACGGAGGGCGCCGTTAATAATACCGTTTATCCATGCGCTGACGGAGACATTGCCCGCAGGGACACTGTCCTGCGCGGGAAGTGCGGAGAGGATCTGATTTGTCATGAAAACATGGCCGGCGTCAGTCGGGTGGACTGCCGCGAGGTACTCTGTCCAAAAGTCCTCCTGATTGAATGCGATATCGTGCAGCTCAACATCCTTTACATCGACGAAAATGTACTTATCCGAATAATCGCAGCCGTTTTTCATAAAGTTATTCATCAGGAGCATCAGCGGGTCTGCCGCCTTGCCGATCTTTATGAGGTCGCCCTCATTGAGGCTGAGGGTCTTGAGGGGGTTAAACATGCCGATGACGACGAGCGTTACATCAGGGTTGCGGTCATAGATGCTCTTTACGATGCCGTTAAAGTTCACCTTGAAGGTCTCGTAGGCGTTATAGAATGCCTTGACTGCGACATTTGCCACCTCGCCGAGCTTGCCGATGCTCTGCGCAAGCTCCATGAGCTCAACGAATGCAGCGCCGAGGTTTCCGGACTGCTGAAGATGCTGCTTAATTTCGTCAAGGCGCTCGTTCGTGTCGGGCTCGGCGTACAGCACCTCGAACACATCGAGCATAGCGTCGCCGAACAGGTCGTTCGAGCCGATGTTTACGGTGATGATATCGGCATCGGTCACGCCCTTAATGTAATCTTCCTGCTTTGCGGCAAG
>CAZWJM010000023.1:0-19599 GCA_964634435.1 uncultured Oscillospiraceae bacterium | reverse complement strand
TGATGATATCGGCATCGGTCACGCCCTTAATGTAATCTTCCTGCTTTGCGGCAAGATCCTCCTCGTGGACAAAGCCTGCGCAGTTATCGGCATAGTGCCAGTCGCTTATCTCATACTCGGGGTCTATCATATGGCGTATCTCATGGCTGCGGAAGCCGCCCCAGCCGAACTGACGAAGCTCTGCGCCGAGGGCATTTGCAAGCAGCGTGTGGTACGCGTTGGGCTGCTGGGCGCACAGAGGCGGCACGCAGTAGCCGGTGGTGCCATAGCCTGCGGCAACGCTGTCGCCAAGGCAGGCGTAAACGTCGTACTGCTCATACTCTGCGTCAGCAAACACCGGCACACAGAGGGTAAATGCGATTGCGATGACGAGCACGAGGCTCAATATACGTTTTGTGTTTTTCATTTTAATTATCTCCCCATAACTAAATGTATTGTATTATCAGACCGCTTTGGTCTCTTCCTGCTTTTTGTTGTAGTCATCGGCCAGGGCGAGGTAATCTATCTTGCCCATGCCGGTGTGCGGCATATCGTCAACGAAGATGATATCGTAGGGCTTTGCCGGGCCTTCAAGCTCGGCACGGCACATTTCGTAAAGCTCGGACTTGAGCGCCATCTGACGGTCAAGCTCCGTGACCTTGGCCTCGACGACGGCGAGCGTGAGCTGGCCCTGGGCGTGGGTCGTGTCCTTCACGCCGACAACGGCGCAGGAGGCGACGAGCGGGTGCTTTCCGAGGACGCTTTCGATGTGCGTGGGGAATATCTTATGGCCGTTAAAGAGCGTTATCATGCGCTTTATTCTGCCCTTTATGTACACAAAGCCGTCGGGGTCCATGTGGCCGATATCGCCGCTGTGTACCCAGAGGCTGCCGTCGGAGTGGCGCTTTATGACATTGTCGGTCTCGGCCTTATTATTGAGGTAGCCGAGCATTATAGACGGGCCGCTGATGCAAATTTCGCCCTCTTCGCCGTAGTCGAGCTCCCTGTCCGTCTCGGGCTCAAAGATGCCGATGGTGGTGGTGAGCAGCGGGTAGCCGACAGAGAGGCTCTTGAAGTTTCCGTTGCAGCAGCAGGACGCGGCGGAGGATACCTCGCTCATGCCGTAGCCCTGGGATAGCGGATAGCGGCAGCCGCGGGAGTTGAGGAAGCTGTTGAGCTTTTCCTCAAGGCCTGCGTTCATCGTGTCGCCGCCGGAGCCGGCCGTGCGGAAGAAGCTCAGGTCAAAGCCGTTTGCCATCTCCTTGCTGTTCATGAGCTTTTCATAGTGCGCGGGAACGAGCAAAGTGTGCTCGGGGCGATACTTTTTGACGTAGTAGCCGACCTTATCGGGGTCAAACTTCGGGATGACGACGACCTCAAGGCCGAGCGAGAGCGGCATGTGAAGGCTGGATACTATGCCGTAGGACGAGAACATCGGGATGATGTTCAAAAACTTCTGGCCGCGGCCATAGGGTACGCCGCAGTGCTTGAAGTCAAAGGCGATGGCGTTGAAGCCGTCGTTTGAGAGCATGACGCCCTTGGGTGCGCCGGTGGTGCCGCCGGTAAGGGTGACAGCGGCGAGGTCATTTTCGCCGTACTCGGCAGTCTCGGTCTCGACACCGTCGCCGGTTGCGGCAAACTGCGTCCAGCTCATTACCCTGCCGCCGACCTCGATCTTCGGCGAGGGCATCTTAAACTGCTTGAGGACACGAATGCCGACGGGCAGCGAGGTATCGGCCGAGATGACAACGATCTTCTCAACGCCGGACTCAAACAGCATGTCCTTGAGCACATCATAATAAAGGTCGAGCACGAAGAATATCTTCGCTCCGGTCTCTTTAATGAAGCTGAGTGCTCCTGCCGCGCTCGTTCGGGGGTCGATGACCAGCGGGGACGCGCCGAGCTTATTAAGCCCGTAGAGCGCGTAGACCATTTCCGGTATCGTAACGGTCGCGGCGGCGACAATGTCGCCCTTTTTGACGCCCGCCGCCTTGAGTGCGCCGGCGCAGCGGTCGGCCTCATGCAGCAGCTTGCCATAGCTTATTTTGCGTCCGAAGTAATTAAGCGCGGTGTCTCCGAGGTCATTCTCGTTATTTTCGCGCAGATGGCGGTAGATGGTGTTCTTCGGCATAGACGCTTCCCTCGCCTCTTCCGAAAAATACTTCAGCCAAGGTTTTTCAATAGACGGTTTCAAAAGTCTGCACATTTTAGTTCTTCCTCCTTGAACTTTTTGCTCCGTTTTGTCCAATGATAAACTTTTCGAACTCATTTGTCAATAGCATTTTATACTTTTTGAAGCGATAAGTTTATTTTTGTACATTTTCAACGAAATCTTCGTCGTAATTTTGGCGTTTTATACAAAATAGCACTATAAGTATACCTCTATACAAGCATATTGTTAAAAATATATTTCTGAACATTTAGAAAAAATTATGTTGAAATTTGATTTCAGGCATTGTATAATAAAGCATCAGTTACGTATTGTGTCGAATGGGGGTTCGGCGCAGTATTAGCAGAAATCTTTTCAAAATTTTCAGGGGTGGAAATTTTCTATGAGTGGTAACAACAGAATGGTCGAGAAGTCCAAAAAAGCTATAAAGGACGCTCTTTTGGACATAATGTATGAAAAGGACTTCAAGCAGATAACTGTTAACGAGCTTTTAAAGCGCGCTAACATCAGCCGCGGCACCTTCTATGCACATTTTTCAAATCTTGAGGATGTGCGCCAGCAGCTTATAAACGATCTGTTCGATCATGCCGACTTCCTGTTCGGCGACTATTCGGCAAGCGAGCTTGAGGCAGATCCCCTCCCCATCATGCAGATGGCGGCGGACATGATGATCGCAAGCCGTGACCCGGCAAAGAGGCTTTTTAAGTTCGTCAATGTCTATGACCTGGGCAAGTATCTCAAGACCTGGCTCACGAAGTACATCCTGTCGGATGCAGAGCTTGTAGAGCGCTGGGGCGGCGAGGAAAAGACTAGAATATACGCGCGCTTTATCGCCGGCGGCGTCATGCATGCGTATAACATGTGGATACTTGATGACTTCGACGTTTCGGCCGACGAATTTGCGCAGACGCTGTGCAATATCCTTGTGAACGGTCTGAGGGCATTCGAGCCGAAGGAATAAATTTAATCAAAATTTAAGCAGGCACGGCAGAGCCGTGCCTGAACTATTATTAAGGAGTTTATTATGAAGAAAATTGCCGTTATAAGCGGAGCATCCTCGGGCATGGGCCGCGAGTTTGTTTACGCGATAGATAAGGACATGGAGCTTGATGAATTGTGGGTCATCGCCCGCCGCGAGGACAGGCTCCTGGAGCTGCAGCCCAAGGTTCAGGCAAAGATACGCCCCGTGGTGCTGGATCTTTTAGACCGCAACAGCCTTACGCAGTTTAAGGCCATGCTGGAGATAGAAAAGCCGGACGTGCGCGTTTTGGTAAACGCCGCGGGCTTCGGTCTTTTCGGCGAATACACCGAGATGGACATGGAAAAGCAGCTTGAGATAATTGACCTTAACGACAGAGCGCTGACCGGCATGACCTACATCACCCTGCCGTACATGCAAAAGGGTGCGCAGATATACAATATGGGCTCAATGTCCTCGTTCCAGCCCGTGCCGTACATCAATGTGTACGGTGCGTCGAAGGCGTATGTGCTGTCGTTTTCCAAGGCGCTGCGCGTTGAGCTGTGCCAGAGGGATATCCGCGTGATGGCGGTCTGCCCCGGCTGGATAAAGACAGAGTTTTTCAGCCATGCGATTCATGACGACACCGTAAACTACTTTAACCGCTACTATGGCCCGAAGGAGGTCATAGAAAAGGCCGTAAAGGACATGCACCGCAATAAGCCCGTGTCCGTCCTCGGTCTGCCGGAGCGGCTGCAGGTTTTGGCCGTGAAGCTTCTGCCGACGTGGCTCGTGCTGAAAACCTGGTGCAAGCAGCAGGGCAAGCCGTTTAAATATTAAAAAAATATCCCGCACACAAACGTGTGCGGGTTTATTTTATCAGTCGCCGAAGGATATGCCGATATCGCGGGCGACCTGGATGAGCGGATGGTCGGTGGGCAGGAATTTTGTTTTGCTGGCTGCCTCCTCGAGCGGGATGGAGACTATTCTGCCGTTTTGGATGGCGACCATGCGGCCATACTGCTTATTGACTATAAGCTCTGCCGCGGCCGTTCCGAACTGCGTTGCAAGCACGCGGTCATACGGGCACGGAGGGCCTCCGCGCTGATAGTGTCCGGGCACCGTCACGCGCGCCTCCTGGCCGAGGGCGGCTTCTATCTGCGCTGCTATCTCGTAGGATATGGTCGAGTGCTTTGACTCCTCGCGGCGGCGACGGCTCTCCTCCTCGGTGAGGATCTGATCGTTTATGCTCTTTGCACCCTCTGCAACGGCGAGGATGGAAAAGCTCCGGCCGTGGCGGCGGCGATGGTCGATTGCCTTTAGTATCTTGTCGATATCATAGGGTATCTCGGGAATGAGTATTATATCCGCGCCCGAGCCTATGCCCGCGTGCAGCGTGAGCCAGCCCGCGTCGCGCCCCATGAGCTCGACGAGGAACACGCGGCTGTGGGACGAGGCTGTGGAGTGGATATAGTCAATGACGTTTGTTGCGATATCAACAGCGCTCTGGAAGCCGAAGGTCGTATCCGTTCCCCAAATGTCGTTATCGATGGTCTTGGGCAGGGTGACGACGTTCATGCCCGCGTCCATGAGAAGCTTTGCAGACTTCTGCGTGCCGTTTCCGCCCATGATGACAAGGCAGTCGAGATTCAGGCGGTTATATGTGTCCTTCATCGCGGGGATGAGGCTGTTTCCTTCGTCGTCGACAATGTCCTTGCCCGGGACATACTTCTGGCGCGAGGTGCCGAGGATGGTGCCGCCCTGCGTGAGGATGCCGGCGAAATCCTTGGGCTCCATGAATTTATAGTCGCCGTCGACGAGGCCGCGATAGCCGTCGTACATGCCGAATATCTCAAGATTGTCGATCTTATTGTGCAGAGCCTTGCCGATGCCGCGCATGGCTGCATTCAGGCCCTGACAGTCACCGCCGGAGGTTATCAGGGCGACGCGAGTGATGTTTTTCAAGCTTTGTACCTCTTTATCAGAAATTTATATTAGTATTTTAAAGCAATCGCGGTAAAAGTCAATCGGTAATAGTCATAAAATCTCGGCGGGAGCCCCGTATTTTGAGCTCCCGCCTTTGTTTATTTTGCACTTTTCAGCGCGTCGATATACTGCTTGCAGACCTCGCGGCTTCCGAAATCGACATCCGTGCTTTCACATAGAACGCGGATAAAGCGGCTGCCGCACTCAATGTATAGCATTTGCGTGTTAAACTCCCCGTTTGCGGCATTGCGTATGTAAAACACACGCGCTCCGTCATATTAATCGGTGAATATTTCGTTGTCTCCGGCAAAATCCGTAAGGTCGCGGTCATGGGCTACCTTGTCGGCCATTTGGCGCGCAAGTGCAGGAGCGCACAGATCGTAATAGTCCACGATGTATGTGACTTCTCCATGTCGAAAGCAGTGTATGCTGTCGCCGCCGGCTGTGTGAGAGAGAGTCATATGATCCTTACCGCTGTCAAAGCTCCATCCGAATTCCTCGCCGCTCGGGAACGGAAGAGACGATATATCCATCGTTTCGTCAGATATTGAACCGCCAAACAGAGTTATGATATAGGCTGCTGCACATATAAGCACTGCCGGAACTGCAAGCTTTGCAGCATATCCAAAGCTTTTTCCCCTGCTGTTCATCAGCTCGCCGCCGCTTGCCATTGCCGCTGCTTTTCTCACGCGCAGCCATTGGGCAAAGCAGCACAGAAGCTGAAAAAGAATTATAAGTTCCACCACCGTCAAAAGCACAAATTGCAGCGTAGAGTTAGCCAAAAGCGCACCGACAAGTCCGTCATGCATGGCAAATTCATACCACAGCACTGCAAACAGCATGACAGCAAGCACCGCACACACTTCAAGCAGGGTTGCGCCCATGCGCTTGAGCGGTTTTACGAAGCGTTCCGGCTCAGCATACACCTCCACGGCCTCGGGGTCGTCGGTGCAGACGACTACGCTGTCGTTTTTGTAGTCCCCTATGACCTCCCAGCCGGTGGCCTCGTACATTTCCCGCTTTTCCTCGGGGATATCGCCCGCTATGACGTCGCAGAAGTCAAGGCGATACCGCATTTGCTTCGGCTCGCCCTTGCGGAACTTCGCGAAGAAATAGCCGCTTGACACATAATGCAGCCCCTTTGCGGACATTTCCTCCAGCCAGTGCTGCGTTTCAAGAATATCGCACGAGCCAAAGGGCATTATGCGCTTAACATACTCACTCATCCTTTTTCGCCTCCTCTGCATCATCAATGCACCGCTTTAGCCGTGCAAGCTCATCATTATATGCCTTCTCCCCCGCCGGCGTCAGCTCATACAGCTTACGCTTGCCCTCGATGCCGACGTATTTAATATACCCCTCCTGCTCAAACTCCGGCAAGAGCGCATACAGCGTGCCCGGCCCGAGCTTGACCCGTCCGCCGGAGCGATGCGAAATATACTCGCTTATATCGATGCCGCACTTGCTTCCGCCGCGCAGAGACATGAGCAGATAAAACATCGGCTCTGTCAGCGTCGAAAACTTTTTCCTTGCCATCGGCTTCCCACCTTTCCTCAGTTATATATCGATTATCGATACTGACCATAGTATATATCGATATTCGATATTTGTCAAGATGTGTTTTCACTTGACTAAACAGAATATCTATATTAGAATAAGATGTATCAATCTTGGGAGGATTTACATATGGACGGATTAAAGAAAGCTTATTACCGTACTTTCCAGGCAGTTTTCAATGTCGGCGCAAGATGCCTTTACTGGCGCAAGCCCATCACCGTTGAGGGCGAGGGCGCACTTGCAAAGGCTCCGGAGCTTTTCAAAAAACACGGCGTTAAGAAGGTCATGATAGTAACCGGCCGCACGGTCGGCAAGACGATCGCACCTATCGCCAAGGAAGCGCTGGACAAGGCCGGCATAGCTTATGAGCATTATTCCGAGGTCGCCGCTAACCCGACGGTCACGGTAGTAAACGAGATACAGAAGCTTTATCTCGAAACCGGATGTGAGGGCTTCCTCGCCATCGGCGGCGGTTCTCCCATGGACGCGGCAAAGGGCGCTGCTGCCCGCGTCGTGCATCCGAACACACCGGTAAACAAGATGGCAGGTCTGCTTCGCGTTCTGCATAAGATCCCGACCTTCGTCGCCGTTCCGACGACTGCCGGTACGGGCTCCGAGACGACGATAGCCGCCGTTATCACCGACCCCGAAACACACCACAAGTACGCGATCATGGACCTGTGCCTTGTTCCGCGCTATGCGATACTCGACCCGGAGCTTACCCGCGATCTGCCGCAGAAGACCACTTCGACGACCGGTATGGACGCTCTGACCCACGCAGTCGAGGCGTATGTCTGCTGGACGTACAACACGAAGGAATCCATCCGCCTTGCCGAGGAATCCACCGTTGCCATCTTCAAGTATCTTGAGCGGGCATACAATGACGGAAACGACATGGAAGCACGTCAGCAGATGCTCACGGCAGCATTCAAGGCAGGCTTTGCATTCACCCGCGCAGGCGTCGGCAACGTACACGCTATAGCGCACACCCTCGGCGGCCTGTACAATACCCCGCACGGCCTTGCAAACGCTGTCATCCTGCCGATAGTCCTTGAAGATTACGGCGAGGCGGTTTACGAAAAGCTCGCGCATCTGGCTGAGCTGACCGGCGTTAAGACCGGCGGAACGGACGAGGAAAAGGCAAAGGCCTTCATCGCCGAGATACGCGCAATGAACAAGCGCATGAACATCCCCACCGGCTTTGACTTCATAAAGCAGGAGGATATCCCGCAGATGTGCCAGTGGGCGCTCAAGGAAGCTAACCCCATCTACCCCGTTCCCGTTGTTTACAACACCGAGCGCTGCACAAAGGTCATTAACCGCATAATAAACGAGGCATAATAAAAACACCCGCCGTCGGCAGTGCCTGCGGCGGGTTTAACATGAGGTATAACTATGGAACTTCTCTACGCTCTTGAAAGCATACGCACACCGGTGCTAAACAAAATAATGGCGCTGGTAACTAACCTCGGCGGCGAGTCGGTGTTCATCGCGGCGGGCATCATCGTGTTCTGGTGCCTGAGCAAGCAGTGCGGCTATTACATGATGACCGTGGGCTTTGCCGGAACGATACTCAACCAGTTTTTGAAGCTGCTGTTCCGCATACCGCGCCCCTGGGTGCAGGACCCGAACTTCACCATCGTCGAAAGCGCGCGGGCCGAGGCAACAGGCTACTCCTTCCCGAGCGGACACACGCAGAACGCATTTGCAACCCTCGGCGCTCCGGCGCGGTTTTATAAAAACACAGCGGTGCGGATAGTGCTGGTGCTGCTAATCGCGCTCACAGCGTTTTCGAGAATGTACGTCGGCGTACACACGCCGCTGGATGTGGGCGTTTCGCTCATCATCGGAACGGTGCTGGTGTTCGTCATATACCCCTTCTTCCGTGACATGAATGAGAACCCGAAGAAGGTTTACATAATATTCGGAGTATTCATCGCGATGGCCGCGGCGTTTGTAATGTTTGTTGAGCTGTACAACTTCCCGGCGGATATCGACCAGGGCAACTACGCCTCGGGGCTTAAAAACGCATATCTTATCCTGTTTTGCTCTGTCGGCCTGCTGCTGACCTTCATCGTCGACAGGAAGTATGTCCACTTCCCCACCAAGGCTGTGTGGTGGGCGCAGATAATAAAGGTCGTTGTCGGCCTCGGCATACTGATGGGGCTCAAGGCGGTGCTTAAAGCTCCGCTGCTGGCTCTGTTCGGCGGGCACAGCGTCGCGCACGGCGTGCGGTATTTCATCGTCATCCTCTTTGCCGGAATACTTTGGCCGATGACGTTCAAATACTTCGCGCGGCTCGGCAAAAAGTAAATAAAAAAAGACCTCGAAGGCCGTTTGACATAAGAAAGCATACGGTTTTGACAGGCTGATTAAAAACGAGGAACATACAAATCAGTATGCTCCTCGTTTTTGTTTCTTCATACTCCATCAAAACTGCGCAGCACCTGACAGCAGGCAATTTTCGAGTGATTTTCGACTTTTGAATCGAAGGTGGGCTGACGCCCATCGAGATGAAAAGGGCGAAAAGCGCCGAAAAGGGGCGCTGTCAGGCGTGTGTTTTCTTTTGTCAGGCGGCCTAATGTGAGGTCTTTTTTTATTATCCTCCGAAGAGGCTTATTCTTACTGTGTAGGTCACTGCTGCGCCCTCGTAGGTGACGGTCGCCTCGCGGTTTCCGAAGCCTGTCATGTCGCAGTCCACGGTGAATTCGTCGGGGTCTGTTATGCGCTTTGCCGAGCCGTTATTGTAGTAAGCCCGCAGAACAAGGCCCGTCGTGTCAAGCTCTTCGCCGACGGCGTACACGGTTTTTAAGGGCATTTCCTCAACGCTCAGCTCAACGACCTTCGGCTCTTCAACGAGGATGACACACTGGTCATAAACCTCCATCTTATCCTGGACATAGACCATTACCGTCGCCGTGCCGGAGCTTATGCCGACAAGCTTACCGTCCTGGTCGACGGTGACGATATTGCTGTCGCTGCTTTTCCAGACGTATTCCGGCTCATCCTGGTCAGGCTTCGGCTCAGGCATACAGGTAACGCCAAGCCGGGCTTCGTCGCCGACAGTGAGCGTAAGGCTCGGCGAGGAGAGCATGACGGATTTGACGTCGAGCTTCTCGGGTTCGGGCGTTGCCGTCGGCGTGGGGCTTGCCGTCTGCGTCGGGTCACGGTCATCATCGCCGCCGGACAGGGCGAAGATCATTATTGCCGTTACCATAGCGACAACTATCAGCACCAGCGCAAGAATGTATCCAAAGGCTGATTTTTTCTTTTTCGGTTCAGGCTCCGGCTGACGCGGCGGGGTCTTTTTTTGCTGCTCTGCACGCGGTCGGGGCTGCGGACGTGGCTCGGGGTCATAATCGGGTATGTACTCGGGGCGGCTGCGTGGTATAAACTCCTCGCGCACCGTCTCCTCCTCGCCCACCGTGGGTGCGGGGGCTGCCTGCGGCTGGGTCTTGCCCGACTGCGCAAGCTTGAGCGCTTCTTTAAGCTCCTCCGGGCCTGCATATCTGTCCGCGATTTTATAGCTGCACGCTTTCATGACGACTTTTTTGAGCGCCATGCTGCCGTTTTTCGGCATGGGCAATGCTTCGCCGCGAAAACGCCTTATCTGCGCATCGGTGGTCTGCTCTGCCGTGGGCGTCTGCGGCGGGTACGGCAGGAACGGGCCGCGGCGGTCGTTTAAAAGCCAATACAGCACCATGCCGAGCGAATATATATCCACCCTGTCGTCATAGCCCTTGCCCTTGTACACCTCGGGCGCCATATACGAATACGTTCCGACCTTGTCGGCCGACGTGCGGATGGCCGAGGCCTTGGCAACGCCAAAGTCGCCGAGCTTGAACACACCGTAGCGGCTGACGAAGATGTTCTGCGGCTTAATATCGCGGTGGATGATATTATTCTCCCTGCACAGCGACAGCGCAGAGCACATATCCATGCCAAGGCGCATAACATCATCGACCGTCATGCCGTTTTCGCGCACATAGTCGGGCAGGGACTGCAAAAGCTCCATGCGGATATAGATATCCCAGCCCATGTCGTTTTCGTGCGGGATTATCATCTGATCCTCGCAGTTTACGACGTTGGGGTGGCCGCGCAGAGCACCGAGGAGGCGGTATTCGTTGCTTATTTCCTCGACCTTTTCCCTCAGCCGCGCACGCATGGCAAACTCGCTCATAGTGCTGAGCATTTCGTCATACTCCTTTTGGGAGCTTGGAACGCTTATGACCTTGAGCGCACAATGGAAGTCGCCGCCGTATTCATCTTTTTTCTTCAGCTCATATACCTTGCCGGAGCTTCCGCTGCCGATGCAGCGGACTATCTCCCAGCCGGGCAATGCAGAACGCAAATTCTCCATATCATGCATCCCTGAAAACTAAAATTAAACACTTAGATTAATATAATATATTCGCTGTTTCTTGTCAAATCACTCAATTGATTTAAGGGCGCCGGCCATGTCGATGTTATCTATCCTGCGGCGCATCATCATGTTGACGATAAAGGCAAAGACAAAGGTAATGACTATTGAAATGACAAAGCTCAGAAGGCTAATATATGGCTTAAAGTACATCATATCGACCTTTATAGCGTTCATGACAAAGGCGTGCAGCGCAACACCGAGGGCAAGGCCGAACACCGCGCCGAAGGCCGTGAGGATGAGGTTTTCGCGGAATACGTACTGCGCCGACTCGTGCGGGTAAAAGCCGAGGACTTTAAGGGTCGCGATCTCGCGTATACGCTCGGAAATATTTATGTTCGTGAGGTTATACAAAACGATAAAGGCCAAAAGTCCCGCGCAGAGGATTATTGCCGCAACGACGAACAAAAGGCCGTTCATCATATTGGCCATACGCTCGCGGGTGTCCAGCGACAGCGTCAGCGTGCGCACACCGTCGACCTTTGCGATAGCCTCGGCACTGTGATACACGTCGCGATCCTCCGGCGCATTTATGAGCGCGGACTTAAACTCCGGCACAGAGCCAAGCTGCGCCAGGCAGGTCTCGGGCGAAATGAACACAAAGCTGTCAACATAGTTATCGAAGGTCGCGCTGACCGTGACGGTGAGCTCCTTTTTCTCGGCCGTTTTGATGCTTATCGTGTCGCCCACCTGCACATTACCAAGCTGACGGGCAAGGTTTGAGTTAATTATCGCCTCGTTTTTGCCAGGATACTCGACGGGCTTGCCATCCTCGGCAAGGCTCATGAATTTTTCAAGGCCTTCGCCGTCTGTTATGGTAAGCGTCGCCGTTTTTATCGTTTCGGGGCCTGTTATCTCCGCAACGCCGCGGTAAAGGAAGATAGCGTCCTCGACGTTTCTTCCCGCGTCGTCTAAGAATATCTCCTGCTCCTCGTCGGTCTCGTCATAAGCGAGGCTAAGCTCGTAATCATACAGGATAATGTCGTCATACTGGCGCTTTACGACGTTCTGGATAGTGTCGTTAAGACCCAGCGCCGTAAGGACGAGGGCCGTGCAGCCGCCGATGCCGAGAAGCATCATGAATATGCGCTTTTTATAGCGCATGATATTTCGCGCGGAGACCTTGCGCATGAAGCTCATGCGGTTCCACACGGAGGGGATGCGCTCAAGCAGTATGCGCTTTCCGGCCTCGGGCGCCTTGGGGCGGATAAGGTCAGAGGGTGCGCACTTGAGCTCGCGCGCGCAGCAGTACCACGTTACAAGCATCGTGACGGCGAGGTTTGCCGCCGTGATCACTATCGCAAGCGGCCAGTCCATCACGAATCTGAGGCTCGAGAAGCTGTATATAAGGCTGTACCCGAACCACACTATCGCCGGGAACAGGAAGCTTCCCACCGCGATGCCGAACACGCTGCCCAACAGCGTTGCGCTGCCGGAATAGAACAGGTACTTGCCCGTAATTGCGCCCGACGAGTAGCCTAGGGCCTTCATGATGCCTATCTGCGTGCGCTGGTCGTCTATCATCCTCGTCATCGTCGTAAGGCACACGAGCGCCGCGACGAGGAAGAAAAACACCGGGAACACCGACGATACGCTCTGGACGACGTTCGTGTCGCTTTCAAAGCAGACGTAGCCCGCGTTCGTGTCACGGTCGAGGACATATGTGTCGGCGTGGTTAATATTCTTTATCTGTTTTTCGGCAGAAGTGAGCTCGGCTGCGCCCGCGTCAAGGCCAGCCTTTGCTTCGTCAAGCTGAGCCTTACCCGCTGCAAGTTCCTTTTCAGCCTCGGCAAAGCCGCGCTCTGCCTCCGCCTTGCCCTGCTCATACTGCCGTTTGGCTTCTGCAAGCTGGGCAGCGCCGCTATTGAGCATCGCACGGGCATTATCAAGCTCTGCCTGACCTGCCGCTATCTGCGCGTAGCCCTCGTCAAGCTGAGCCTTGGCAGCGGCAAGCTGCTGACGGTACGGCTCAAGCTCCGCGTCGGCATTGATTTTCTCCTGCCTGTAATATTCAAGGCGCTCGTTATAGCGCACAAGGTCGCTGTTATAGGTTGCAAGGCGGCTGTTTGCCGTGTCTATCTGAAGCTTGAGCGTACGCGCTCTTATGTTGTTGCCGCTTGCAACGGCCTCCTGATACTGCGCACTCAGGTCAGCTATCTCGGCATTTTTCGCGGCGATATCCGCCTGGCGGGAGCTTATGCGCTGCTCATAATAGGATATCTGCTCGTTTACCGTTCCGTAGGTGAGGGATTCTTTGAGCGCAAACTGCCGCTGGCCGCTTTCGTACTCTGCCTTGCCCGCGTCAAGCTGAGCCTTTGCAGCGTTGAGCTCTGCCTGCTTTTCATCGAGTATCGAGGGGTCTGCGAGCATACTCTCGCCCTCGTCGATCTGCTTTTTTGCCGCCTCGAGCTGAGCCATAGTCGCGTTTTTCTGCGACATGAACTGCTCATACCCGCTGTCATACTCGGCCTTTGCCGCATCATACTGCGCCTTGCCGGACTCGTACTGCTCACGCGCCTCGTCAAGCTGGGACATGGCATCGTCGATTATGCTGTCACGCCGCACCGTGGCCCGCTCAGCCATGAGCTTTTCCAGCGGCTCGACGTACTTTTCGATGTTTTCCTCATACTCTTCGGAATACACATATCCCTCCGCATCGACGCAGAGATAAATATCCGTATAGTAATCGGTCGAGAAGCCGTCCATCGGGATATAAATATAGCCTTCGACGCTGCCGTTTCCGAGCGTGGACGAGCCGCGCTCCATGTTTATGTACAGTACGCTCTCGGTTATGCCGACGATCTTATATTCATCGTAAGCAAAGGTGTCAAACGTCTGCTCGCTGTTATCCTTTGAAAGCTTAATGGTCGAGCCGATATCGTCCTCGGAATAGAGGTTGGGATCAGCAAGGCACTCATTTGCCTTTTCCGGCATACGGCCGGCCTTGAGGTCAACGAGGTTTACCTTCTGCGTGATGCTCTGCGCCATCATGATGAGGTTATCCTCATCCTCGGTGTTAAACAGAAAATCCGCGCCGACTGCGCCCTCGGCAAGCTCAACGCCGTCAAGCTTCTTCACCTCGGCAAGGTCGTCATCGGTAAGGCCGAGGGTGGAGACAAGGCGGAAATCGTAAAAGGATGTCTCGTCAATATATTTGTCGTAGGTCTCCAGAAAATCCGGGCGCGACAATCTGAGCCCGACGAACAGTCCCGCGCCGAGAGCGATTATCGCAAATATCGCAAGGTAGCGCCCGAGGCTCGAGCGTATCTCGCGTTTTGTAAGCTTAATAGTCGATGAATTCATACATTACCACTCTATATCTTCGATCGGTGTGGGGTTTTCGTTGTTTCTTACGTCGGTGACGACGCCGCTTTTGACGGAAACCACCCTGTCGGCCATGGCTGTGAGCGCCTGGTTGTGCGTGATGATGACGACGGTCATGCCGTTTTTGCGGCTGCAATCCTGCAAAAGCTGCAAGACAGCCTTGCCGGTGTTATAGTCAAGCGCGCCCGTCGGCTCGTCGCAGAGCATGAGCTTCGGGTTCTTTGCAAGCGCGCGGGCGATGGCAACGCGCTGCTGCTCGCCGCCGGACAGCTGGGCGGGGAAATTGCTCGCCCTGTCCTTTAAGCCGACAAGCTCAATAACCTCTGCCGCGTCCATCGGGTCCTTGCATATCTGCGCGGCAAGCTCGACATTTTCGATAGCCGTGAGGTTCTGCACAAGGTTATAAAACTGGAACACGAAGCCGACATCGTATCTTCTGTAGGTCGTAAGCTCGCGCGAAGAATACGACGATATCTCCTGCCCGTCGAGCACGACCGTGCCGGAGGTGAGACTGTCCATCCCGCCGAGGATGTTCAGCAGCGTCGTTTTGCCCGCGCCGGAAGCGCCGACGATGACGCAGATCTCACCTTTTTCAATGTCGAACGTCGCGTCGCGCAGAGCCTCGATGCTCACTTCGCCCATGTTATATGTCTTTTTGACGTTTCTGAATTCAACGTAAGCCATTTGTTCTACCCCTAAATCTATAATAGATATATTATACTAAATGTATATGCGCATTGCAATAAAAATCAGCGCATTTCGAGCGGAAACGCTTGCATATTAAGGCCCCGTGGTGTAAAATAGGGGCACTGCATGCGGATGTCGTCTAATGGCAGGGCCCCAGCTTCCCAAGCTGGCGACGCGGGTTCGATTCCCGTCATCCGCTCCATGGAAAAAAGCTCTTGTCTTTTGACAAGAGCTTTTTTCAGTGAAATAAATCCCTTCGGGATTTGTGAAATATTGCTTTGCAATGTGAAATACGCCTGCGGCGTGTGAAATCGCTGCGGCGGTGGGTGGATTTTTATGTCGCCATTGCGTACAGATTTGGCTGTCGTGCGCTGTGTCTGACCGCGCCAAAACTCCACGCGCTCCTTTAGCTCCCTGTTCTCCCGCCGCAGCTCGGTAAGCTGTTTTGATTCGAGGGAAGTTTCGGTATTGACATTTTCGCTTGAGGCGGGTATACTGTCCTCAGTAGATCTGATGGGCGAGCTTTCAGCGTTCGGCGCTGCCTCTGCCGGTGTAGGGTCTACTTTTTTTATATCAAAAGTAAATTCGCTACCGTTGGGAAGCAGTATCCTATGCGCATGATAATGATTTTTTGACGTGACTGTGACCACCACCGCCATATTGCCGCGAACGCCGTTTATTATTACAGGAGCTGCAATAGTGATTGAGCCACGTTGCCGCCCCTTATGACGGTCATGTGTATCAATTTCAATTCCGCGTTTTAGCACACGCGGCAATGCTGCAAACGCGGCTACTTCTGCTGGTGAGCTGAGATAATTTAAACCCTCATTGATATGTTTCGGAGTGAATTCTATTTTGCCAAACCCCTGACGCTCCACAGCATAACCACTTGTTTTCAAAAAGTTTTCCGCCCATTGCCGCTGTTGCTTGATAGTCATTCCCTTCAAATTGGGTGCATTTACCGTAGCAACAACGTCCATTTTATTCAGACTGTTTGAAGCATTTTTAATTTGTTCTTTTATGGTGCCTGATGCTTCCCTGCTATACTTCACACCCTTATTCTTCGGCGGTGCGCGGCCTTGGTTGGCCTGACGCTCTGCCGATTTTTTTGCGGAGGTAAGCAGCTGACTGTAACGCGCGTCGTCCACTCTGCCCGTTCCGGCAAAGACGTTCATGTCGCCGAGCGCGTCGCAGCATATTTCCTCGAACGCTTCTTCGATGGTCATGTTTGCGCCCTCGTAAGCGTCGGCGTATATTTCCCCGCGGGGTGCGGCAAAATACCTCTGAAAACTGTTATTGGAGGTAAGACCATGAGAAAATACATTGCGGCGCTGTCGGTGCTGCTGGCCGTGTGCATAGGCATCGCGCCGGCCGCGGCCGAGACTTCGGCGCCGGTCGCGGAAAACTTCGAGTTTGAGACTTACCGCGGGGTATCCTTCGGCGGGCAGCTCGCGGCGGTCGACCCCGACGGCGACGCGCTCACGTTCGAGATAACGACCCAGCCGACCAAGGGCAGCATCGAGCTCTCCGACGACGGCAAATTCGTCTACACCCCCGCCGAGGGCAAGCGCGGGCGCGACTACTTCGGCTACAAGGCCATCGACGCCGAGGGCAAGCGCTCGCAGGAGGCGACGGTTATAATCCGCCTGCTGAAGAACAAAAGCGTCACCTACGCCGACATGGATGGCAGCGCAAGCTACTACAGCGCCGTGCGGCTTGCGCAGACAGGCGCGTTCGTCGGGAAGCAGCTCGGCGGTGAATACTACTTTGAGCCCGACGCGACGCTCAGCCGCGGCGAATTCATCAGCATGTGCATGAACGTCATGGGCGCGGACGTGCTCTCGGGCGTCGTGAGCACGGGCTTTGTCGACGACGGGAGCATCCCCGTGTGGCAGAAGTCCTACGTCGCCAGCGCGGTCGCCGACGGCGTCATCAAGGGCCGCCCATCAAACGCAGGAGCATTTTTCGACGCGCAGACGGAGATTAACCGCGCCGAGGCCGGCGTGATGCTCGACCGGATGCTGAGCCTTGCAAACGTGAGCTTCACCGAAAGCAAGGACGGCGCACCGGCCTGGGCTGCGCAGTCGGCCGCGAACCTCGACGCCTGCGGCATCATGCGCGCAGAGCTTGCCGACACCTCCGCCCTCACCCGCGCCGAAGCCGCCGACATGCTCGTCGCCGCCCTGAACGTGCTTGAGAATAGATAAAGCTGCACCCCGTGGGATTCCCACGGGGTGCTTGTGTTTTGGGTTGATTTTAGCCTCTGCCGAAGATCTTATCAAAGAAGTTTCGTATAGTCTGAATGGTGTCGCTTATCCAGGTCTGTATCGCCTCGGAGACGGACTGCTTATGACCGCAATCGTCGCAAACATTGTCGTCGCCGTAGCTGTGACCGGTGGCCGCGATCACTTCGCCCGTCGAAACCGTTTCACCGCATACAGTGCATACCTCGTCGCCGGTGTAGCCGTCTTCTGTGCACGTCGGCGCAACGTAGTTGATGGTCTCGGTTGTGTGAGTGTGAACGCCGGTGAATATGATTTCGGCAGAACGCAGCGGTTGATTGCGCTCGCCAATCTCTATGCTGTTCCACTGCTCCTGTGTGCCGTTGAAGTATACTGTCAACTCGCACTCGCCATCAAACGCCTGGTTGCCAATTGATTTTACGCTGCTGGGAATCGTAACACTCTTTAACCTCATGCACATAGTAAAGGCCCAGTCACTTATCGCTTCCACACCATCAAGTATCGTTACATTCTCAAGATAACCGCAACCTTCGAATGCGCATATTCCCATTGTTTTTACGCTGGAGGGTATTGTCAGATCAGTAAAGCTGCAGTCCTTAAACGCATATTCACCTATTGTTGTAACGCTGTCAGGGATAATTACGTCGGTCAAAGATATGCATCGTAGAAACGCCTTTTCGCCTATTGTTATTACACTATTGGGTATAGATACGCTTGTAAGTTCAAAACAACGCCAAAACGCAAGATTACCAATAGTAGTAACCCCGTCTGCGATTTCTACCCTAATAATGAAATCAGTAAATGCAGCCCATGGCGCCCGTTCCGTGACATTTGTCATGCTCCCATTGCCGCTGATTGTGAGGACACCATCGTCAAACTGCCACTTAAGGTTTGTACCGTCACCTTCACCGCCGCATATGCCGGAAAAGTCTCGAGTAAGCCAATTGTTGCCTTCGCCGATATCGATTGCATTCCACTGCTCATCCGTACCCGAATAATTTATATCCGTAAGACTTCCGCAGTTGGAGAAAGCATCGTCGCCTATTGCCGTAACACTATCGGGTATAGCTATGCTATCCAGTGCGTGGCAGTATTCAAACGCTCTATCACCTATCGTTGTCACACCGCTTGGTATAGTTACGCTTTTTAACGCCTCGCAGCGCCAAAATACGTCATTGCCTATTGACGTCACGCTGCTCGGTATAGTTATGTTTGTTAGTGATGTACAATCGCTAAATGCGGAGTCTCCTATCACTGTCACGCTATCAGAGATAGTCACGTTCGCTAGCCTGCTGCAACAGCTAAACGCACTGTTGCCTATAGCAGTTATACCAGCTTCGATGACAATTCTAGTTATGCTATCAGAAAACGTTTTCCACGGGCCGTCTAGTATGCACCCAGTGCCGCTTATGGTGAGCACACCATCGTCATAACTCCACTCAACGTTATCAACTTTCCCTGAAAACGTTTGAGTAAACCATTCATTTCCTCCACCAATGTCTATATTATTCCACTGCTCAGAGTTGCCTTTGTAACTAACATTACATATACTGCTACAACCATAAAATGCTCGTTCTCCCACCGTTGTTAAGCTGGCAGGCACAGTCACACTCGTCAGGCTGCGGCAATCGTAAAACGCACTGTCGCCTATCTCTGTCACACCGTCGGGTATCGTCACGCTCGTCAGACTGCTGCAACCGCTAAACGCATACCGACCTATCGTTGTTACGCCGTCAGGTATTGTCACGCTCGTCAGGCTGCTGCAATCGTGAAACGCACTGTCGCCTATCGTCGTCACGCTGTCGGGTATAGTCACGTTCGTCAGGCTGCTGCAACCGCCAAACGCACCGTCGCCTATTGTTGTCACGCTGTCGGGTATAGTCACGTCCGTCAGACTGCTGCAACCGGCAAACGCGCTGTATCCTATCGTTGTTAGACTGTCAGGTAAGGTAGGAAATTCAGCAAGTGGATTGTTGCAGCAATACACTTCTTGCAAGCCATCCGGCAATGTTGGCAGTGACGTAAGTTGATTGTCGCCACAGTGTAAAGTCTGCAATCCACTCGGCAAATCAGGCAACATTGTCAGTTGATTGTTTGAGCAGTACAACCTAAATAAACTGTCGGGCAGTTCAGGCCATTCTGTAATTTGGTTTACACTGCAATCCAAATACTCCAAGCCATTCGGCAAATCAGGCAACATTGTCAGTTGATTGCTTGAGCAGCCAAACCTAAATAAACTGTCGGGAAGTTCAGGCCATTCTGCAATTTGGTTTCC